>NZ_JBEZEZ010000010.1:309051-324895 GCF_040649155.1 Streptosporangium sp. NPDC049046 | reverse complement strand
CAACCCTTATACCAGGGGCTTCTCTACGTCAGGGCCGAACCCAGCAACCCACAGCAAGCTCACGACCTGCGACACCAGGTTGGAATCAGCTCACTGAGAACGAGCGGGCTGTGCTCCTGGGCAAACCGCCCCGGCACCTGACCCCCTTCCTCTCGGGCATGATCTCTGAGAACGGAGGCGTCAAGGATCTTCCTATATGAACCGAAATCCGAAGCCGGGACAGACAGATCGATCCGAGTGTCCTCTGAAATATAGATACGGGCAGCCGCTTCGTCAGCGGGATCTCGCCCTGCTCAGATGGCGGGTACGAGTCGGCGGAGAGTGATCCCTAAGACAGTGTTGGCGCATCGGCTGCCGCACAGCATTCTGTTCGATCATCATGCAGACCTTCCCGGTCATCAGATAGCCGATTCGGCAGTGCACGTGAGCCCGCGACGGAGTACTATTCGCTCTGATATGGGAATTGGCGGAAGCGTAGGCGTCGGACCATTCCGGGTAAGCGCCGGTGTGAGTTCGCGCAGCGCAGGCGATGGCTGCGCGGGCGTCATGGTCATCGGGCTGGTCGTGCTTTTCGCGATCTGGCCCCACATGTTGTTCACCTCGATGGCCCGCAAGCTGCATCTGGGAGCCATCTCCGAATCCGGGTTAGCTTGGGGCGCCGAAGCGCTGTGGATCGAATTTCTGCTCGTACTGATGATCTCCGCGAACGGCGGTGGCTCTTTCCTCCGGACCCTTTATTCTGGGGAGCCAGGCCAGGGAACAGGGCAGCGAGCGCTCCGCTTCTGCGCGGTTGCAGCGCTTCCCGTTACTCTCGCGGCAACGATGGCGATGGCGATGGCCAGCCAGGAAAGCTCGCCTCAGCAGGCATTCCCGCCCTCGGCACCGACAGCTACGCAGAACCTGACACCGCAGGCGATCACGCCGCCCCCGGGAATTTCAAATGAGGCCCAAAGCGCCGCTGTGATCCGTGTTCTCAGAGGAGATACCATACGCGTGCGGTTTCGGGAAACCAGCAAAGTTCGGACGGTTCGACTAGCCGGCGTTCGCGCACCCAAAAGACAGGAATGCTACGCGATCGAGTCCACGGCATCACTGAGAGCCGTTCTCTCTCCCGGTGCACGCGTTTGGCTCACAGAAAAAAACCCTTCGACGGTGTTCATTTGGGACCATATGGGTTCATTGATGAATGAGCACGCTATTACCTACGGCAGCGCCCGAGTGGCGCGGACTGATCTAACGAGTCAAAGACTAAAGGATTTCGTCAAGCGAGAGAAACACGCAAAGGCCATCAAAATTGGCATGTGGTCCACCGCGGCCTGCCCGCGCTAAGCTCGCATTCCCGCCCCACGTAGAGCTGCAAAAAACGCTCGTAACGCTTCGACATTCGAGCACTGCCAAACAATGTCAATGTCGATATCCGGTCCAGTAACGGTGAGACGGCCGTACTCGACAATGGGTAGCTCGCGGTTATCTTTGAAACGCCTGTCCGGCCCGCCATTTTTGTTGACGTAAAGCCACGTGCTGCCGATGATTCGCGTGTCGGACGGCACTTGCTCATTCTCCACCGTTCGCGTGCACGCGAAAGCGACGCGCAACGCCGGATACGGCAGACTGAGAATCTGACCACCGCCATGCAGCAGCACCACGTCGGGGAAGAGATGTAACCTGAAACCCTTCACCCGTACCGTCGGTACGGGAATGTCCACAACGAGCGTCTTCGGGCCGACCAGATCAGAGTGAGCGGCCTTGCGCCGGAAAAGTTGAGAGGCACCGGCATTGGTCTTGCGTTGGTGATCGTTCGTAACAGCCTGCTCGTGAGCAACAAACCACAGGCGCTGCGCTCGCTGGAGACCTCTCATAGCGTTGACGATCTCGTGGAACGCGGGCGAGATGCCCTGAGGGTCGTAGTGGACGTTAACCTTGGCACCGCGACGGTCGAGCAACCCGATCATCAGGGTCGCTGACAGCCCAACGGCGTTGACGAGTAGGCCTTGCTCCATGAGGGCGAGCGAGACCACCTCGGTGGCCAGTAGCGCGACGGGCCACCATCGCCAGCGGGCGGCGGCCTGCCGCAGCCGCAAGGCGATATCGTCCGCCGGAGCTGCTGGAAAAGTCCTGCTCACTCGCTCACCGTGCCAAGCAGGACCTTGCGTAGAAAACGTCCGTACGAGACATGTCGGTACGCCTGCAATTCCTTAATCAGGTCGTGCTCTTCCCGGATGAGCGCCTGGTTCCTTACCCGCTCTTCCGAGATACGCCGGTTGATGTCCTGCACCACAAGCGTCGCGCTCTGGACTCGCAGATCGTGTTTGTCAGTCAGTTGCTTTATCTCCTGGGCCTGCTTCTGGGTGAGGGCAAAGCGACGGGACGCCCTGTCTCTCCGGATAGCGTCGCGCTGAGCCTCGACACGCTGCCGCTCGGCTGCATACTTCGCCTCGATCTGCTGAAGCATGCTCTGTGGTAGAGCAGTAGGCAGGCCAGGCTGCCGCAGGGCACGAGCGAGATGTGCGTTGCGCCATTCGCGCAACGCGACGGCTCGGGTCTCGCCCACGCCGTGCACGTGGACGGATCGGCCGTTGGTGAGCACGATGCGCACCTCAGGCCGTTGACCGTAACCACCGGCCGTGTACACGACATCCGTGAAATCAGCGGGTGTCGTGATTCCGTGAGCCCGAAGGCTGGCCACACTGCCCTCACCGATGCCGGTGATATGGCCAGCCCCAAGAACGAGACGCTTGAGATAGTCGTCTACATACTTCTGCTGCAGAAGTGCCAGTGCCTCGTTGATCTCGCCTTTCTTTTTGGACGACATCGACAGAATGCGCGCGTCGAATGGACTCACCCCCTCCGTCGTCGTCCGGTCGAACGCGTCGAGTTCATAACGCTGGCGTTGCCGCAGATCCTGGACCTCTTTGGAACTGGCCTGCGTCTGTCGCACGTTGTCCATCTGGCACCGGTCGCGTTCCTTCTCAAGGTTCGCCGTCTCCTTGGCTGCCAGCTTGGTTCGTCGGTGCGCCTGCTGGTGCCGGTCCGCGATCGCCTTACGAACTCTGTGCGCCGGCAGAAAGGCATAAAGGATCCGGCTGGACAGAAGCACGAGAGCGAACCCGAGCACCGCTGTCATGCTCGCTGCCAAGCCTGTTGCGGTAACCATCACGACTGACAGAGTGGTCGTGATGCCCAGCCCAAGCATGGTGAGGCGGGCCAACCGCACTAGTTGGCGGTGATCACCAAGCGGTAAGGGAACCGGTGGCGATGACGGCGTCTCCTGGGTCACGTGGCCGGCCATCCACTTTGGCAACCCTGTCTGAGCGGGCGCATGCTTGCTTGAGGCCGGGACGAAGATCTCAGGGAGTGGGACCAGGTCCGGTATCGCTGACAGTGGCCGAGTGGAGAGATCGGCGACCTGCGCGGCCAACCGGCTGACGTCGGCGACATGATGCCGGATCAGCGTCGCCATCCTGGTGGATGTTGAGACATCGGCGAAGTCGGCTTCCATGAGTAGAAGATGTTCGCCGCCCGGCTCGTGCAAGGTGTGCCAGAGTGTCGCGTCCACGGAGATGGCGACCAGAGATAAATAAATCAGCCAGTTGGAGAAACGGTCCAGGTCGGGCCCGAGTCCCGCATGGACTCGGCTCGGGGACTGGTAGTGACGATGGCCCTGCTCAGTGGCGGTCATACCCATGAGAGCAGGCACGTACATGCCGTCGTAGTCCACGAGTTTCAAGGAACCATCAGGGGTAACGAGCAGGTTGCCGTGCTGAAGGTCGCCATGGGCGATACCGGCCCTGGCTAGGTCATTAGCCAGTTCAGCAAAACGACGAGCTAGGGTGAACAGTGCGGCGTGGTCACCGAGATGCTCTTCGATCCAGCGGATCAGGCCGACAGCCTCCACCCATTCCATTCGGAGGAGAGGGTGCCACCGTCCAGCCACCATGATTCCTGTGGACTGGTAGTCGAAGCCAATTTTCCAGTGGTGCGGTAGTGCTCGTAGATGGTCGCTGACCGCCCGGTATCTCTTCTCCTGATCTGGGATGTTCCTGGTGAAACACTTAATGGCATACTTCTTGCCCGTCGCCGTGGTCACTGAGAACACACTGGCGAAGTTTCCGGAGATCGCCTTAGGCCGACCAAGGGAATCGGTCTGCGGGTGCGCCGTCTGCAGCTCAGGGTCGCGGAAGCAGAGATGGGGATTCTGCAGGGCATCGACATACTCGCCGCCACTCGGGAAGCGTATGACAGCGGTCATCGGTCACCACACAGTCACATGGATCAGAGTGGAATCGTCGTTACGCATCCGGCCGCCCATCCGCTCTTCGTCTACGAGGTCAGCGAAAGTCTGGCCACCGGCGGTGTCCAAGTTCGCGAAGGTCTCCCATGGACGCCCCTGGCGCTCCGCCTGCCCGAGAAACCATGCGGCGACCGCGTCAGTGCAAACATAGAGGTTGTCCTTCTGGCGAAGGATGCCCACGTGCGTCTTCATCCGGTCGGCGATGAGATCGCGGTCGCGACTCTTACTGTTGAGCAAGGCCGGACTGCTGGTGAAGTCAGCGGAATCAAGCATGGGAAACGATGTGAGGAGCCGGTTGTCACGAACGTGAAAAAGAGCACAGTCGCCTATTCCAGCGGCCACCCATGTCGCCAGTGAGCCTCCGTCTTCTTGCTGTGTAACCGCCAGGCCTACGACCAGAAGGGTCGCAAAAGCGCCGCGATCCATCTTGGGCTGCTCGTACCACTGGATTGGACGCCCATCCGCCTCTCGTTCCGCGACGTATTCATCGACAGAGAGCCCCCATTGCTCCGTGGCCAGCACAGCGTGATGCGCAAATGCATCACGAGTGCTGAGGACACCTGGAATGGCTGCCGTGAAATGCCGCACTAACAATCGCGCCCAGCGTCCGGCGAGAATGCTCTCCGAGGCACCGTCGGAAATAGCGATTCCGAGCCCGTCCGCCGCGACGTCCTCTAACACTCGCACGTCGGCTGTGATCGCGAAGGCGTCCTCGTACTCCTCCTCTAAGCTGCCTTCCTTGTGCAGGTGGTGGGAGGAGATGCTGGCTCGCATCGTCACCGCAGGTCGGACGCGCGCGTGCCGATGTCGAGGAACTGCACCACGGCAGTGATGTCGGCGTTGTAGACGAAGCCTCGCGTGCCGTCGCTGACAACGAAGCCTTCCTGCGCGGCGTACGAACGCATGTGCGAGGGAAGCAGACTAGACATTCCAAACAATGTACGGGCGTAGGGGTCAGGCAGGCCCGTATCGGAGTCTGGGAAGGTCACCGACGACCCTCCCGCATCCGACACATGCAAGTTAAACAGCAACACGGGGCCATCGGCGCTGGCCAAAGACTGAATAGCGGCGGCGGCAACTGTCGGGTCACCGTCGTTGGCCTCGCCATCAGTGAGATTGAGAATGATGGGCGGGAAACACGCGGGATGCTCAGAGAGCCATTTGTCCGTAAGACGGTGCGCGTACTCGATGGCCTGCCGCATCGGCGTCCCACCGTTACTCACTGGATCCATCCAGACAGGGAAGGTAACTGCGGTCTCGACCAGCCCGCCCGCACCATCAGGGACCTTCTTCGAGCGCTGCTCCACGCGCGCCGGATTCTCCGCGATCTGGCTCAGCGGCACGAGATCGCGACCAGCCAGTGCCCCGCCATAGGCCGAGCCGACGCTGTTGTGACCGTAACCCACAACGGCGACGTAAAAGTAGTCGCGGACGCCCTCTTCTTTAGCGCATTTCACGGAAAGCTCGGTGAGCAACCGATTGATCGCATCGGATACCGCAGAGGCCTTACTGCCAGGCGCTTCCCCACCAATGGGATCACTCATGGAAGCCGATTGATCAACGAGGAAGATTAGACAGGTCGGATTCGACCGGCTGATCTCCGCCAAGTAAGGCATGGGCCATCCCCCTTTCCTACGGCCGTTTGCGTGAGCTTTGCGATCCTAAGGGTTGGAACGTTGCATGTCCATGATCGATATAAGCCGCACCGCGAATTGTCCCGACTTGATGAGAAAATCAACTATTTGAGATCCTTGACCGGCTCATGGAGATCCACTCCCGCTATGGTCCCGAGCATCTGATCAGCCGGTCGGTCGGCAAGGCCTCCTTTGCATCACCTTGGCCGTACTCGCCGTGAAGGCCGCGCTGGGACGTGACCGACCGCGATGTCCCGAGGTCAATAGCCGCGGCTCTCGGCCTTCTGGCGAATCCTCGCGCTTCCGTACTGCCCCGGCTGCAGGCACACCGGGCACGGGCAGGGGAACCGACCGTGGGCCTCAGGCATGTAGCGCCAGCCGGTGACCCGGTTGACGCCCCGCACCCGGTGGATCTCCCCGGCGTCGATCGGGCGGGGTACGAAGACCTCGTAGCCTCGGGCGTCCTCGTGCCGGGCGATCAGAGCGGCCGCCTCGGCACCGGTCAGCTCGACGTGCTCTCTTCCGTAGTGACCGACACGGACCGGTTCGTCGTCGGGGAGGCGGAAGTCCACGGCGACCACGTTGCGCCGTCCGCCGCGTCGTAGTTCCCGTCCCCACTGGTGGGTGAGCTGGTAGGAGGGTAGAACCGGCAGGCAGAACACTCCCGGCTGTCCCGCGGAGTCGCGGCTGAGCGCGCGGATCCCGGCCCGCCGTACCGAGCGGATGTTGTCGGCTGCGGTGAGGTGCACGAACATGGCCAACGGGCGCGTCCTCCGGAGGGCTTCTTGCACTGTGATCGTCACCGGCAGCCTAGGGTCGTCCGTGACAGCCGGCCAACGGGTTTTCCGCCCGGGACAGCCGTCCCACCCGACGTGCGGCCCGGCGTCGCGATCATCCGTCTCCTCCGGCACGACGTGGGCCGGACCGGTCACGGCGTGGCGTCCTCCCAGTGCGGGGTATGCGATTCGACGTCCTCCGGCACGCGAATCCGTCCGTTCACGAGAACGAGTGGCGCGATCTCGGTGCTCTCGTGGAAGCGCAGGTAGCCGACGAAGGATTCGACACCGTCGGCGGGTGCGTCTGCCGAGCACCGGCCCAGCCAGTCCAGTAGTGTCCGGAGCCGGTAGAAGTCGTCGGGGTGGAGTTCCTGGCGCGCCGTCAGCGCCCAGCCGTCCGATCGCTCTCGTGCGACCAGATCGGCGACGAGCGCACCCCCTACTCGCCAGGCGGCACCTCGCCGCGCGAACACCGGCTCCACCTCCGCGTCCTCCCACTCGCAATCGGGATCGTCGGGATCACCGAGCGGATAGGTCTCCCCATATCGGTCGGAGCCGATCGGCAGCCGCTCAGGGCGTGGCCCCTGCCCCACCTGCCACCGCAGTTCGGCGAGTTCGTCGTCGGTCACCTCAGCACGAATGTTCACCGACAGCACGATTTCGTAGACGTCCCCCATCGGCACACCGTACCGTCGCGACACCCTGCGGGATCGTTCTGTGGGAATTCACGCGGGACGAGACCATCCCGGCTGGTCAGTCACCTTGGTGCGGCGGGGCGGTGCTCTCCCGGATCGTCAGCGTGGTCGCCAGTTCGAGGCCGACCTGCTGCGTTTCCTCGCCGCGGCCAAGAGCGAGCGCCAGTTCGGTGGCCGTAACGGCCATCTCGGTCAGTGGCTGGTGGACGGTGGTCAGCGGAGGGTCGACGAACGCGGCGACCGGCAGATCGTCGAAGCCGACCACGCTCAGGTCTCCGGGAATCCGCAGTTCCAGCTCGCGAGCAGCCTGGTAGACCCCGAGTGCCTGAAGGTCGTTGCAGGCGAAGATCGCCGTCGGCCGCTCCCGGCCTCCCAACAGCCTGATCGCGGCCTCACGGCCGTCCTCTCTCGTGAGTTCGGTACGCACGACGAGACTGTCGTCCATCGACAGACCCGCCGTCTCCAGGGCGGAGCGGTAGCCGTCGAGCCTGGCGCGGCAGCACAGGATGCGGTCCGGGCCTGCGATCATCGCGATGCGCCTGTGGCCAAGCTCGATGAGATGCCGGGTGGCCGACCGTCCGCCGGCCCAGTTGGTCGCTCCGACGAAAGGGACGCCGTCCGGTAGTTCGGTGGTGGGGTCGAAGACCACAAACGGAATGTCCTTGGCCCGCAACTGGTTCCGCTGTTCCTCCGACAGCTGGGCCACCGTCACGACGCATGCCGGACGGCGGGCCAGGGTCTCGTCGATCGGGTGTTCCGTGGAATCCTGGCGAGGGCCGAACTCCGTCAGCACGACACCCACTCGGTGCTCACGGGCCACCCGCTCGACTCCTCGGATGATCTCCAGACCCCACATGTCCTGGAGCTCGCCGAAGACGAGCTCCATCATGTTCTTACGGTTGGTCTTTCGATAGCCGTACTCGCTGATCAGCGCCTCTACTCGGGCACGGGTGTCGGCGGAAACGCCGGCACGGCCATTGATGACCTTGGAGACCGTCGGAACGGACACTCCGGCGGTCTCCGCGATGTAGGAAATGGTCACGGGACGCGTAGGGTCGCCTGCGGGGTGCTCTCCGTCGGAGACCGGGCCGCCCGCCTCGACGTACGACAACGTGGCCCCCTTCTTCGCGTTTCGTTCTCGCCCGGTGAGCCGTCGCGGGCCTGTTCACGGCGCGAGGACAACCCGTCGGGTTTCGCTTGAACGGCGCCGTGCGTCCTCGTCGAGCGACTCGTCGTCGAACCAGTCGCACCGGACGGTGTCCGCCGCGGCGTAGAGACCTGTCACACGCCCGGTGAAACCGCCTGCGACCTCCGTCGACGGGTATCTGCCGTCGAGTTCGGCCAGCACGTCGACCCCACCGTCCGCGTCTTCGATACCGAAACGGAGCCTATCGGGTTCTTTCACGGGATGCCGCTCCTCGGGCCGGGGGGGCGAGGATGTCGATTCGAAGCCGGACCGGCCCAGGGGCTGTGTGACGGATGGCCGCGACGGTGCGAAGCGAGCCGACCTGTGCCCAGTGCACCGGATCCCGGCGTGGAGGATCGGCCCCCGGGGAAGTACTCGAGGCTGGAACAGGCCAGGAAGTAGTCGTCGCCGACCCTGCGGATGCTCGGATCCGGGTGCGTACCGGAGATCACCGAGTTGACGAACGTGCCGTTGGTCCAGAGCTCCGCCACAGGATTTCGTATTTCCGCTCCCGCTCCTCATCGAATGATCGTCGGCCTGAAACATTCAGGAACCGTAGCCAGAAACTTTCTTCATCTCTCGCCCTCTCGTCGCCGTGGGCGACCCTCGCGACGGAGCATACATGGCTCTTGGCCTGCCTCTTTGCCTTCCTTATCAGGAAAGGACCCGCCATGTCCGATCCGAGCCTTTCATCGAGCATGTCGTCAGGGGATGGACAGCACCACTCCACCCCCTTATTTAATGTTTCCGGCCTATGTGACAGAAACTTTCTCAGCAACCGGATGGAGCGCGCATGGTGGCCGCCCTCGACTCCGGCACTTCCGCCGACACCGCCACACCGCCCACCGAGGCGAGCGAGACGGCTGTCGGCGTCCTCACCGTCGCGCCGATCGCCGCCTACCCGTTCGTCCAACACCACTTCATCAAGGAGTGCTGATCGGCGCCGTCAAAGGTCGACGCGCCCGAAGGAGGACAACCGTGAAACCGCACAGGTTACGAAGAGCCCGCTCACGGATCGGCGCCGCCCTCGCCACCCTGATCGCGTTATTGACAGTCAGCACGATGACGGCTTTCAACGCCCAGGCCGCCACCGGATGCCGCGTGGAGTACACGGTCTCGTCCCAATGGCAAGGCGGGTTCACCGCCAACGTGAACGTCACCAACCTCGGCGACCCGGTCAACACCTGGCGGCTCGCCTGGACGTTCCCATCGGGACAGCAGGTCACCCAGGCGTGGAACGCGACGGTCACCTCGTCCGGGGCGCAGACAACCGCCGCGAACATGAACTACAACGGGATCGTGGCGACCAACGCCTCGGTCTCCTTCGGCTTCAACGGTTCATGGTCCGGCAGCAACACCGCGCCCGCCACGTTCACCCTCAACGGCGTCACATGCTCGGGAAACGTCGGACCGTCTCCCAGCCCGACCCCTTCGCCGACGCCTTCCCCCTCGCCGACCCCGCAGCCGGGGGACGCGATGGCCACCGTGGCCGCGATGCAACCCGGGTGGAACCTGGGCAACACCCTCGACGCGATTCCCGACGAGACCGCCTGGGGCAATCCGCTGACGACCCAGACCCTGCTCCGGCACGTACGGTCCCAGGGGTACAAGAGCATCCGGCTGCCGATCACCTGGAGCAACCACCACGGCCCCGCACCGGACTACACCATCGACACCGCCTGGCTGAACCGCGTCCGCCAGATCGTCGACTGGTCGCTGGCCGAGGACTTCTACGTGATGATCAATCTCCACCACGACTCATGGCAGTGGATCAACGGCTACCCGGCCGACTCCACAACCGTGATGAACCGGTACAAGGCCCTGTGGCGGCAGATCTCCGGCACCTTCCGCAACCACTCGCCGAAGCTGGTGTTCGAGAGCATCAACGAGCCGCAGTTCGCGGGCACGTCCGGAGACGATCAGGGTGACCAGGTGACGAACACCTTCAACACGGAGTTCGTTCACCTCGTGCGGCAGTCGGGCGGGGGCAACGCCACCCGGCTTCTCGTGCTGCCCACCCTGCACACCAGCGGCGAGCAGGCTCGGCTGGACGCGTTGAACGCCACCATCACCGCACTGCGTGATCCCAACCTGGCCGCGACGGTCCACTTCTACGGCTGGTGGCCGTTCAGCGTCAACATCGCGGGCGGCACCCGATATGACAGCAATGTCGAACAGGACCTCGTCGGTACCTTCGACCGGGTACGGACCACGTTCGTCTCCCGCGGAATCCCCGTGATCATCGGAGAGTGGGCACTCCTCAGCTGGGATCACACCAGGCCCGGCATCATCGAGCGGGGCGAGTTCCTGAAGTATCTGGAGGCGGTCGGATATCACGCCCGGATCCGGAACCTCACCACCATGGTCTGGGACGCGGGCCAGTTCCTGAACCGCAACGAACTGAAGTGGCGCGACCAGGGCGTCTACGAGATGTTCAAGGCGAGCTGGACCACACGCTCGGGGACGGCATCCTCCGATCAGGTGTACCTGCCACGGACCGGCACGATCACCAGCCGGACGCTCACGCTCAACCCCAACGGCACCACCTTCCAGGGCCTGCGGCAGGGCGGCACCAACCTCGCCCAGGGCGCCGACTACACCGTCTCCGGCAACACACTCACCCTCACCGCCTCAGCCCTCACCAGGCTGGCCGGAAACCGCGCCTACGGCGTGAACTCCACCATCGAGGCCCGGTTCTCCCAGGGCACCCCATGGTCGATCAGCATCATCAGCTCCGACACACCGACCCAGTCCGCCGCGAGTGGCACGACCAGCTCGTTCACCATTCCCACCCAGTTCCGCGGAGACCAGCTCGCCACGATGGAGGCCAAGTACGCCGACGGCAGCCCCGCCGGACCGGCCAACTGGACCACCTACAAGGAGTTCTGGCAGAACTTCCAGCCCGACTACAACGCGAACAGCATCATCTTGAAGCCCGAGTTCTTCGCCGAGGTCAACGACGGCCGGATCACCCTGACCTTCCACTTCTGGAGTGGAAAGCAGCTCACGTACTACATCACCAAGTCCGGAAGCACCGTGACCGGCGCCACCACCTGACAGTGGCTCCCTGACAGCGGATGGAACAGGTATCGGTACCTGTTTTCGACCTGAGATTTCCACCGGTACCGGTACCTGTTCGAATTCACTCTCCCAGAGCATCGAGACCTGATCCGTCATCGCGGCCGACCTGCGGTACGGGACCGGTCACAGCGTGGCGTCCTCCCAGTGCGGGGTATGCGATTCGACGTCCTCCGGCACGCGAATCCGCCCGTCCACGAGAACGAGTGGCGCGATCTCGGTGCTCTCGTGAAAACGCAGGTAGCCGACGAAGGATTCGACACCGTCGACAGGTGCGCCGACCGAGCACCCGCCGAGCCAGTCCAGCAGTGTCCGGAGCCGGTAGAAGTCGTCGGGGTGGAGTTCTTGGCGTACCGTCAGCGCCCAGCCGTCAGGCCGCTCTCGCGCGACCAGATCGGCGACGAGCGCGCCTCCTACCCGCCAGGCGGCGCCTCGCCGCGCGAACACCGGCTCCACCTCCGCGTCCTCCCACTCGCAGTCGGGGTCGTCGGGATCACCGAGCGGATAGGTCTCCACGTATCGGTCAGAGCCGATCGGCAGGCGCTCGGGCCGCGGCCCCTGCCCCACGTGCCACCGCAGCTCGGCGAGCTCGTCGTCGGCCACGTCAGCGCGAATGTTCACCGACAGCACGAGTTCGTAAATGTCCCCCATCGGCACACCGTACCGTCGCGACACCTTGAGAGATCGTTCTGGGAGGAGTTCACACGGGACGAGACCATCGTCCGTTATCTGTCGCGTTCACCTTGTCCGCCCCGGGAGAATCGGTAGTCTGCGGCAATGCCATTCGATCATCGATCTATTGGCGCGGCAGCGCTGACGGCGGCCGTCGCACTCACCACGGCCGCCCCCTCGGCCGCGCGGGCGCACGAAGCGCCCACGACCTCGGCGGATCGCGTCCTACGGGTCTACAACAACAACATCGAGAACCTGGTCAGGAACAACGCCGACGGCTCGTGCACCCGGGTCTCGGGTCCGGACCACCTCACCTCGATGCTGGTCGACGACAACGGCCGAACCGGCACCTCGGGCGTGCAAGCACCCGACCTCCTGATCGTGCAGCAGGTGCGCGGCACCGGGCAGGCCACCGCGTACGCCGATCAGCTCTCGGCCAAATTCGGCTATCCGGCAGGCACCTACAGGGCGATCGTGGCCTGGGACGACCCCGAGGAGTGGGGCGGCACGCACAAGTGCAGTCAGCAATCGCTCGGCGACCTGAAGAAGAAGCAGACCAACGGGATCCTCTACAACACCAGAACGTTGAGCCTCGCGTCGGGCGACATCTCGAAATACTGGAGCGCGGGCTGGCTGAAGCCGGGAACGTCCTACCGCGACGGGGCCGGCTGCACGCTGTACAAACCGCCGAGCAACGACGCGAGCAGCGCCAACGAGCACAAGTGGAAGCGCACGAGCGCCATCGCCGCGAAGTTCACCGTCAAGGCGACGGGAACACCGGTGTTCGCCGCGACCATGCACCTCCCGGAAGAGAACGGGGCGAACGCCTGCGCGGGCGCCGGCTCCGCGGGCATCGCGAAATCCGGCATCCATATCGGCGCGGACGCCACGAGCCTGATGAACGCGTCGACGATCCGCGTGATCGGGATCGACGCCAACCGCACGGGCATCGCCCCGACGACGCTCGGCGGCTTCGGCATGACCGGTTACGGCACGAAGGCGACCTCCGGCTCCAGGAAGATCGACTACCTGTTCGTCAAGGGCACCGTGCGACCGTCGAGCATCGGCCACACGGTGGGCAGCACGAAGTCGAACCATCTCGCGCTGTACGGATTCATCACGTTCTGAACGGGTGAACCCGTGGGCTCCCTTGAACTGGAGCGCAGGCGTTCACATCAGCATTTCTTGGCCGACGGCACGCAGAATTGGACCTCGGGGTAGCGCGGGGAGGGCTTGCCCAGCAGGGATTGCGGCCTGCCGCGCAGGTGCAGGTCGAGGAAGGCGGCGACGTATCTGCGGGTGATGTCCATCGAGCGGGTTCCCTTCAGGCCGCCGCCGAGGTCCACGCCGAGCTGCTGGAGCAGCATGTCGTAGTCGGTGAAGGACGGGTGCAGCGCCCCCTTCACCACCAGCCAGCGTTTCCAGCCGGTCAGGTGCTCCCAGTCACGTTTCCAGGTGCTGTCGTCCGAGGGGGCGCCCATCAACATGAACGGTCGCGCCAGTCCGCTCTTGGGGATCGGGAGGAACATGCTGCCGTCCATGTTGATCCCGGCGCGCACCCGGGAATCCTTCAGCATGGTCTCCGGGGCGGCGGCCCCTCCGATGGACTGGCCCACCATCGCGATCCGAGCCGGATTGATCAGGGCGCCGCCCTTCCACCTGGGCCGCGGACCGGTCAACTGGTCGAGTACGAAGGGAATGTCGATCGTCCGGCTCCGGATCACCTTTTGGCCGAAGTCATCGTCGTTGACGTTCTCGCAGGCGGCGCAGGTGGCGACCCGCCCGTCAGGGAAGGTGGTGGCGAAGTTCTCGTAGGTGTGGTCAATGCCGGCCACCACATACCCTCTGCTCGCCAGGTCCTCGGCCAGACCCGTGAGCGAACTGCGAGGCCAGGTGAAGCCGGGCGACAGCACCACGAGCGGCAGGCTGCCCCGGCGTCCCGACGGTTCGGCGTCGGTGAAGGCGTTCGTGCGCGTCCGGCTCAGCCCTTCTGACGGTACGTTCTCCAGCTCCTTTATCCCCGAGCCCTTCAAAAGCAGCTCCGACTCCTTGGGGGTGACGTACGGCGCGCGCCGTCCAGCACGCGCTGTCGTCGGGTACCACAGGGAGACCATGAGCTCCCTGGCCTTGGCCGCGGGGACCCACGGGTCGGGACGGGAGGTGTCGGTCAGGTGCAGGGATGTC
Source organism: Streptosporangium sp. NPDC049046 (assembly GCF_040649155.1). Lineage (NCBI taxonomy): Bacteria > Bacillati > Actinomycetota > Actinomycetes > Streptosporangiales > Streptosporangiaceae > Streptosporangium > Streptosporangium sp. NPDC049046. The sequence continues at coordinate 310,379 of NZ_JBEZEZ010000010.1, read as the reverse complement.
GTGCCGACCCGGTGAGGGCCGGTCGGCTTCGGGAGATACGGCGTGCCGGGTACCGCGGCAGCGGCGGGGGCCGGCGCCCAGACGATGGAGGTCGTGAGAGCGAGCAGTCCCGCGACGGCGGCCAGAAGCACGGGGCTTCTTCGCGCTGGACAGAGGTTGTCGTGTGCCATGGGGTTGATCTTGCGGTTCCGGATCGGCGCCGGCATCGACCGTGAGTCCATAACATCCTCGGCCGAACGGTTGATCTTCAGGGTTGGGGCCGTGACTGTTCGGGCCCTTGTCGCCGACGACCAGCAAACTGAAGATTCAGTAGGAATGTGCAAGGCGTCGCGAGCTTTCTTCTACCTCCGCGCACGTGGAGCTGTTGTTATTACAGCTATCGAATCCACGAAACGAAACGGATGGTTCAATCATGCGCGTCGCCATCATCACCGGAGCCAGCTCGGGCATCGGGCAGAGCGCCGCCGTCCAGCTCGCGCGGCGCGGGACAGGCGTCATCCTGACCTATCAGGGCAACGAAGCCGGAGCTCTGGACACGGTCGCGACGATCGAGAAGGACGGCGGTAAGGCCGTCGCACTCCCCCTCGATGTCGGCCGCTCCGAGACGTTCCCGGCCTTCCGCGACTCGGTGATCGCGGCACTGCGCGACACCTGGCAGCGAGACAGCTTCGACTTCCTGGTCAACAACGCCGGGGCCGGCCACATGGCCCTGTTCGAGGACACCACCGAGGAGATTTTCGACCGGCTCACGCGCGTACTCCTCAAAGGACCGTACTTCCTGACCCAGACGCTGCTGCCGCTGATGGTCGACGGCGGCGCGATCGTCAACACCACGAGCAGCTCGTCCCAATCCTTGGGCCTGGAGCCCGGCTACTCGGCGTACGGGAGCCTGAAGGGCGGTCTTGTGGTCCTCACCCGCTACATGGCCAAGGAGTTCAGCAAGCGGGGCATCCGCGTCAACTCCGTCTCGCCCGGCGTCACCCGCACCCGCATCGGCGACGACGCGTTCGCACGTTTCCCCGAGCTGATCCCCGGCATCGCCGCCCGTACCGCCCTCGGCCGGATCGGCGAGCCGGACGACGTCGGCATGGCCATCGCGATGCTGCTCGGCGAGGAAAGCCGCTGGATCACCGCACAGGACATCGAGACCTCCGGCGGGTACAACCTGTGACGACCGGGCCGCGTCGAGCTGTGGCCCGCGGCCACCGCACGATCACGGAACGCGGGATCACCGCCAGGCGAGCGTGCCGGTGGCCCCGCGGGACGCGGGGCCACCCGCACGGGAAGTGAATGCAGGGGGTGGGGGGGGTCGGTGAGCGACCCCAAAC
>NZ_JBEZEZ010000010.1:0-309041 GCF_040649155.1 Streptosporangium sp. NPDC049046 | reverse complement strand
GCCCCCCGCAGAACAAGCTCGCCGCCCCAGACGCCCCACGGCTCCTCGCGCTCCAGCGCGCGGGACGCGGGGCCACCGGCACGGCATGTCATGCGAGGTGGTGGCGGGGATCGGTCAGCGACCCCAACCCGGCGTGGTGCCGCACTTGGCTTTCGCGTTGAGGCAGACCTTCACGAGCGCGCCGAGCGTCTCCGGCGTCCACGCGTTCATGAAGTCCCCGTGGATCGAGGACGGCAGGCCCGACGACAGCGCCAGGCCGTCACCGCCGAGGGAGTCGTAGCCGAGCATGAACGAGAGGTTGGGGACCGCGACCGGGTAGTCACCGGAGCACGTGCCGTTCTTGGCCGGCCCCATGTGCGACTTGTGGTCGGGCGAGTCGATGTGCTTGCCGTCCCAGCAATCCTGGAACGTCAGCTGGTAGATCAGGTTGCCGCCCGGGGCGCAGACGGGCCAGTTGCCGTCGGCGCTACGGCCGGTCTCCGCGCTGCCGGCGCACCAGAACTGGCCGGAGGCACCCTTCGGCGTCGCCACCTGCCGCTTCGCGTCGCCCTGCACCACGCGCAGGCCAGGCGGGAACGGCACGACCTCCGACGGGTCCTTGAGCCGGGAGCCGTAGTACACGCGGAAGTTCTTCATCGGGACCGGCTTGCCGTTCTTCAGCAGGGTCGGTGCCCAGTAGGCGCTGTTGTCCCCAGGAGCGTCACAGGTCGTGGCGCTCTTGAGCAGGTCCTCCGTCGTGGTGTTCGCCGACACCTTCGGGCCGAAGAAGGTGTGCAGGTGGGAGGCGCCGACGAGGCCGGGCAGCACGATCGGGTCGTCCTTGGCCTCGTTGGCCACCGTGCAGTTGGTGTGGAACTCGGGGACCCTCACGATTCCCGCGGGGACCGCCTGGGGCGCGACCTTGTTGTAGACGTCCAGGGCCTTCTTCCACGCGGCCTGGTTCACCGGCACCCAGCCGACGGCGGGCGCGGTGGTGGTCGGGGTGGCGCTGGACGTCGGCTTGGGCGTCGCGGTGGTGGTCGGCTTCGGGGTCGAGGTGGGAGTCGGGGTCGGGTTCGTGGTGCCCGAGCCGGTGCCGAAGACCTGGAACTCCCACAGCGAGACGCCGTACCGGCCGGACCGCTTGGTCGCGTACAGCCGTACGAACCTGCCGGTGGCCGACAGGTTGATGGTCTGGACGCCGCCCTTGCCCGCCGTGGTGCTGTGCACCGTCTTCCAGGGGCCGTTACCGCCGGCGGCGGTCTGGATCTGGAACGCCGTCGCGTAGGCGTTCTCCCAGTTGATGACGATCTTCTTGATGGCGGTGGACCTGCCGAGGTCGACCGCGAGCCACTGTGGGTCGCTGAACTTGCTGCCCCAGCGGGTGCCGGCCTTGCCGTCGACGGCGGCCGCGGCCGACAGGTCACCGCGCTCCGCCGAGGAGGCGGTGGCGGTACGGCCCTGCGAGAGGGGCACCTCGGCCGCGGCGGCCGGAGAGGTGACGCTCACCATGGAGGCGCCCAGGAGGCCGACGAGAACACCGGCCAGCGACAGGCGGCGGACCTGGCGTACGACGGACCCGCGTCCGGCTCGGATGCCGCGCGAGGCGGTTGTGCTCATAGTGAATGAAGTCCTTGTCCTGTTGGGGAATCTCGGAGGGGACGTCTGGCGGCGCTCGCATGTGCCGCCACACAGGAGACCCCCAGGCCACGAGCGGACAACGAAAACTTCGGGAAAGCCCGAAACTTTTGTTGCCCGTTCCGTGCCCGGCCGGACTCGCGGGGGTCGAACTCCCTCCGGCCACAGACCGCCCCGAATGGCACGAGGAAGGTTTCGTATCGGCGCCACCATGGGCGCGGTGGTGCTCGTCTGGCAGTACGGCTACGGCCCCGCCTGATGGAGATCGTCGACAATCGGACGCGCATCGACGAAGCCCAGAACGGGGCAAATGTGACCGGCGGCCGAGAGTCGCCGGAACCGGTGCGGCCCACCCGCACCCGAGAGTGATCGTGGGAGCCCGATAGAGGGGCACCGGCGAGGGCGAGATCAAGAAAGGCGGCCCAGGGTCACGGGCGCCCGGGCCACTTGAGGGAGCAGACATTGACGGTGCGGGTCGAGAACTTCGGGATCTGGATGAGCCTGGATCTCGGTGCGATCCGTCCGTTCGCGAGGCGCTTCACCCGGTAGGCGCCGGGCCGGCCCCGGAAGTAGTACGTGCCGTTATCGTCGCGCGCGCTGCCCGCGACCCCCGGACCCGCGACCGTAACCGACACGCCCCCCACGTGGGCACACCTGAAGACCAGCTTGAGGAGTCCGTACGGCGGTGTCGCCGCAGCCGAGGGAGGTGCGAAGCCGACGGTGGCCACGGCGAGGCTCATCGCGAGCGCGCCTACAAGGACAGGACGCCGGACAATGCTGAGCATGATGATCCTTTCCTGGAGAATTCGGCCACTCTAGCCTCGTCTCCCATATGCGCACCGTGGTTCGGAAAATAGTGAAGCGTTTGCGGGGGCGGATGTCTTCGACGTACTCGGCCAAGGCCTCGGCGGCCCACTGCCAGATCGTCAGCACGGTGCGCCGCCGAGGCGGCGACCCGTTGACCGCCTTGTCGTAGCGGACGCAACAGGCCCTATAGGTGCCGAACTCACCAGCCCGAGGGTTCCGGCCGAAATCGGCCAGATCGAGCATGGCGGCCTCCCCTCGGCGTAACCCCAGCCATAAACGACCTTGAACAGGATGGCGTCGCGAAACGCGGTCAACCAGCCCTTACGACCCCGGGCACGGATCTGCACCACCCGCTCGTCGAGATGATCGAAGAACCGCTGGAGCTCAGAGCGGGTCAGCGGCCGCACCTGCGGACGGCCCTCACAGGACGAGCGATGGCGTGCGGTGTTCCACTCATGGCAGAGCTGCACCGGGTGCGTATCGAGATGCTGCTCGCACTGCTCGGCCCGCCCATAGCGCGGATCGATCGGATACTCGCAGAACAACGCCGGCTCACGCTGGTGGTTACGGACCGTCGAGTGCGCCGGTGGCCGCGGACGTGACAGCAGATGGCTGATCCAGTCCTCGATGTCGGAAGACACCACACGACCTGCCAGAACGCCGATCCGTCCGATGCAAATAGCACATCAGATGCAATATGCATCCTTTTCAGAACATCGAGATTTGATCCGCCATGACGACTGACCTGTGGTGATCTTCTAGGAGGCGTTTTGAGCTGGGCTTTTGGCTTTCGCTGGTTCTCGTCGTTTCGCGCTGTTTCTCGTGCCCATGTGCCCTGGGTGTGCCCTGCCCTCGTAGATCTGGATGATCTCGGATGCCGGGTACCATCACTTGCGAAAACGGGTCGATCATGTCGCTGAGCAGGGATTACGCCTGTGGACATCTCGCGTCACTTCTTGCTGGTTTCGACGCTCCCACGGAACAGCGACGGAACAAGGCACCTCATCGACCAGGTAGCCACGGCCGATCAGCCCGTAGGTTCATCGGGCGCAGACGGCCTAACTCTTCGAAGAACTCCCGCTTGCCGATCTCATACGGAGCGAACTCATCGAGATCCAATTGAGCGTAGGTCAAGCCGCCGTACCGGTCCTCGTCGTGCTCCGCGTCGTAGGCGATCACCGTGCCGTCGGCGTAGACCTCGACCTGCACATGGCCGTACCCCTCGTCATCGAGCGCCAGATAGAACGTGGACGTCCCCCAACTCGCATACTCGTCTCCACGGTCCTCGTCCCACCCTCGCCGGAAATACCTCACTTCATCAGCTTCCTCTCCGAACCGCGTTACCCTGGCCGGAGACGAGAGGGCACCCGTGAGCACAGAAGCCTGGCGCCAGCTCCGGCCACAGCTCATGCTCGGGCAGAGACTACAAGGAACCGTCCTGCCCGCTCCGTGGCCTGCCGGAGTGACCGGAATCTTCGTAGACCTCCACCTCCCCGTGGTCGGCTTCGTAGACGTCCTCCTGCTGCCGCACGACGCTGAGCGCTGGCCAGCGCCTGAAACCGTGACCCAGTTCGAGATCTGGTGGATGGACGACCGACCACAGATCCGCCTCAAGCCTGTTGACCCGGCTTATCTCCGCGATGACTTCGACAAGTGGGCTATGAGGCTTCAGGGGGCCAAGTGACACCCGCTTTAGGAGAGCGTGGCCGGTATTGCTTCCGCATTAGGGATGACCTGCGAGAACACTTTCGATGGCACTCGCCGTTCGCATGATCATCCCGCGTGTGTCCCGCGTCGACCGCGTCACCGCGGGGCGGGCGAGAATCGCGATCATGGATTGACGCTGGCCGTTGCAGATCTGGCCATTCCCCAATGGTTTCAGCGCTGCTATCGTGATCGTAGATCATTTTATTCGGCGGGTTGGGGGCGGCCGCTGTCGATAAGGAGGCTTCCCTGGCCTGCGAGTGGTGCTTGGACAAGAACAATCACCAGGGCTGGTATGGCGAGTGCTTCGTGCAAGTGCTGGCCGCGGCGGCAGGACTTCAGGCAAGCTCTCTCACGCCAGATTGCACCGGCGTCGACTTCGACATCTCTGCGCCGGTCGAGATCGGCGGTGACTTCCCCGCGATGCGCGTCCAGGTCAAGACATGGGCTAAGCCCAAGGGCGATGACGATAACTGGATCTATCCGAGACTGACCGAGAAGAGGTTCAACGCGCTCGCTGGCGGTGAGCGCCGGATTCCTCGCTTTCTTTTCCTGGTCATCGTCCCAGACGATGCGGAGAAGTACGTCAGGGGCAATAAGAACGGTCTTGTGCTTAGCCACGCTGCTTACTGGCTTTCTCTGGCTGATCGCGTCAGGATCGAGAGTCCACGATGCAACGGGACCGTTACCGTACGAGTTCCGAAGGAGAACCTACTCACTGTCAAGAGGTTGAGAGGTCTGCTGGATCCGACGCTGGCGGAGGTGGCCCTGTGAACGAGCTGGCTATCGAACCGGCCAGCCTAACCGGCTACCTTGCCAGCCGCGGTTGGCGAAATGAGGGGACGTGGCGAGGCGCTCAGGTCTGGCAAGGGTCCAATACCCGTCTGCTGATACCTCCACAACGGGAGTACCCGGACGATGACGAGTTGCTCGCTGAGGCGGTCGCGAAGCTGGCTGCACTGGAAGACCGTACTGCCGAAGAGGTCTTGCTCGACATCGCGGAACCACTGGTCGACACTCTCGATATTCGAACTCAGCCGGACACCCCGTCGGGAACGATTCCGCTTCTCTCCGGAGTGCGAGCGATCGACAGCATCTGTGAGCTGCTGGACACCGCCGCGCGGACGGTCGAAGAGGGACCTCGGCTTATCTTCACCGGACGACGCAGCGGTGCAGTACAGGACTTTCTCGGTGGTGTTCGCCTAGGGGCAAGCAAGCCGGGGAGCTATATTTTTACAGCTCGCATTCCATTAGCTTCACGTGCGGTCCAGGCTTCACTTTTCGAGGAGGAGGAAACCGATCCATTTGGCAGACAGGTTCTGGTCGCCTTGGACAAGGCACTCCGATCTGCGAAAACGGCTTGTTCTCAGGTGATTCGGGGAACGGCTTCTTTTGATGTCATTGAAGACTACGTCGAGCAAGGCGTCTCAGCCGATCTCTGTGAAGCTATCAGCGGGCTGGCCGGTCATGGCGTTGACCGCCCATTCTCTGTTTCCGTCAGCTGGGCTCGCGGGCTGAACGCACCCGCCCGCGAGACAATCGGCTTCAGCGCGACTATGGCCGGAGTGCTGAGTCAGACCGCCAAACAGCTGAGAGACCTGTCTCGGATTGGCCAAGCCACTGTCACCGGTGTCATTGAGGCTCTCCACGATGACGGTGTCGAAGCTCCACGCATCAAAATCCGCGGTGAGTTGCAGACTTCATCTTCGGGCTCCCTTGCTCGTGCGATCTGGGTGGTCGTGAATCGCGCTCAGTATGAGAGAGCCGGCGTTCTCCATTACCAGCGAGCCACCGTACGTGTCAGCGGACGCCTCACTACCAATGGCAAGCGTCTGGAGATGCGCCCCGATCGCGCCGATATGGAAGTCATCGGCTGACAGAAAGGATGAACTCGGCGCTCCAGTCCACCTAACCAGGAGTTCCTCCCACGCCTGTGTGCAAGCGACGAACAAAACGCATCGTTCACGCTGGAGGTCAGCGACGTGCGCCGCCTTGGCGACATTCTCGGCAGTCACAGCTGAGAGAGCAGGCACCGCACCTTCGCCAACCCCGGTCACGGCTATGCACTGGAACCCCAATCCCTTCATTCGGTGCACGGTGCCCACCAAGACATAAACCGGGTTGCCTCTACCTGGACGACAGAGGCGTGCTCTACTTTTCGGTAGACGGTGTCGAGGTGCTATATACGCGAGACGAGAGATATAGTATGCCGTGTTCCAGCATTAATTCATGATGTTATTTAAACTGTCGGCCTTAGGGGAAACATGACTGATCAGGAAAAAATCATACAGCTGCTACGTGGTATCTATTATCGATCTCCCGATGAACTGAGTCCTACAGGCGAAAACGCTGCTATCGCTGACGATTTGAGGGTCTTACTTTGTGCTAGTCCACAGCTATTTGAGGACGCTCTGCTGCACGAGCTGCCCGAGGAAGTACTCAAATCGAATTCGGTACCAGATATAGTGTGTTGGGTAATCTCGCTCGACCGTCTTCTTGGCGAGCTAGCCGTAAGTTGCTTGCCTGTCGTGTTTGGAATTGTCCAAGGGCTGATAGACGCTGAATGCACTCGGCGTGCCTTGAAACTCAGAACTTGGCACTTGCCATATGAGGATGATTCTGAGCTTCGGCTAACAGCAGAACTGACGCCACAGGTGTACCATATCGCCACACTATGGCACACCTTGGCGGTTATTGCCTTCCTGCCACATAATTATAAGATAGAGCGAGTCGAACAGCTTCGCTCGCTCGAGCGGGAGGTTGAAAATCGTCCAGATAGTTGGACTCAATCCTTACCCTGGGTCTTGACTGTAGGCCCTTCTCTAAATGACCTTGATATCACGATGACGTTGTGGTTGAGAGAGCGCCACCCAGCAATCGCTGATTGCCTTAAAGACATTGTTGGTTCGTCGTCAGGTCGAATGGAACTTAGGGCACGAGGTATCGAGGCGGTCGCAAATGGCATCGACCCTGTCATGAGTCAAGAATGGTTACTGGATGCTGCGGCAAAGCTACTAGATCAGCGTCGGCATTTGTTTCCCCGTCCTCTAGAGGCGCCGTCGGCCACTTGGTTGGGTGATCCAGATGTCGAAAGTATGCTTCGTGGTGCCTCATATCGGGCTGTCCAAGAATTCGCTGATGTCGTTGCGGCAGATGGAGCCGCTGAAGAAGAAGGTCTTACGCAGAACCTGCTCGCGCGACTAGCCAAACATATCGAGGCAGTACATGCTGCAATTATTTTGGCCGGACCATTCAGTTCCAAACCCAGGATCGAGGTCGAGCGCCGAACGGTGCCCAAAAAGGAGGAAAGTAAGATCGGCGCCGATATCGGTATTGTTGTCTCCGTCGAGATACCTTCGTACGCTAGAATTAGATTTGGTGACCTTATTCAGGTAAAGAAGTCGAACCTATTGCGTGAACCTGGCCCGGGTGCGGATTCCTGGGTCGTCGCTATCGGTCAGCTCGAAGATCTGCTTCGCTGTAGTGCAACAGCCGTGTATTGGATGATCGCCCAGGACGGTACCGTACATGTCGTTCCCGCGAAGATGCTAATGGCGCTGCGTCATGGGCGAGGCAAGCAGAATGCAGGATCTTTCACCGTCCGATATAGCGATATTCGCCATGTTGGAATCCAGCTTGGGCACTATCTATGCGACGTACTCCTTGGTATGTGGGTTGCCAGCTCCAATTCTGAAATACTTTCCATTGCGGACGGAAGCAACAGTCGAACAAGTCCTCTTCACTTGCTCAGCATCTCCATACGGATTGCTAACTAAGGGGGTGTTTGAGAGGTGATCGTGAGACCGTCCTACGACGGGGTACGGGCGAGGTATGACGCGACGGCGATTTTTATCCCTCGGATCTGGTCGATGAGCAGTGGGCGCTGATCGAGCCGTTGCTACCCGTCTCGCACTGGGACGGCCGCCCGGATAAACATCCACGACGAGAGATCGTGGACGCGATCTTATATGTCGTGCTTACCAGCTGCGCCTGGCGAAAACTGCCGGCTGACTTCCCGCCCTGGCAGACGGTCTACTGGCACTTCTCCCGCCGGGAAGAGCACGGCGTGACCCAGCAGATCCTGGATGTGCTGCGCCAACGGGTCCGTCGTACCGAAGGTTGAACCGCGCCGGGATTGTGATGTATCCCGAGTTTGGTGTAGTTGGCTTGGTTGACTCTCATGCCAGCTGGGCGTTCGGGTAGAGCATCTCGTACTCGATGGGGGTGAGCATCCCCAAGGCGCTGTGGCGTCGTTGCCGGTTGTGGAAGATCTCCAGGTACTCGAAGATCGCATTTGCCAGCTCGATCCGGGTCTTCCATCGTTTGCGGTTGAGCAGTTCGGTCTGCATCCCTCCCCAGAACGACTCGATGACCGCGTTATCAAAGCAGTCACCGATCGAGCCCATGGAGGGGACCAGACCGTAGGCTTTGGCGCGCTGGGTAAAGGCCCAGGAGGTGAATTGGGTGGATTCAAGCGGTGCTCGCAACACTTCGTCGTTGGAGGTGTTGCTGAATGGGCCTGGGCAAGAAGCAGCAGGCTGTCCGGTTGTATCGCGGTCAGATCCCCTCGCCGGGGCGGCCGACGGTCGCCTGGCGTGAGGATCGCGTGCGATTTTGGCACGCGATCGCTCGGGGGGTGAGCTCGCAGGAGGCGGCAGTAGGGATCGGCGTGTCGCCGACGGTGGGGACGCGCTGGTTTCGCCAGGCTGGCGGGGTGAGACCCTGCCTTACCCCGACGGTGTCGGGCCGTTACCTGTCGTTCGCGGAACGGGAAGAGATCGCGCTGTGCCGCGCCCGGAAGGTCGGCGTGCGCGAGATCGCGCGGCGTTTGGGGCGGTCACCGTCGACGATCTCCCGCGAGATCCGGCGCAACGCCTCAACGCGAACCTATGCCGTGGAATACCGTGCGACGGTCGCGCAGTGGCACGCCGAGTGTCGAGCCCGCCGGCCCAAGACCGCGAAACTGGTGGCCGACCAGCGGTTGCTTGAGTATGTGCAGGAGCAGCTGGCCGGACAGGTCCGCCAGCCGGACGGCACGCCGGTGGCGGGACCACAGACGACGTCGTGGAAGGGGCGTAACAAACCTCGGCGTCAGGATCGCCGCTGGGCGAGGTCGTGGAGTCCGGAACAGATCACCCATCGGCTGAAGGTCGATTTTCCCGAGGATGACAGCATGCGGATCTCACACGAGGCGATCTATCAGGCCTTGTTCATCCAGGGGCGAGGAGCGCTCAAGCGGGAGTTGGTTGCCTGTCTGCGTACCGGGCGTGCACTGCGGGTGCCGCGTGCACGCGCACGAGACAAAGTCGGTGGCCACGTGAGTGCCGAGGTGCTGATCAGCGCCAGGCCCGCCGAGGCCGAAGATCGCGCGGTCCCGGGTCACTGGGAAGGTGATCTCATCATCGGCACTGGCCGGTCGGCGATCGGCACCCTGGTGGAGCGCATGACACGGTTCACCTTGCTGTTGCACCTGCCCCGGATGGAGGGCTACGGCATCCAAGAGCGCGTGCACAACGGGCCGGCGTTAGCCGGCCGCGGCGCCCACGCCGTGCGAGACGCGATCACCAAAGAGATCACCGGATTTCCCGAGCAGCTACGCCGCTCACTGACCTGGGACCGGGGAACGGAACTGGCCCAGCACACCCAACTGCGCATCGACACCGGCTTGCCGGTCTATTTCGCCGATCCCCATAGCCCCTGGCAGCGTGGCACCAACGAGAACACCAACGGCCTGCTGCGCCAGTACTTTCCCAAGGGCACCGATCTCTCACGATGGGGTGCCGAGGAGTTGACGGCCGTGGCATTCACGCTCAACACCAGACCCCGAAAGACCCTCGGATGGAAGACCCCGGCAGAAGCCTTCAGCGATCACCTAAACTCGCTGCTGAGCAGCAGTGTTGCGACGACCGCTTGAACCCAGGTTGCACCCCGTGATCGGAGTGGATCAGTGTTCCAGGCGACGGAGTGCGGTTGCCGATTGCCATGCCGAGCGCGTTGGTGACCAACGTGTCGGCCTGCGTCGAGTCGATGGACCAGCCCACCACGCGCTGAGAGTAGGCGTCCAGCACGACGCAGCAGTAGACCTTGCCCTCGCGGGTGGGGTGTTCGGTGATGTCGGTGACCCACAGCTGGTTCGGCGCAATGCGGGCGAATCTGCGGTCGACCAGGTCCGCGACGGTGGGTGTTTGCGGGATGGGCCGACGCCGCCGGTTGCCGGGCAGGCCTTTGATGCCGGCCCGGTGCATCAGCATGGCCACCGCTCCATGCCCGACCGCGATGCCTCGCCCCATGGTGAGCTCGGCGTGCACCCGCAGGCCGCCGTAGACGCCGTTGGATGCGGCGTGCACTTTCCGGATTTCGTCGGTCAGCCAGGCATGCCGGAGCGCCCGAGCTGAAGGCGGCCGGTCTCGCCAGGCGTAAAAGCCCGACTCCAAGACGCTTAAGATGCGGCAGCAGACCTCGATAGGCAGTCCTTCGGCAGCCATTACCGCGATGGCCTCGAACCGCCTTTTGGGGGCACCGCCTCTCTCAACAGCTCGGCAGCGCGCCTGGTCACGATCAGCTCGGTCTCCAACTCAGCGATCTTGCGCCGAGCCGCGACCAGCTCGGTGTGATCCGACGAAGTCAGGCCAGGTTTCTGACCGGTGTCGATCAGCTCCTGCTCGCGCCAGTTGTAGATCGTCTGGTCGCTGATCTGTAGATCGGAGGCCACTTGGCGGACGGTTCGACCGGCCTTCAACAGGTCCAGGACCTTACGACGAAACTCGGGGGAGTATCTCCTTGACATGCCGGCCTCTCCAAGGGGGCGGAGGCATGTAAGTCAACCAAAGCGACTCCACGAAAGCCGGAGTACATCAGTTACCTACCGCGCGCAAATAATCGAGGTGTCATTGAACTTTGGGTCAAGCCTACCGACGCTGGCTGGGTCGTCGCGGGACCGTCCGCCCTCTGGTAGGACGCACGAAAGAGCAGCACGATCCGAGTGTCGGTTGAATCTCCCGCTGACGAACGATCACCTGCTAACGATCAAGGTCTTGGCCAGCCCGAGCACCCTGTCCCGTCCCATGCCTGCCTCGTGACCTGCAACTTCAGGTTGGAAAAGGTTGATTCGGGCACTTTGCGAACGGAGCGTACTACGACCCCCGAACGCTGCCTGGATGCCGATATGTACCGGTTGTACACCTGTCGCCCACATGCCCAGTCCATGGATGAGCAGGAGGTGGGCTGGCCATAGCTAGCGGCATGAAACATTGGTGACAATATGAGACGATCTAGGTAGGGACAAGGTTGGCAGTTGCGCGTATTGTCTCTCGCATCCCCCGCCCCATGGGAGAGGACTTGGTGGAGAGTCGCCTCATACCGATCAACGCGATGATCAGTCTTGCTACGCCAGACGGCATTAATCCCGCCGTTCTTGCTGATCAGGGTTATCGTGTGGCGGGTCTTGAAGTGCCCGTAGGGAAGCCGCGACGCTCAGTAGTCGTGGACGTGGTCTTAGCAAATGGGGACACAGGTCATGTCTTGGCGATTGAGTCCAAGTGCGGGGGAAACATAGAAAACGAGCAGTGCGCTAGGTATGCCGAGCTGGACCCTGTTGACGTCGTTCGTAACGCCTACATCGATCTGCATCAGCGGGTGCCACCTACACTGGACGTGATCTATGCCTGTCTCGGGCAGCATGTTGATCGGATACGACTAGGGCTGGACGCCGCTCAGGTAACATTTCCGATACTGGCGGTCCATGATGACAAGATCCTTTTGGAAGGAAGCGCAATCCAGGAACCATTGCGCTCGATCTTCAGAACGCCAGTGAGGCTAGTAGCCTCGCCCTCGCGTCATGTTCCCTTCGATGCAGAATCAAGCGTAGAGATCATCGAGCCGTACGTCCAGACGGCTCTGGTTGCAGCCTTGGCCCAAAGCCTGACGGAGATCAGCCTCGCTGCCCTAACCGAGCAGTCCATCCGACACTTCGCACTGTTCGGCCGAACGGCCCAGACTGCCTTAAAGCGGAAGGTGGGCGAAGCGGCGAGGCGTATCGCCGAGCGGGACGCCTCGACCTTCGAGTACCACGGCCCCCCTCCCAACCGTGATGGATGGGTGACGTTGCTGAGAACCCCGGAGGCTAACGACCCACGAGGGCGCACGCAGGGCTACCAAGCACTCGTTCGTCCAGGTCAATCGAGACGTAGTCGCAGAAGGTCGGTTATCATAGAGGGCCAGATGAACCTTCTGGAAGAGCTGGACAAGGCGGACGAAGGGACGCGCAGCAGTCGCGAAGAGCAAGCTGAGGAGACTCCATGACCGCCCGCACGCAGATGGCCGAGTTCCTCGCTATGAATGCGAGTTCGCCGACTAAAACCTTTGTTTTGGAGGCACATCCAAAGGGTGAGCCGGCTGCCCTTCTCGCCGAATTTTCTGACATGGAAAGCCTTACTGCTACCGATGATGCTTACTTGTTTAAGCTCAGTACAGCTGAAGGTATCTTCTGGGTGGACCAGCTCGATGATCGGTTCTGGAGTTTTCACACGGATATGCCGACAGATGTGGCCGGCTCGTACCTAAATAAGCAGGTCAGCAATCGCCGAGACCTCGACTGGCTGTGGCTACCTTCAGAACATTTGCGTGATCCATGGCCAGGGGCGCAGCGACGTAAGACTCGCACCAAGTTTGAGGGTACAAAGTTACTAGGTGGAACCTCATCGGAGTTCGATGATCTCAAACTACAGGCTTCAGGGCGAGGCGCTGTACTCCTAGACAGATTTCTTCATGAAGAAGGTCTGCGAGCCGCAGCGGCTTACGATGCTGTTGAAGTCGTTGTAGAAGATGAAGCATTCGGAATAATTCGGGAAGGCGTGAACCGGAGAGGGCGTTTTGCCGTGTCTGGAGACTCGCTCGAATTGCATTTTCAATTCGTGCAGAACATCGTCGATCGATACCGGAACCTAGTGACGCTGGCCGAGCAGAAATCTATCTGCTGGCATCATCTCAATGAGAACGATCCAGATGCCGGTGCACGGCCGACAGGCGGACCAATTGGCATTCGGTTCTCTCGCCCGATACCAGATCTCGAAGTATTCATTGATGAGCTATTTTCTTCTCGCGACCCATTTCGCTTGTGGGGAATCGCTCAGGTTTCTGGTAACGAGGCCGAAATAGAAGCTGTTGACCTGCATGTAGGCGAGCAGCTCTCCTTCGATATCGGTGAGCAATGGATGCGCGTCTACCTTAGAAACAATGGCTGCGGTAATACGATCGCTCGTCTAGTTAGTAACCTTCAACATCGATTTGATGCCGCACTTTCCTTCACTGACCCCGAGCTTCAAGCTGCTCTACAAGCTTCGCCGTTGGCGAGCTCCTCGTTATAGAAGAATCGGCGTTAAATCGAATCAAAACAGTGGAGTAGATATTCTCGCGGGGCCGAGTTCCCTGCCAACTCACCACTGACCCTCCTGAGATTTTGACATCAATATCAAGGAAAATGCTGTCCTGCTGCTACGGCATGCACTATTAGCATCGGCTCTTTGTTGCTAAATGTCCTAGATCGGGCGCTCTCTAACCGGATGGGACGCGCCCTTGTTTGGCGAGGATATGGATTTGAAGCGGGGACTAGTAGGGCTTTGTTAGGTCAGCCTGTTGTGGCTGGTCCGCTCGGATCAGCGGGGCAAGGCAGTTACTTACCTGCGGGGACTGCTGCTGGATGGCCGCCGCAAGTCGATGCAGCCGATGGCTGAGCAGCTGGGGGGGGATCATCAGGGCCTGCAGCAGTTCGTCACCTCCTCCACCTGGGACTTCCGCGCGGTCCGCCGGCGCTTGGCCGCGCGCGGTCGACGTGATCGGCCCGGCGGCGTGGGTGATCGACGACACCGGTTTCCCTAAGGACGGCAAGGGATCTCCGGGGGTGGCCCGGCAGTATTCGGGCATGCTGGGCAAGGTCGGCAACTGTCAGATCGGCGTCAGCGTGCACGCCGTCACCGATGCCGTCTCGGCCCCGCTGAACTGGCGGCTGTTCCTGCCCGCTTGTTGGGATCACACCCAGGCGGCCGATGCTCGGACAGCTGAGCAGATCGAGGCGCGCCGCGCCCGCTGCGCCATTCCCGCAACCGAGCGGCATCGCCCCAAGTGGCAGCTGGCTGTGGAGATGCTTGATGAGCTGAGCGCCTGGGGACTGAGGCCCCGGTGGTGGTGGCCGATGCCGGATACGGCGACAACGCTCACCTGCGTGCTGCGCTGGCCGAGCGCGGTGTGGGCTATGTGGTGCAGGTCTCAAGGGCGCGGTCACCGCTCATGCCGCCCATGCGACACCTGAGAGGCTCACCTATCGCGGCCTGGGGCCGCGGCCCCGGCCGCGCTATCGCACCAAGCCGGTCAGCCTGCGCAAGCACGTGCTGGCCGCCGGCCGCACCGCGGCGGTGACCCTGACCTGGTGGGCCGGCTCGAAGGGAAACCTGACCTCACAGTCCGTGATCTTGGCGGTCCGGGTGGCTGGCCGCAAACCCCACCCGGCCACCGACGGCTCACTGCCTGTCAGCCACCTGATCGCGCAATGGCCTCGCGACGAGAGTGAACCGATCAAGTACTGGCTGTCCAACCTGCCCGCCGACACCGCGCCGGCCGAACTGGTCACTTTGGCCAAGATCCGCTGGCGTATCGAACACGACTACCGCGAACTGAAGAGCGCCCTGGGGTTAGACCACTTCGAGGGCCGTTCCTGGACCGGCTGGCACCGCCACGTCACCTTGGTCAGCGCTGCTCACCTGTTGTGCACCGAACTACGCATGAGCTGCCCAAAAGCAGTCGGCGCGGCCTGACGCTCCACATGATCCTCAAAGAGCTCCAGGCCCTGCTGGCCACCTGGGCAGATCGATGCCCCACCTGCTACCAACAACCGCCCTAACCACCTAACAAAGCACTACTAGGAGCTGCAGACCATCAATGAGGTGCTACTCGCTGCATGACAACCGGGTATCCACACTTCGGGGCGAGCCCCCGCCCTGCGCCCCCCTTATCTGTCTGCGCTACAACGCTCATCGTTCCTTTACGAGGTGCGCGGCGATCGCTGTCGCACATCGTTGCGCGTCGCGTACGATCTCGCCTCCCCAGAATGACAGGACAGTCCAGCCTGCAGCCTCCATCGCACTCCGCTTCGCCCGGTCGGCGGCCTGGCGCTCCGGCGAATGATGGTGCTTCCACCCGTCGCAAAACACAGCGACCCGCTGGTCCGGCCAGGCGAAGTCAGCGACCGTGACGGGACGGGGGTTGCCGTCAGTCGAACCGCGATCGCCCCACTCGTACTGCGCATGCCCCCGGGGAACGCCAGCGGTCATGAGCGCGATGGCCAACCGGCGCTCGATGGCTGAACGCGGACGCCCGACGAAGACATCCGAGTAGGTAGCGACCCGGCGGCCGGAAACGTCAGGAGCACCGGCAAAGTGCCGGAGGAAGTCCGCAGCCATACGTCGATCCAGAAGACCCTCTTCCAGCTGATTACCATACGAGCGTAGGCAGGCATAGCAGGACCGCTCACATGAGCAGCCGTCGAGGACCGGGACGAGCACCTGCGCGACTTCGCCGAAGCGCTCGGCGAGCTGACGGAGGTATCCGGCGCCGCCGGGCACTTCCTCATAGAGGACCGCGAGGCGCAGTGAGGCATCGTCGCTCTCTGGATCCGGCCGGGGCCAGTCGAACCCGGCGACCTCGTCTTCCCCCGCCTGGAGGATCACGCGGCAGCCTAGGTCGAGGGCGGCGCGGATGCTGGCGAGGAACTCCTCCAGCCGATTCCCTGGAATATCGAGCTCTTCCAGGTCGGGCAGGATTTGCAGGCAGTCGACACGCCGGTCGACCTGGAGGACACTTGGCTCCAGGCGCTGATTCTGGCACATCGCATCATGCAACTTGATCCGGTTCTTCTGAGCCTGAGTGGGCTTGGGCCCAGGGATAGCGTCGAACCAGAGGCCGCAGCCGGTACAGATGATGAAGCGCTCGCTGTCCCGGTGATCCTTGGCCAGGCGGCCGCGGTTGAGGATGGTCAGATCGGCGCCGCGCTCCCAATGGAGCACCAGCCCGGGCCGTTCGAAAAGCCAGGTCTCGGCGGTGTTGGGGGCGCCGAGGTGGTGGCTGACGTCGAACGGTGAGCGGGCGCGGTGTTCCTCGTCGGCTGTGATGCGCTGACGACGGACCGCGCGCATCGCGCGCATGGGCACACTGAGCTGGGGGTTCAGGTCGTCGCTGTTGCACGACAGGCAGTGGGCGTCGGTGGGGGCGTTCACCGTGTCGCAGCGAGCGCAGAGGTTGACGAACTCGAGAGCGCCGACCCCTTCCGAGTTGACGAGGTTGGCACGGCGGAAGTCCACCTGGTCGACCAGCCACTTGGCGCCCCGGGCGTACACGAGCTGTCCGGGGGCGTAGTCCTTGAGCGCCTGGACCGAGTCCTGCGCCAGCTCGGTCGCCTCCCGCTCCAGCGACAGGGAGGTGGTGTCCGTGGGGAAGGCGTAGGACGGCAGGAATCCCACGTTGCCGAGGTAGGACAGCACGTAGGCACGGGTCCTGTCCGTCCGGCGCATCGCCTCCAGGCTGGCGCTGATGCTCATGACCGCCCTGGCCGCGTCCTTGTGGCCGGCGCGGCTGGTCGCCTGCGTCCACTCCTCCAGCAGGGTCTTCTGCCGGATCCGGTACGGCTCGACCGCCTTGTCGAGATCGGCGATCCACGAGTCGACGACGGATCTGGCCCACTCCTCCGTCAGCCACGGCAGCTCATCGTCTCGCAGCCCGAGCCGGAACGTGCTGTAGACGCGGGCGGCGATCTCCGCGGTGTCTCGGGTGAGGGCGGCCTGGACGTCCTCGACTCCCTGCAGGGTGCCCGCGTGGTCGGTTGTGACCAGGTCCTGCATCCAGTTGGGGAGGTCTTCGCCGCAGAGTTCCAGAGCCATGGCACGGGCGTGACGGGTGATGACGCGCTGGTTGTCCAGCAGGAACGCGGGTGGGCGGATGGCACCCCTGATCATCTCGACGGGACGCGCGTAGTAGTAGCTGTCGTGTGGCATCCCGCCCGCGAAAGTGACGATCAGTGCGACCCGTTCCTCACGGCGACCTGCACGCCCGGCGCGCTGAGCGTAGTTACTCGGCCTCGGTGGGACGTTGCGCAGGATCACAGCGAGCAGCTGCCCGAGGTCGACTCCCAGTTCCAAGGTCATCGTGCAGACGAGCAGGTTAAGGCCGCCGTTCTTGAATTGCTCCTCGATCTGCTCGCGCCTCTCCAGCGGCACTTGGCCGGAGTGCTCTTCTGCCTTCACCACAAGAGGCGCGTCGCCGCTGACCAGCAGTCGCTCATGGTCGGAGTCGTCGCCATGCCAGGGTTCCGGCTTCCCCTTGCAGTTGAAAGTGGTGCAGCGGTTCCGCGGCGACGGGTCAGGATGCACCACACGACAGGCCCGGCAACGGTAGAGGATCTCGCCGGGGTTTCGGATATCGATCTCCTGCGGTGCCACCTGGCGCAGCAGTACCTTCGATCTGCCGGCTCCCACGTAGGTATCCGTGAGCAGGCCGTGACGGACGAGCAGTTCCACCGCGGTGCGCATGGCCCGTTCCTGGTCATCGCTGCCGAGGAGCGCCGGGAAGGCGAGCTTGAGGATTCGTACGGCGGAGCCCTTATAACCCAGGCTCAGGATGTCGGATCCTGGCGGCTTGACTGCGGTCTCGCCGAGGCCGGTGACCGCACCGGCTCCATGCAGGGTCGCCCCGGCTTCGACGAGTTCGGCCTCGATCTTCGCGTCCAGGCGGGCGCGGAGCAGCTCGTGCCCGACTCCTCCTCTGGTCCGGACCAGGTCCAGGACACGGGCGAGCATCCACTTGATGGCGGAGGTGTCCGAGCCCAGCAGAGCAATGAGCGGTCCAAGGTCGCTCGCGGCGAGACGTTCCAAAGCGGGGTAGCCGATGGTGATGACACCGAGCCGTTCCAGCGACGGCGGGCGCCGCTCGTTGCTGGCGATCTCCCCGAGCACGTCCCATTCGCATACCCGCAGGGCCCGCTGGCGAGCATCGGCTCCCGCCGGGTCGGCGTAGAGTCCAGTTTCCCGGCCACGTTGGAACACGTCCTGCACAAGGCCGTTAAAGCTCGGAGACGGTTGGCCGGCGTTCGCACGGGCTCGAAGGCTTTCCACGATCATGCGGCGGACTCGTACTGCACGGGACCTGTCACGTGTGTAGCCGGCCTGGAAGGCCGTGTCCTGGCGAGAGTCGGCGAACACCAGGAGTCGCCGGAGCATGTCGTCTTCGCTCTGCTCCGCCAGCCCGGTGTGCAGGCTGAACGCAGCCGCGGTGACGGCCGCGGCGGTCCGGGCGGTGAATCCCTGGACAGCTCCGCCGTTCGGCCGGCCATACCCGCAGACAGGACAGCGCGTCAAGGGGCGTCCCGGATCGGCCACCGCGACGAACACCTCGCGGGTCGGAGCTCCGCAGCCGAGACAGGTGGGACCGCCAGCACTCGCGCCACAGACAGTGCACCGGCATTCCGGGTACCAGACCCGACTGCGCGGGCCGGGTTCCTCCATCGGGTCGTCCGTGATCAGGCGGCGTGCGACGTACCGGACAGGGGCTCCTTCCGGATCGTCGCTCTCAAGATCGTAATCCTGGCCGCACCCGAGACATACCCCGAGGGCCGTAGTAGCCCGAGCATCACAGACAGAGCAGGTGGTCGCCCCGTCGAGCAGCAGGTGTTCACCTTCCCCCGCACACCTCACGGGGTTGGGCAGCCCACGCAGGAACAGGTGGACCTTGGCCTCGAGAACGGGAGGCCCGGCAGGTGAGTGCGTTCCCGCGCCGAGCAGCAGCCAACCCGCGACCTCATCGTGCAGCGCGGCAAGGTCCGAGCCCGATCGGTGCGGCAGCCTGGCGAAGGCCTCGACCAGCTCGGCGATCGTCCGCGGCTCGGACAGCTCAGCCCGGAGGAAGTCCAGGACCGGGCTCTTCTCCGGGTCCCCGAGGACTTCCCGCAGCCGCGCCGTGTCGCCGCCATCGGCGAGCGCTTCCCGGAGCCGCTGGCGATCGGGGGCGGCACCGATGGCGCCGAGGTCGGGGACGGGATGTGGAACCGCGGTCTCCTCGACGATCGCATCCACGTCGAAGGGGGACGCGAAGAGCCGGGTCGCGAAGTCGGCCGTCCTTCGCAGGTCCGTGTCGTGATCGCCCCCGGCGCTGACGGTCGCGGAAAGCCCGACGCAGACCAGGCCGGAAGCATCGACGTGCCCGCGCAGGCGGCGAACAAGCCCGGCGATCTCTGTTCCGAGCGCACCTTGGTAGGTGTGCACCTCGTCGAGGACCATGTGACGCAGGACGCCGTCACCAAAGAGCTTCCGGTCGTCTCTCCTGGTCAGGATGTACTCCAGCATGGAGTAGTTGGTCAGCAGGATGTCGGGCGGGTTGTCCTGGAGCCGGTTGCGCTCATGCTGCGGGGTGGCGCCGGTGTAGACGCCGTAGCTGAGGCCGAGCGCCTGGCAGGCCACCGCGACGCGGTCCTGCTGGTCGTTAACGAGCGCGTTCATGGGGTAGAGCAGGATGGCCTTCACCCCGCGCGCGTAGCGGTTGGCGAAGGCGTGTGCGACGACGGGGATCAGGAACGACTCGGTCTTACCTGAGCCGGTGCCGGTAGCAACCAGGGTGTTCTGGCCCCGGTGGAGCCGAGTAACGGCCGCGACCTGGTGAGTGAAGAGCCGCTCCACCCTCGGGAAGGCCTTGACGATCTCGGCGGGGAGGCCGATCCGGTCGGCGAGTTCCGCAAGAGTCGCGTCGAGCTGGAACCGAGGCTGCACCGACAGGTACGGCCCGCGCCACAGCAGCGCCTGCTCGTCCACCAGCCGGTCGAACTGCGCCCTGAGGCTAGGGTCCGCGATCGGGTAGGTGGTCCACGTGAAGCGCCGGTAGTCGTCGCGCAACCGCTCGGCCAGCTCCAGCGGGTTCATACCGGGCGCCTCCATCGGCCTGTCGTCGAACTCATCATTATGTTCAGGTAAGCCCCTGACAACAGGGGCTTACCTGAACAATCAATGTAACGGATACCACCGACAAACCGGCTTGGAACGAAGGTGCCGTCAATCGGCCAGACGGATGAAATGCCTTCGAATGAGGTTCTTGTAGTCCTCGTCAGGACGAACCGGGCTGCCCTCGCTGTCAGCGCTCTGCTTGAAGTCGGCAAGAATCAGCTCCAGGTGATCCGCCGACAGCCCGTAGAGGTGTGCTATGCGGGCGTCCAGTTCGGCTCGGAGCTCCCGTTCTTCCGCCTTGCTCAAGGGGGCGCACTCGACGCCGAGCACCTCGGCCAGCTCGTCGAACTCTGGCGTACGGCAGGTCAGCCGGGCCGAGAGTCGTACAATCTCCGCACCCAGACCGTGAGCGAGCGGAACATCTGCGATGGGAACGGTTGCCATAACCGATTTACTCACATTACTCGAGACCTTCCGCCTCACCACGAAATCCAGCGTTACGCTGTTTAGCACCCCCACCACAAACATCATTGCTTGTGCGCTCAGGATCGTCCGATATCCGTTCGACGCATGATCAAATTCTGATCTATAGAAGAAGTGAAGCGTGTCACCCAATGCTGTTCCCGGAGGCACCACAGCGGCGATCAGCGTCCGCTCATTTGCGGCACTCGCCTTTCTCCGCACGACAGGACGATAGTGATCTGCCGGAATTTCCAGAACTCCACCCCGCGGTCCAGTTACAAGCAAGCCTTCCTCTCCACGATGCCGCGACAGCCCTCTTACGTCCTTCTTTTTTGCCCGCTTCCTAACACGGTTCACAAGAGCTTGCTCACCGACTTCTTCCTTAAGATGATATGTCGGCTCGGCAAAATGGTGCACAAACTGGTGGATGTGCTTGCCCTCACGCATCGGTAGACCAATCGCGTCCACTGCGAAGAGGTGCTTATCGTCGTCCATATGAAACTCACGTCCCCAGTCGATCCACCAACTACCGGCGGACATCTCATCGAGGAGATACGGCTTGCCCGCGTAGATGGTGGTAAGGAGATCAAGCAGCTCAGGATCGCGGGTGTCCGGGATGGCAAGGGTCTCGGGGGCGAGGGCCTGGATAGTGGCGCGCGGGATGGGCAGGGTACGCCGTTCAAGATCCAGCAGGTGCTCCAGGTAGGCGACGTCGCTGGTGAACAGCAGCGGGTCCGTCGAGCCACCGTTTCGCGCCACCAGGAGCAGAAACTGCTCGCTGCGATGGATCGGAAAGATGCCGTTGACGTTGTCACAGAGCACGAACTGCTCCACGGTGCAGCGGTCCAGCAACTCCCGGCGATGCTCTGCAGTGGCAGCGTCGGAGACCACTCCTGAGTCGATGACCAGGCCGATCCGGCCACCGGGCGCGAGTAGAGTCAGCTCCCGCTCCAGGAAGGTCCGGTAGTAGTTGAACGTCGTCCCATGGGAATACAGCATCCGGTAGACACCGGACTTTCCGATGAAGCTCTTCACTCCAGACAGCTGAATGTCGGCCTGCTCCGCCGCGGCCTGCACTTCTGGACGCTCGTCAAGCTCCGCCTGCCGCGCCTCCTTCTCATCCTTCTTCTTCAACAGCGAATACGAGGGGTCAAAGCGGCCGTAGAACTCGGCGGCCTTGAACGTGATGCTCTCCCACGGCGGATTACCGATCATCACGTCGAAGCCTGCGTTAGCCCGCCGCCTGCCCTCGTTGTCGAAGAAGACCTCGGGGAACTCGACCTCCCAGTGAAAGGGGCGAACTTGCTTCCGGATGCGCTCGGTTACCCCGTGCAGGTGTGGAGGGAGCTCCTTACCGCCCTTGATATCCTTCCGGCGGTTCACCCATTGGGCGCTGTTGCCCTTGAACCTTTCGACCTCGTAGAAGGGAGCAACCCACCAGTCTCCGAGCTCCTGGAGGCGGGTGAAGTCATCGCCTTTCAGTAGGCGGGTAAAGCGCTGCTCCTTGGCCCGGATCTGGAGCCGGTCGTCCGAGGGGTCTGTGGCGAGGCTCCGCCGTACCCGGGTGACCATGGCGAGGTCGGGTTCCGGCAGCTCGAATAGCGTTGCCTGGAAGTCGTTCTCCGGCAGGGCAGCAGCCTTACCTCCGCGTCCGCCCTGCGCCGGCGCGGGAACGCCTTCCCAGCTGTCGAAGCTCGCGCCGACAACGGCGTTACCACACCGCAGGTGCGCGTCGAGGAAGGACAACGGCTTGCCGATTGCCGCCGTGGCGAGCCAGAGGGAGACCTTGGCCAGCTCCACCGCCATAGGGTTGAGATCTACGCCGTAGATGCAGCGTTCGACGATGAGGCGCCGGTAGGCGGCCCGCTGGGCGTCGTCCAGCTTGTGGTCGAGGATCTCGCCCTCCCTCGCGAGGGCTTCACCGTACGCCTCGGTGAGCCGGTGCACGGCGGGTACCAGGAATGCGCCCGACCCCATCGCGGGGTCGCAGACCCGTAGGTTGAGGATCTGCTCGGGGGTGGTGTTCTCGGTGAGTGGGCGCAGCGTCTCACCGACGACGAAGTGGGCCAGCGGACGGGCGGTGTAGTAGGAGCCGGAGCCTTTGCGCTGCCCAGTCGCCTCGAAGAGGTAGAAGGTGCCCGCGTCGTAGTGCTCCAGCACATCGGCTCCCTCGGGGAGCCGATCGACGTCGAGGACCTGGAAGACGGCCGACTGGCCGCGGCCGATCCGGGCCAGCGCCTTCGGCACGTCGGCGATCTGTGACTCGAAGGAGAGCAGGCCCTCGTAGATGCTGCCGAGCTGCTCGACGCCGAGCTCCCGGTAGTTGACCGGGCGGCGCCCTACGGTCTGACTCCCCTTGGCGCTCTTGATCGGCTCGGTGTAGGAAAGGGCGTCGATGACGTCTCGGACGAAGGTGTCGCCTACGGTCAGAGCCGGGGCATCGAGCAGGAGGCATTTCGCCGGATCAAAGAGCCCGCCGTCGAAAGCCGTGATCTGGAGCTCCCCGGCGTCGGCGCCGTCGCGAAGCATGCCCCATTGGGCACGCAGCGTGCTCCACAGGTATCCACCGTCGGGCGTCCACACAGAGCCAGGATCGATGATCTGTTTACGGAGGCCGCGCAGAGAGTACCCGTGGTCATAGGCGGGCGTCCCAACCGGGAGCAGGCCGCGGTCCTCGGCGTACGCGACGAACAGCAGCCGATATGCGATCTTGAGTGCGTCGGCGAAGAGTTCCCGAGGCGCCGGAACCGACTCACCGCGGCGACGCCAGTCAGCGAGCGCGCCGTTCGCGATGGCCCTCAGGGCCTTTCGCACGCCTCCCGACAGGTTCTCGCTGACGGAGGTGGCGGCATCGGCGCTGGCCATTTCGACCCGGTCCCACAGGGACTGCCTGTTGCCGTCCTGGATGAAGGCCTCGGGGCGGAGCAGCGCCCACAAGACCCTCCACTCGTGGTCGTCCCCCAGCTCCGCGAGCCCGGCGAGATCGACAGCGAGATAGCTTGCCTCTCCCCCGAGCCCGGGGTCACGCCGGATCACCCGCAGCTCCGACCCGTTGCTGAGCAGGACGGCGGGCAACGTTCCCTCGCGGGCACACACTTCGGCCTGGCGCTGCGGGCGCAGCTTTCCCGTGCGCCGTCCGCTCGGTGCGGTATCAAGGTGCTGCCCAGGGGGCGTGATCAGCACCCATACCAGGTCGTCCATCTCCCCCCGTGCGGTAACCGGATCGTCGACTCCAGGGAGGGTGGCGGGGAACCGCCAGCCGAATGAGCCGAGCCAGGTGAGCATCCACTTACGGGTCTGGCCTGCCGTACTGGTCTCGTCGATGTCGGCGATCAGGCGGCGGAGCTCCCGCCGTGCTTCCCGGATGCCCGCTTCGGCGTCCTCCGCCCCAACCCGACCCCGCTCCTCATGCAGGAAGAGACCAGGGTCGGACAGATAGTAAGTGGAGAGGGTCGTTCCGGCGACCGTGATGTTTAGCATAATCAGGCCTCCACGCACACGATGCATCCCACCGGTTCAGCCGGGTCCACGTCAGCGATCGCGAACCCACGGGACAGCGCTTGACGGCGGCGGTCGAACTCGGCGTCGACCATGGCCTTGGCCTCCTCCAGGGAGTGGAACCCCCCGTGACCGAGATCGGCGAAGAGTCCGAACTGCACCATGTCACCGAAGCTGGAGGCGAACCTGCGCTCAGCCTCCGCCAGCTCGGCTTGATGCCAGCGGTCCATATCTGCCTTGAGGCGGTCGGCCTCCGCTGAGAGCTGCCTCTGGATGTGTTCCGCCCGCTTGAGGAGCCGACGGGTCGCCTCCTGTTGGGCAAGCGCCGCGGCGGTCTCGAAGCCCGCGGAGAACTTCTGCCGAGCCTTCTCGACGGTCTCGCTCCCCCCGGAGACACCTCGCTGCCGCAACCGCTGTATGTCGAAGTTCTCGTCCTGGCTCGGAGCTCCGGGAACGCCGTCGGCTGCCCACGGGACGAAGACCGGGATGAGCGGCTCTTCCAGGATTCTCCGCTCGTCTGAGACGATCCTGCCGACGAAGGTAAAGATCCATCCTTCGTTTCCCACACCTGGACGTACCACAACTCGATCGGAGGCCTGCTCGTCGTAGAGCCGGGTCCGGACACGCTGCAGCACGGCACGGACCAGGGGGTGAACAGGAGTGAGGAAGGCAATCCCACGGTTCGCCGGGTCAAGGGCCGCCGCACGACTGAAGGTCGCCGGGAACGGCTCCGCCGAAACCTGAGGGTATTGGCTGAGGAGCGGGCCGGCGTTGATCTCGATCACGTCTCCGGTGCCGGATACCCGGCCACCGCTTTGCTGGACCACGGAGGTGACCAGCCGCCGGAACTCCTCGAAGTCGGGGAGCAGCCAGCGTGCCTGCTCACGAGCGGCAGTGGTGTCCGCTTCTGCCTCTTTTTCATTGCGCATGCCTTGCATGAGGGCGAGCGCGCCGGTGCGTTCCAAGTAGTCGCGAACCTGCTGGGCGACCCGTTCGAGCCGTTCCTCGAGCTCCTGGTCGGAGAGGTCCTCAAGCAGGCCGTCGATGATCTCGTTGTGACCACCGACGCCGAGCACGTCACTGCTGGAACCGAGCTGCTTGGAGATCACCGCGAGCTTCTGGCGCAACCGCTGCAGGATCTCCTCATCCCGGGTGTCGGTCAGGTAGAGGTAGCTGATCTCGACAACGTTCCGCTGGCCGTACCGGTCGACGCGTCCGTTGCGCTGCTCCAGCCGGTTGGGGTTCCACGGAAGTTCGTAGTGGACCACGACGTGGCAGGCGTCCTGGAGGTTGAGTCCCTCCCCGGCGGCATCGGTGGCCAGGAGGATGGCTCCAGGGGTGGCGGCGAACCGCTCAAGCACCGCCCGCCGCTTCGCCAGCGAGACCTGCCCGTCGATGCGCAGCACCGGTCCGAGCCCGAGGTTCGCCTCCAGATAGTCCAGGGTGTCGCGGTACTCGGTGAAGATGATGACCCGTTCACCGCGGCGTCCCGCGCGGAAACCCTCCAGCCAGCCGCGCAGCCGGGTGAGTTTGCTGTCATCCCCCGGTGTCAGCGCTTCGACCATCTGCAGGAGGGTCGCGACAAGACGGCGCTCTTCCTGAAGATCCTCCTCCGGAAGGTGGGCCGCCACGCCTTCGAGAGCAATCTCTTCGACCGTGCCGAGCTCGGTCTCCGGAAGGACCGTATCCCCACGATACTGCTGCAACGCGTCCCGCCGTCTGCGCCCGATGTGCTCGACAGCAGGCACACCCATGCTCTCCGCGCGGCGGCGCAGGCTCTCACGCAGGGCATACGGGCTGGAGAGCGCCCGCTTCCGCAGCACCTCCAGGGCGAAGGCCTGAACGTAGTAGGAGTCCTTGCCGCGAAGCGCCCGCAGCACACGCTTGCTATGGCCACGAAGCCGCTGATGGATCTCCTTCTCCCTGCCGGTCGGAGTGACCTCGATCGGCTGCGGCGGATTGCGGCGGCTGATCGGCTGCGGTGGGTTGCCCCGGGCGACGTCGTCCTTGAGTCGACGCACGATGTATGGACGAACCAGCTCCGGGTCAAGGCGTCCGTCGTCAGCGGCCAGGTGCGGAGACAGCAGTTGCAAGAGGCTGGCGAACGACTCCGGGTAGCCGTTGTGCGGCGTGGCGGATAGCAGCAGCAGTTCCCGACTGTGATCCGCGAGCGTGCGAGCGAGGCGGCTTCGGTCGGTGGCCGACGAACGGCCCTCTCCCGCGTAGGCACGGGCCACGTGATGCGCTTCGTCGATGATGACTACGTCGAACGGCGGAGCGGCCTGAATCGCGGTGAGGTTGTTCTTCAGGTAGTCGATCGAGGAGACCGCGTACGGCACGGCCGTCCACGGACTCACCGTGGTTGGGTTGTCGCGGCGGAGCTCCAACCATTTCTTGCTGTCGACCTTGGCGAAGTCCAGGTTGAAGCGGAACCGCATCTCCTCGACCCACTGATCCTGCAGGCCCGCCGGACAGGCGATGAGGACCCGGTCCGCACGGCCACGTCGGGCAAGCTCCAGCAGGACAAGGCCAGCTTCGATGGTCTTACCGAGACCGACATCATCAGCGATCAGCAGCCGGACCTTCGGGCGTCGCAATCCCGCAAGAACCGGAACGAGTTGGTAAGGCTCAACATCGATGCGTCCGTGCTCAACGGCGAGGAGGTCACCTTTCCCGTGGGCCATGGTGAGTGCAAGGGCGTCGTGCAGCTCAGCGAGCCGTACGGGATTACCCGGCTCGAAACGAAGGCGAGTCGCCGCTTCCGCCTTCAGGGTAGGCTCGGCCTTGGCGAGCACGGTGAGACGGCGTGGACCGGGGCGATCATCGGCTCGGCGGAGATCCAGGAAGGTCTCTGTCCCACCCCCGCGAACCCCTTCGACCTCCCATAGCCGATCCCGGAGCCGCACCCGCATTCCGCGCTCGAACATGCCCGCGTGCTCTCCCCACTTGCTCCTATTGGCCGGAGGTAAGGCTATCGGGAGCCACATCACATGGGCACTGGCTAGCACTCGACTTCCTGGTCCAAATTGTTCTCATTGCGTGACATTCGGCGAGACTCCTAATATTGGTTAGCCCGCTGTGCTTCGCCCCCACCGGTAGCTGGTCTTGCGCCCGATTCCGAGAGCCCGACACGCCTCCGACCGTTCCCATGCCGGACAGCACCAGCTGCCAGTACTCCGACTCCACATCTAGCCTGCGCTTGGGCCCTCGCCTCGCCATCAACACGCCCTTCATGATCAGGTGTGTTGCGACAAGCACTAGAACCCGAGCGTCGCCTGGGGGTCAGTTTCACGTGTCGTCGACATTGACGATCTCTGCGCCGTGGACGCGCTCGGCAGGCCCGGTCGTTCGGTGGCAAGAGCCGACGAAGTCGGTTCGCGGCAGTCGATCGCCCCAGCCCGAGACATGAGAACCGAAGTGAGCGATCGTCACGGCATTTACTGGCGATTTCCCGGCTTTGAGGGCGCGCAGGGCGGTGCGTGCCCGGACCGGCCGAAGAGCCGCAGCCGGGCACGCAGACCGGTCGGCGCGCCCGGCGGGCCGCGCAGCGGGCCGCCTTTAAAAGACGAACAGATAAGTTTCTTTCGATCTTGAGCGGGCTGGTGTCGGGTCTCATGACCTGCGTGACAGATCGTGCTCAGGACGTGTGTGACACTTCGCCGAGTGCTGGCGGAGTTGAGCGTGGTCGAGCAGCGGTACCAAGCCGTGCTGCAGGTGTCATCCGGGGCGAGCGTCACCGAGGTCGCCCGCAGGTTCGGAGTCTCGCGTCAAACGGTGCACCGGTGGCTGAGCCGCTATCGCGATCAGGGCCTGGACGGGTTGTCGGACCGCTCGTCGCGCCCGCATACCTCCCCGGCTCGAACCCCGGCCGCGGTGGAGGCGTTGATCTGTGAGCTGCGCCGTAACCATCCCCGCTGGGGTGCCCGCCGGCTGGCGTGGGAGCTGACCCGTCGCCCCTGTCCCGGCCCGGTGCCGTCCCGGGCGACGGTGCATCGGGTGCTGGTGCGTCATGGCCTGGTGCAGCTCGCTCCTCGGGGGCGGCGGCGCGAGGATTACAAGCGCTGGCAGCGTTCTGAGCCGATGCAGCTGTGGCAGATGGACATCGTCGGCGGGATCATGCTGGCCGACGGCACCGAATGCAAGATCGTCACCGGCGTCGACGACCACTCCCGTTACTGCGTGGCCGCCACCGTGGTGATGCGGCCCACCGGCCGGGCTGTGTGCCTGGCCTTGGTCGACGCATTGAGTCGCCACGGCGTCCCTGATGAGCTGCTGACCGACAACGGCAAGCAGTTCACCGCCCGCTTCGGCCGCGGCGGAGAAGTGCTGTTCGACCGGATCTGCCGCGAGAACGCCATCACCCACCGGCTGACCCGCCCGCACTCGCCCACCACCACCGGCAAGGTCGAACGCTTCCACCAGAGTCTGCGCCGCGAACTGCTCAACGACCACGGCCCGTTCGACAGCATCGAGCACGCCCAGCAGGTCTTGGACGCCTTCGTCGCCGACTACAACACCCACCGCCCCCACCAAGCGCTGGACATGGCCCGCCCCACCGACCGATTCCGGCCCCGCTCCGGCGAGCGGCTGCCGCTGCGCCTGCCTGCGGACCTGCGCGCCGCAGGAGCACCCCCGCACCTGAGACCATCGATGAGCCGGTGACGGTGGCACCGGTGCCGGTCGAGACAGCAACGCCGGTGATGCCGGTGAACGGAATCGATCCGGTGGATCTGGCGGTGGAGTTCACCCGGGTCGTGCCGGCCTCGGGCAACCTGACCGTCTGCGGGCAGCAGTTCTGGCTCGGCACCCACCGTGCCGGTCTGACGCTCACCCTGCGAGCCGACGCCGGCACCGTCGAGCTGCTGGCCGCCGGGGTGAGGATCAAGAAGGTGCCCTCCCGGCTCACCCTCCAGCATCTGCGGCAGCTGATCGCTGAGGGCGGTACTCGCCTCCAACCCGCCGCACCAGCCCGCCCCGGCGCCGGCGGGGCGATCGAGGTGGAGCGGACCGTCAACGCCTCCGACGTGGTCTCCCTCGGTGGCCGGTCATTCCCGGTCGGCTCGCCGTTCGCTGGACGCCGGCTGACCGTCCGCCTGGAGGGCGCCGTGCTGCACCTGAGTGACGGGTCCACGCTGCTGCGCAGCCTGCCCAATCCGCTCACCGAGGATGAGACGGCCCGGCTGCGCGATGCGCGCCCTGCCGGGCCCGCGCCCCGGCCGGCCGCCGAACCGCTGCGGGTGCAGCGGCGGGTCAGCAGCCGCGGCTGGATCGCCGTCGCCGGGCAGCGCATCGGCGTCGGTATCGGTCACGCCGGAGCGACGGTGACCGTCGAAGCCACCGACGGCACCTTCCGCATCACCCGCGCCGGCCAGGTCATCGCCGAGGTCGCCCGCACCACCACCAAGCCCATCGCCCGGTTCAAAGTTCGAAAGCCGCAGCTTCCGATGCCCGGCATCCGCAGGACATCTTCTACCGATGATCGCGTGGGACACGAATGTCATGAGGCTGGCGTACCTTCCACACCGTGATCTCTTATGTGACCGGCGACGCGACCCATCCCCACGGCCAGGGACCAAAGGTCATCAGCCACGTGTGCAACGACATCGGCGGCTGGGGCAGGGGCTTCGTCCTTTCTCTCTCCCGGCACTGGCCACAGCCGGAAACCGACTACCGAGCCTGGCACCGCTCTGGTGACGACTTCCAGCTGGGCGCAATCCGGTTGGTGCAGGTCGAGCCCGGGCTGTGGGTCGCGAACATGATCGGCCAGCACGGTATCCGGCCCACCAAGGACGGCCCGCCTGTCCGCTACGACGCCCTGGAGCGTTGCCTGTCCCGCCTGGGCGACGAATCGCTGAGCCTCCACGCGAGTGTCCACATGCCTCGGATCGGAGCTGGTCTCGCAGGCGGCTCTTGGGAGCACATCGAACCGCTTATCCTCAAGCAGCTGACCGAGCGCGGTATCGCGGTCACGGTCTACGACCTGCCCTAACCGTTTTGCTCCGCTAAGAACCGAACCCGCAACATCCATGGTCGTACCAACCCGCGGTACTGTCACCCAAGAACATATCGAAGATCATCTAGCTGGAGTGTCACCCACCTCTCGAGCCGGATCTGTCGCACGGGTCCTGAGCCCCGACATCTTGAGCGGGCTGGCTGTCAGAGACTCCGGCCTGCGGGTTCGGCGCTGGTCCAGACGTGTTCGAAGCTGGTCAGGTAGGTCGTTGCGGTGCTGTTGGCTTCGGTGTGGGTCAGGTAGATGACCGGTGCTTCGGGGGCTCGGGTGCCGTAGGCGTGCAGGTTGATCAGGAGTTCGTTGTCGGCGCGGTAGATGGAGTTGTAGAGCACCGTGCGGTGCAGCCGCAGCTCGACTCGCTCGACGTCTTGGAGTGGCCGGTAGAGGGCGTGGGCGTTTCTGACCCTGCTGGCCATGACGTCGCCGCCGATGCCTTCCTCGGTGCCGCGGGTTGTCACGTGTGGGCTTTCGGGGTCGCCGAGCAGGATGCGTACGCGTACCCCGGCCTGTGCTCGGTCGGTGAGGATGCGCAGGAGTCCGGAGTCTTCGGCGAGGAACAAGCCGCTGTAGACAAGAATGTCGATGTTGGTCGTGGCGGACGCGAAGAACGTGCGCCAAGTGTCCGCCGGCACTGCCCACCGGTGCGGGTAGACGGCCTTCAACTCATGGGTGAGCCCTGAGCGGTGGCGGATGGCATCAGGCCACAGGTCGTTCTCGTCGACGTCGAGAAGATCCGCGACGGCCAGGCGGTGGCGGGGGTGGGGGATGCGGCCGGCCAGCCAGCGGGTGACGGTTTTGGGGTCGACGGTCAGGTGGGTGGCGACGTCGAGGGGTTGGAGCCGCGCGCGGATGAGGGCGTGGCGCAGGTTCTCGTTCATGGGATGGCACCTCCCGTGGCACGGTCAGTGCCTGCGACGTTAACATAAGACGTCCCTAGACGTCCCTAAGTTGCGGTGTCGATCTCCGACCCCGGAAGACAAAGCTCGTCGGCACGGGCTCCCACCCAAGGGACTGCGCCCGCCACGCTGACAGGAGCACATCCATGACCACCGCACGAGAAAGACAGCGCGCCCACCAGCAGGAGTTGCTGACCTTGCTGCGCGAGCAGCTGTCCTCGCTGGAGATCACCACCGTTCTGATCGTCGACAACACCGGACAGCCATGCCTGGAGGTCGTCGACCGGCACTTCCGTATCCGGCGGGTCTATGTCCAGACGGCGTTCCACTGGTTCTACTGGGGCGACCAGCTGGATGAGCGGACCTCTTCGCTGCGTCTGGCGAGTGCGGCCAAGCGGATTTCCACCGCGGCCCGGGAGGGCTGGCGCCAGGGTGAGCAGGAGCCTCTGACTGTCAATCTGAGCAAGATCGCCGACGCGTACCGTACCTGAGTCGATGATCTCTGAGACGAGCAGGTGGCTGACCGGCGGGCTGGTCTATCCTCAGATCGCCGACCGGCTCCGCGAAAAGATCACCTCTGGCGAGTATCCGGCCGGCGGGGCTCTGCCCTCCGAGGCGGCCCTAGTCGCGGAGTTCCACGTGGCCCGCACGACCGTCCGTCGTGGCCTGGCCATGCTGGAGAGCGAGGGGCTGATCGTCACGATGCCCGGCAAGGGGCGCGTGGTGAAGGAGGCGGGGCGCCAGGTCGGCGCGGCGGAATACCGGTATCAGGTGATCGCGAGGGATCTGCGGACACAGATCCGCGGGGGTGTCCTGGCTGTCGGGGCGGCGTTGCCGAGTGAGAACGCGCTTCGGCAGCAGTACGGGGCTTCGCGCAACACGGTGCGCCATGCCCTCGGTGAGCTGGAGCGCGAGGGGTTGATCGTGACCGCTCATGGCAAGGGCCGGTTTGTCCGTCCTCTCCCGGACTGAGACGTCCTGGGACGTCTCGGCTTGCGCACTGGATTCGCCTCGGGGGACGGCGTCTATCGTGAACCGCATGGGACAAGCTGAGTGGGCGCGTGACCTGGCCAAAGAGCTGCTGGAGCAGCCGTTGCCGCGCCGGTGGGCGCACACGCAAGGGGTGGCCGCGCGTGCCGAGTCGCTGGCGCCGATCCTGGGCCAGGAGTCCGACCTGCTGACCGCCTCGGCCTGGTTGCATGACATCGGGTATGCGCCGCAGCTGGTCGACACCGGGTTCCATCCGCTCGACGGTGCCCGTTACCTGCGCGAGGTGCATCAGGCCGATGACAAGCTCGTCCGGCTGGTGGCGCATCACTCGTGCGCGGTCTATGAGGCCACCGAGCGCGGCCTGCTGGACGTGCTGAACGAGGAGTTCGACCGGGAGCGTCCGGAGCTGGTGGAGGCGCTGACCTACTGCGACATGACCACCAGCCCGGACGGGCTTCCCCTGGAGGTCGATGTGCGGTTGGCGGAGATCCATTCCCGGTACGGTCCCGAGCATCTGGTGAGCCGGTCGATCGCCAACGCGACGCCGTGCATCACCTCGGCGGTGCGGGCGGTTCAGGTCGCGCTAGCCGATGTACGGCCCGGTGGTGCCGGCTAGGTAGTGGCCGATGCGCATGCGCATCGAGCGGTCCATGGTCAGTGAGTCGACCTGGCCGCGCGGCACCCACCGCACTTCGCGGGACTCGTCACTCGGCGTTGGCTCGCCGGAGAGCGGGCGGCCGGTGAGCACGATGGAGAACTCCTGTCGGGCTTCGCCGTCGCTGGTGTAGAGGATGACGTGCTTGGGGTCGGTGTAGGTGCCGACGATGCCGGTGATCTCGCACGTGATGCCGGTCTCCTCCAGCGTCTCGCGGATGGCCGCGGCTGGGAGGGACTCGCCGAGGTCGATGGCTCCGCCGGGGACGGCCCAGTTGTCGTTGTCGGTGCGGTGGATCATCAGGATGTCCCCGGCGTCGTTGGTGACGACGACGTTGACCGAGGGGACCAGGCTGTTGGGTGCGGGTGCGGAGGGGTCGTCGTAGAAGTCGATCCGGCGGGCCATGGGTCAGGACTCTACCGGCCTGGCTCCGGCCCAGACGGCTTCGAAGCTGTCGAGGTAGGTGGACACCATGCCGCCGCCTACTACCTTGCGCAGGTGCAGGACGGGTGCGTCTCCGGCGGGCATGCCGTACAGGTGGGTGTTGGCCAGAAGCTGGTCATCGCCGCGGTAGATGGAGTTGTACAGCACCGTGCGGTGCAGCCGAATCTCTACCCCTTCGACCTGGCGAAGCGGCCGGTACAGCACCAGCGACATCCGGATTTGGGCAGCCATGCCGTCGCCGATGCCCTCGTCCGCGCCGCGCTGGGCGACCTCGGGTGAATCGGGGTCGCCGAGCAGGATTCGCACCCGTACGCCTGCCTTGGCCTTGTCGGCGAACAGGCGCATGAGGCCGGTGTCTTGGGAGATGAAGGTGCCGCTGTAGACCAGCACGCCGATCTCTTCTCGGGCAGCGGAGAACAGACGTCCCCAGGCGTCCCGGGGCACGGCCCAGCGGTGCGGGTAGACGGTGACGATCTCGGTCTCGGAGACCGCGGCGGCCTGTTTGGGCGTCAGAGCGTTGGGCCAGAGGTAGGCCTCTTCGGCGTCGAGGTACTTGGCGACGGCGAAGCGGTGCTTGCGGTAGGGGGTGCGGCTTTGGGTGATCCACCGCTCCACGGTCTTGGCGTCCACCTCGATGGCCTCGGCCAGTTCGGCGATCGTCGTTCCCCGCTCCAGCAATGCCGTGCGCAACCGCTCGTTCGCCATCTCACCTGCCCGTAAAAAGGGACGTCCAGGGACGTGGCAATCGTAGACCGGACGTCCTGAACATGTCCCATCCTGTAGTGATCTCGTCCCGCCTCTGTGCCGCACTCTCGATATCGCAAGGCAGCAACAGCAGCGATCGAGAGGAGAGACACCGTGATCAACGACATTCGGCCGATCGACGAGACGCCCGCCTGCGTGTGCGGCGCGACCCTGGAGGAGGGGCGGATCGCCTGCCGCAAGTGCCTGGCCCGGGACCGGTGGATCCGGCGTCAGGGGCAGGCGGCCAAGCGCCGGACGAGCAAGCGGCGCGGGCAGAGCAGGCGCCCGGCCGGCCGGCCGCGCAACCTTGCCGAGGCGGGGGTGAACTGGACGTGACCACGATCCCGCTGATCATCGGCCTCGTCCTCGGGGCGGCCGTAGTGGTCGGCTACGTGCTCGTCATGGTCGGCATGTGCCAGGAGGACCGGCGGATGTCCCTGGGCGGCGTTCCTCCGACCCGGGCGGCGGGCTTGGCGCGGCGGGTCACTGGCTGCCACGTGCGCGGATGAGCGGCGAACTACTCGCGCTCGGCCAACTTCGACTCCACCCGTTCCAGGCGCTGCGACAGATCCCGCAGTGTGGCCCGCATCTCGGCCAGCTCCTCCGCAGCCGGCGGCAAAGCCGGGGCGGCGTCGTCGCGGACGAAGACGCCCTTGCCCTGCTGGCCGATGACCAGCCCTTCGTTTCGTAGCACCCCGACGGCGAGTTTCACCACGCTCAGCGACGCCTCGTACGTCGTGGCGAGTTGGGTCGTGGACGGCAGCGGATTTCCGGGTGCCAAGGTGCCGCGCCGGATCTGCTCGCGCAGGTCGTCGGCGATCTGCAGATAGCCGGGTCGCCCGGTGTTCTTGACCATCGCCCCTCT
Source organism: Streptosporangium sp. NPDC049046 (assembly GCF_040649155.1). NCBI lineage: Bacteria > Bacillati > Actinomycetota > Actinomycetes > Streptosporangiales > Streptosporangiaceae > Streptosporangium > Streptosporangium sp. NPDC049046. The sequence goes on along the minus strand of NZ_JBEZEZ010000010.1, from coordinate 274,372 downwards.
TCTGTCGCGAGTGCTCCCTAGTTCAGCACAAAGGCGCGACCAAGCCAACCACGCGACCATTGACACCCATGGCAACTAGGTTGACTATGTTGTCCTAGCCAAATAAGGAGGTACATCCATGCGCAACATCCCGATCCCCGTCGATGTCCACCGACTCCGCTTCACCTGCGTCAAGGCCGCCCGTCCCCGCGTGGTCGACCAGGACACCGGCAAGATCAAGACCGACAAGGAGGGCAACAAGATCTACGAGTCCGTCCTGCTCGCCGAGGACGAGTTGGGCCGGATCGAACTGGTCAAGGTCGGAACCTCCGGACAACCCCCGATCGCTCCCGGCCAGGACGTCGTGCCGACCGCAATGGTCGGCTACGTCTGGGAGATCCCGCAGAACGGCGCCTCGCGATGGGGTATCAGCTACAAAGCCACCTCCATCGTCCCCGTCTCCGGCATCCCCGCGGGAGAGCAGGGTGCCTGACTCCCTGAGGCTCGCCCTCATCGTCCTGGCCTCCATCGCGGTCACTCTGTGGGCGTGGCGGCGCTTTCATCGCCGGTCGTTCTGGCTGGTCGCCGCCTACCCGCTCACCGCGCTCAGCGTTCGCGCCACCTGGCGCAAGGTCGCCCTCGGGTGCGGGCTGACGAAGAAGCGGGCGCGCTGGGCCTTCACCCTCACCCCCGGCGCCCTCGTCTCCACCGGCACCGTCAAGGTACGGCGCCGCTTTCGCCGAGTCGCCGTCGACACCAAACCCTGGATGTGGCTGCCCATGCCCACCCGGCACGGCTGGCGCGCCACCCTGCACCTGCTGGAAGGCCAGATCCCCGATGACTACGCCCAGGCCGCCGAACGCCTCGCCCACTCCTGGGGCGTGCACGCCGTCCGCGTCTCCTCACCCCGCCCCGGACGACTCGTCATCAACACCACCATCCGCGACCCCCTCGTCCAGGTCGACCGGCTACCGCCCTCCACCGACCTGCTCAAGGTCACCGTGGGACGGCTGGAGACCGGCAAACCCTGGGTGATCGACTTCCGGACCGTGCCGCACTGGATCAACGCCGGAGCCACCCAGTCCGGCAAGTCCAACCTCGCCAACGCCCTGCTCGTCGGCCTGGCCCCGCAACCGGTCGCCCTGGTCGGCTTCGACCTCAAAGGCGGCGTGGAGTTCACCCCCTACGCCGCACGCCTGTCCGCGCTGGCCACCGAGCGCGCCGAATGCACCCGGCTGCTGGCCGACCTGATCGGCATGATGATCGACCGGATGGGCCTGTGCCGGATGACCGGCGCCCGCAACATCTGGCAGCCCCCTCCGGCGGTGCGCCCGGTTCCGGTCGTGGTACTCGTCGACGAGCTGGCCGAGCTGTACCTGATGGCCGACAAGTCCGAGAAGGACGACATCGCCAGGACCTCCACCGCACTGCTGCGCATCGGACAGCTCGGCCGCGCGTTCGGGATCTACCTGTTCTGCTCCGGCCAGCGCATCGGCTCCGACCTCGGCCCCGGCGTCACCGCACTGCGCGCCCAGTGCTCGGGACGCATCTGCCACCGGGTCAACGACCCTGAAACCGCGACCATGACCCTCGGCGACCTCGACCCCGCCGCCCTGGTCTCCGCCCGCGCGATCCCCGCCGAAACCCCCGGCGTCGCGATCGTCGCCTCCCAAGACGGCCAGTGGTACCGGGCCCGCTCCTTCTACGTCGCCGAGAACACCGCCGAACACGCCGCCAAGACCTACGCGCACCTGACCCCGTCCTGGGACGACCTCACCGCCGCCCAACCGGTCGACGTCCCCGCCTAACCCCCCGTACCCACTGACTTCTGAAGGGAGGAACCATGACGCGAAACCTGCTCGCCGCCCTGCTCGACTCCGGACCAGTGATCCTTCTGGCCGCGATCGCCGGGGCCGGCTCGTTCACCCACATCCGCGACACCGCCACCGAACACGGACAGAGCGGCTGGATGGCCTGGGCCGTCGCCGTGTGCGTCGACCTCACCTGTGTCATGGCCGCCCGCGAACGCCAGCGCGACAAGAAGACCGGACGCGTCCGGGACGGCCTGGCCTCCTGGCCCACCCTCGTCCTCATCCTCGGCATCGTCCTGTCCCTGTCCGCCAACCTCCACCAAGCCGAAGCCTCCACCTGGGGCTGGATCACCGCCGCCACCCCGGCGGGCGCGTTCCTAATCGCCGTCTCCATGCTCGAACGCCGCGCTTCTGGCCCCAGCCTCGAACCGTCCCCATCCCCGTCCTCCGAGCTGGCCCCGGTGCCCGCCCTCGTCCCCGCCACCCAGGACGACAAGGACGGCCAGGACGAAGCCGCGGACGGGCCGTCCTCGGAACTCGTCGACTATGCCCGCCGCGTGGCCGCCGAGTACCAGAACGCCCAGGGCAAGCCGATCAGCCGCGACACCCTGCGCGCCCGCCTGGGCGTGTCCAACCAGCTCGCCTCTGACCTGCTGCGCACCCTGCGCACCACCTCCGAGGCCGCCCGATGAAAGAAGACCTCACACCCGCGCACGACAGCGAGCAGGAACCGCCCGCGCTGATCGCGCCCAAGCGGTGGCGGTGCTGCGACTGCGGGGGCACCGGCCTCGACAGCCACGGCATCACCTGCGAGTCCTGCGACGGTCTCGGCTTCTGCTGAAACCGTCGGCGCCCCCGGCCTGGCCGTACATCCGCCAAGACGCCTGCCAGGTCGGGGGCCATCCCCCTCACCCAACGAGTGAAAGGAGGAGACCATCTTGCCCACAACACGCCCCGACACGCACGCGATCGCAGGCATGATCACTCGCCTGAACGATCCGAAGTACCCCCGCTGGGCCGCTCGGCTCCGCGCCACCGGCGGCTGTCGCCAGCCCATCCACATGCGGGGCCGCGTCCTGCACGTCGACCGCGCCACCGGCCGGCTCCTGCACCGCTACACCACCGCCACCGAACCCGAAGGCGTCCTGCACCTGCCGTGCAAGACCCGCCGCGCCTCCCGTTGCCCGGCCTGCGCCGAGGTCTACCGCGCCGACACCTACCAGTTGATCCGCGCGGGCCTGGTGGGCGGCAAGGGTGTCCCGACCTCGGTCACCGCACACCCGTGCCTGTTCATCACCCTGACAGCCCCATCATTCGGAGTCGTCCACACCCGACGGGAGAAGAACGGCAAGACCCTGCCCTGCCACGCCCGCCGCGACGCGCAGACCTGCTCGCACGGGCGCGTCATATCCTGCACCACCCGACACGGAGCCGACGAATCGTGTCTCGGTGAACCGCTGTGCCCGGACTGCTACGAGTACACGGGATCGGTGCTGTTCAACGCGGTCTCCCCGAAGCTCTGGCAGCGCTTCACCGACGCTCTGCGGCGACGCGTCGCCAAGACGGCTGGCCTGACCCTGCGGGAGCTCCGCGAGCGCCTGACGATCTCCTTCGCCAAAGTCGCCGAGTACCAGAAGCGCGGGGTCGTCCACTTCCACGCCGTCATCCGCCTCGACGGGCCGGACGGACCCGGCTCACCGCCTCCGGGCTGGGCGACGGCGGAGATGCTGACGCACGCCGTACAGCACGCCGTCCGAGCGGTGACCGTGACCGTTCCCGCGACAGGCGACGAACCGGCGCGCATTCTGCGCTGGGGCCAGCAGCTCGACGTCCGTCAGATCACCATGGACGGCGAACTCTCCGACCAGGCCGTGGCCGGCTACATCGCCAAGTACGCCACCAAAGCCGCCGAGTGCGTCGGCACCCTGGACCGGCGCATCAACCCCCTCGACGACCTGGCCGCCTTCAACCTCCGCGACCATCCCCGCCGCCTCATCGCCGAATGCCAGCGCCTGGGCGCCCTGGACGAGTTGGCCGATCTCCGCCTTGCCCACTGGTCCCACATGCTGGGCTTCCGCGGCCACTTCTCCACCCGCTCCCGCCACTACTCCATCACCATCGGCTCCATCCGCGACGAACGCCGCGACTTCGCCCGCACCGAAGAGGTCACCACCGGACGCCTGCCCCTCTTCGACGAGGACACCGTCATCGTCATCACCAACTGGGAGTACGCAGGCAAGGGGTTCTCCGTCGGTGACGCGCTTCTGGTGAGTGCCCTTACCGGTACGTCGCATCCCTGGGGGTCGCATGACTCTCGATGACAGCCTCTGGGGCGTGGCCGAGGCGTCGCGCTTCCTGCGAGTGCCCGTCGCCACGCTCTACCAGTGGCGTCACCTCGGCACCGGTCCGGAGAGTCACAAGGTCGGCCGTCATGTTCGCTACCTGCCGGAAGACGTCGTGGCCTGGGTGCGGAGGCAGCCGTGACCGTCTACGACCGCTGGCACAAGATGGTGAAGCAGCCTGACGGCACCACGAAGAAGGTCCGCAGCTCCGAGTACGGCATCGGCGATCGGTGGCAGGTGCGCTGGCGTGACGAGTCCGGAAGCCAGCGCAAGAGGAACTTCGCCAAGAAGGCCGGCCAGGACGCGAACACCTGCGCGGAGGCGTTCGACGCACAGATCACGAACGAGCTGAACCGCGGTACCTACATCGATCCGAACGCCGGAAAGATCACGGTCAGGGAGTACGGCGAGAACTGGCTTGAGGCCCAGACCTTCGACCGGTCGTCGTACGAGCTAGTGGAGATCCGTCTACGGCTCCACGTTTATCCCGTCCTCGGGGAGAGGGAGCTGCGGGCGCTGCGTCCCAGCCTTCTTCAGGCGTGGTTGCGCGGTCTTCAGAAGAAGCTCGCCCCGAACTACGTCCGGACCGTCTTCGCCCACCTGTCCGCGCTCCTGAACGCCGCCGTGGACGACGGGGTGATCCCCAAGAACCCCTGTCACGCGGGATCGGTGAAGCCGCCGAGAGCGGAGTCCAAGAAGATCACGCCCTGGTCGGTGGAGCAGGTGAAGACCGTCGCCGGTGCCGTCGCACGACGCTACGAGGTCATGGTCCAGGCGGCTGCGACGCTCGGACTCCGGCAAGGCGAGGCGTTCGGCCTGGCCGTCGACGACATCGACTTGGCGGCCGGAGTCGTCCACGTGCGGCGGCAGGTCAAGATGCTGAAGGACCGTCAGATGCTCTTCGCCCCGCCCAAGGGCGGCAAGGTCCGTGACGTTCCGCTGCCGGAGAGCCTTGCCTTGCGGCTTTCCGATCACCAACTGGCCTTCCCTCCGGTCGAGATCACACTGCCCTGGCGAATGCTGGAAGGGCCGCCGCACTCGGCAGAGCTGATCTTCACGACCAGGCTGCACAGCCTGATCAACCGGACCGAGTTCAACCGCTTCGTCTGGAAGCCGACCCTGATCAAGGCGGGCATCCCGACGACCCGTGAGAACGGCTTCCACATGCTCCGCCATCACTTCGCCTCGGTGCTCCTGGAGCGGGGTGTGTCCATCAAGGCGGTGGCCGACTTCCTCGGGCACGCGGACCCCGGGTTCACCCTGCGGACCTACACGCACCTCATGCCCTCCAGCGAAGACCGCATGAGGCAGGTCATCGAGGACGCGTGGGCGACGGGCCGAAGTGCCCTGGATGTGCCCTGAAAGCCCCACCGAACGAGATCACCGCAGGTCAGAGAACCGGCAGCTCAGAACATCGAGATATGCACGTGGTCGATGTGGTTGGCGGTGTTGCCGCCTCGGTTGGACATCATCTTCCATCCGGCGCCCGTGCGGACGTCGTAGTACTTCTGCTGCCAGATGATGTACATGACCCCGAGGCGGTTGCCGTTGTCGATGGCCCACTGGGCGAGGCGGTTGCCGCGCGCCAGGGCGTCCGCCGCGGGGACGCTGCCACCGGAGCTCATCATGAAGTCGCAGGCCCGGCCGCTGCCGTGTTCGCCGGGGTCGCCGGGGCGCAGGCAGCCGTAGCCGTAGGGCATCGGGAAGTTCTGCAGCACGAGGTTGCGCATGGTGACCGTACGGGGGGTGAGGCCGCCGTTGCCCGAGGGGGTCTGGAAGCCGTACTTGGCCAGGAGTCTCTCGATCCTGACCCGCTGTCGCTTGAGGTCGGCGATGTCCTTCTTGAGCTTGACGATCTTCGCGTCGGCGGACTTCTCCGCGGTCTTGGCCTTCTTGATGAGGTCCCTGACCCGGTTGAGCTGGCTGGCTCGGCGGCTGGCCAGGTGGGACATGGTGGCGGCCTGGCTGAGGGCCTGGTTGGCGTCGCCCTGGAAGCTCAGCAGGCTGCCGTCGTCGAGGGCGCCGCCCATGTAGGCGGTCTGGGCGAAGCGCACGACGTCGGTCTCGGCCCTGGCCAGGGCGCGCCTGAGGCTTTTGGCGGTGGTGGTGGCCTTGCCCGCCTGGACCCGGGTCTCCTCCAGGCTCTGCACCTGACCGCGGTAACTCTTGTTGATCGCGGCGGCCTCTTGGGTGAGCCTCTTGAGTTCGGCCTCGGGGTTGGGTCTGGCGGTCCGGAGGGGTGCGGCTCCGGCGACGGCAGGCGACAGGAGCATCACGGTGAGTGTTACAGCCAATGCGGCTGCGCGAGTTGGCCTCACGCTTCGCTCACCTCCGAGCACCCTCATAGACGGAGCGAAACTATAGAAGGCGATCTTGACGCTCGCCACCGGAACGAAGGAACTCGCGCACCATTGGTGAACTATATGCCCCTTTAGGGGGATTTAAAGAAGTACTGCAGGACATGCCACTCCTGTCACTCCGGTGAATCCTCGCACAGAACACACCACGCCGTCCGCACCGGGAAGAGCATCACGAAGACCATCGTCAAGACCCCGCGAAGGCCATCGCCGGGACCGTCACGAAGAGCGCCCCACGAGCGTCACGAAGAGCGCGACGAAGAGTCCGACCAAGAGCATGACAAGGAGTCCGACGAGGACACGGCGAGGATCTGGCCGAGACGCCACGAGGACACGGGGAGAGCGCGGGAAGGGCTCCGAAGACGTCCGGCGACTCTTGTCATCAGCGGTAGAACATGATTCGGTCTCAAACAGCGTCTCAAGCACCGGCAGGGCGCGTCGCGTCCTCCCCAGCCGATGAGACCATCCGAGAATCGCGACTCTGGCCCGCCCACCAGGAGGCAACACATCATGCGCCAGCACGACACGCTCTTCATCGGAGGCGACTGGGTGGCCCCCGCGGGAACCGGCGTCATCGACGTCGTCTCCCCTCACACCGAGGAGGTCGTCGGCCGGGTCCCCGACGGCACCCCGGCCGACATGGACCGGGCGGTGGCCGCCGCCCGCCAGGCGTTCGACCACGGCCCGTGGCCGCGGATGACGATGGCCGAGCGCGCGGCCGTCGTCGGCAGGCTCGCCGAGATCTACGCGGCCCGCCAGGGCGAGATCGCCGAGCTCATCACCCTGGAGATGGGCTCCCCGATCACCTTCTCCCAGCTGGCGCAGGCCCCGCAGCCGCTCGGCATGCTCCAGTACTACGCCGAGCTGGGCAAGACCTTCCCCGTCGAGGAGGAGCGCCCGGGAACGTTCGGCAGCGTGACCGTCCGCCGCGAGCCGGTGGGCGTGGTCGCCGCGGTGGTCCCGTGGAACGTCCCGCAGTTCGTCATCATGATCAAGCTGGCCCCGGCCCTCGTCGCGGGATGCACGGTCGTGGTCAAGCCCGCGCCCGAGACCCCGCTCGACTCCTACCTGCTGGCCGAGATGATCAAGGAGGCGGGCATCCCCGACGGCGTGGTCAACATCGTCGCCGCCGGGCGCGAGACGAGCGAGTACCTGATCTCCCATCCCGGTGTGGACAAGGTCGCCTTCACCGGCTCCACCGCCGCCGGTCGGCGCATCGCGGCGATCTGCGGCGAGCAGCTCAAGCGGTGCACCCTGGAGCTGGGCGGCAAGTCCGCGGCGATCATCCTCGACGACTGCGACCTGCCCTCCGCGATGGGCTTCCTCTCGATCGCCTCGCTGATGAACAACGGCCAGGCGTGCGTCGCCCAGACCCGCATCCTCGCCTCGCGCAACCGCTACGACGAGGTCGTGGACGCGGTCTCGGCGATGGTGCGGGGCATGCCGGTCGGCGACCCCGCCGACCCGGCCACCGGCATCGGCCCGATGGTCGCCAAGCGGCAGCAGGAGCGGGTCGAGAGCTACATCAGGATCGGCATCGACGAGGGCGCCAAGCCGGTCGTCGGCGGTCTGGAGCGCCCTTACGACCGCGGCTGGTACGTGGCGCCGACCGTCTTCGCGGGGGCCACCAACGAGATGCGCATCGCCCGCGAGGAGATCTTCGGGCCGGTCCTGGCCGTGATCCCGTACGAGGACGAGAAGGATGCGGTCCGCATCGCCAACGACAGCGACTACGGCCTGGCGGGGACGGTGTGGACCGCCGACACCGAGCGCGGCATGGACATCGCCCGCCAGGTGCGCACCGGCACCTACGGCGTGAACCTCTTCATGATCGAGAACAGCTCGCCCTTCGGCGGTTTCAAGGGCAGCGGCCTCGGCCGCGAACTGGGTCCGGAAGGGCTGTCCGCCTATCTGGAGTACAAGTCGATCGCCCGTCTGGGCTGAGGGGACCGCTCCCCGGGCGTGCCCGTACGGCGCACACCGTTCCACGGTTGCCGGGTCGGTCCGTTGACCACCCCCAGGTGTGCCCGTACGGCTCGCGACGAGTCGTACGGGCACACCGCCGGACGGCCGCCCAACGCACCCCCGCGACGCTGGGCGACCGTCCGGCCACGAGAAGTATGGCCTGCGACGATCCCCGAACGATGATTCGGTTTCGCGCACTTCTCCCGGCGGATTCCATCCGCTGCCGTGATAGACGTCTTTCAGCCGCGAAAGGTTCGGGAAACGACGGAAAGAGTTTGGCGGGCGATCTCGAACTCCTCGTCCGTGGGGATCACCGCGACCTTCACGGCCCCGCCGTCGGCGGAGACGAGCGTGTCGCCGCGGGCGTTGCGCACCGGGTCGACGACGATGCCGAGCGCCCAGAGACCCGCGAGCGCCCGCTCCCTGACCAGGGCGGAGTTCTCCCCGACGCCGCCGGTGAAGGCGATGACGTCGACCGTGCCGAGGACGGCGTAGTAGGCGCCGACGTACTTGCGGAGCCGGTGGCAGTAGACCGAGAGGGCCAGTTCGGCGTCGGGGTCGCCCGCGGCCACCCGCTCCGTCACCGCACGCATGTCGTTGTCCCCGCACAGGCCGAGCATGCCGCTGCGCCGGTTGAGCAGCGCGTCGATCTCGTCGAGGGACATGCCCGCCGTACGCGCCAGGTAGAGGACCACCGCCGGGTCCAGGTCGCCGCTGCGGGTCCCCATCACGAGCCCTTCGAGCGGGGTCATGCCCATGGACGTGTCCACGCACCGCCCCGCGGACACCGCCGAGGCACTGGCCCCGTTGCCGAGGTGCAGGACGATCACGTTGGCCTCGGGCCCGTCGGCGAGGAGTGCGGCCTGGCGCGAGACGTACGCGTGTGAGGTGCCGTGGAAGCCGTAACGCCGCACGCCCAGCCGCGCGGCCACCTCGCGGTCGATCGCGTACGTCGAGGCGGCCGGGGGGATCGTGGCGTGGAAGGCGGTGTCGAAGACGGCGACCTGCGGCAGGTCGGGGCGGAGCCGCCTGGCGACCTCGATGCCCGCCAGGTTCGCGGGGTTGTGCAGCGGCGCGAGTGGGATGAGTCGCTCGATCCCTCTCACCACCTCGTCGGTGATGAGGGTGGGCCGGGTGAAGTCCGTCCCCCCGTGCACCACCCGGTGCCCGATCGCGGTGAGTTCCGGTGAGTCGAGTCCCAGTCCTTCGGCGGCGAGCCGCTCGGCGACGGCCTTCAGCGCCGCCCGGTGGTCGGGTACCGGGGAGCCGGGCTCGCCGATGCGCTCCACCGTTCCCGAGGCGAGCCGCTCGGCGCCGGACAGGAGCCGGTACTTCAGCGAGGAGGACCCCGAGTTGAGGACGAGCACGTGGTCGGCACCCCCGTCCAGGCCGGAGACCTCGGTCGTCCGCGCGGCTCGTTCGCTCATTCGGTGACCTCCTGCGCCTGTACGGCGGTGATGGCGACGGTGCTCACGATGTCGGTGACCAGGGCTCCGCGCGACAGGTCGTTGACCGGCCTGCGCAACCCCTGCAGGACGGGTCCGACCGCGACGGCTCCGGCCGAGCGTTGCACGGCCTTGTAGGTGTTGTTGCCGGTGTTCAGGTCCGGGAAGATCAGCACGGTCGCCCGGCCGGCGACCCGCGACCCGGGCAGCTTGGCGGCGGCGACCCTGGCGTCCACCGCCGCGTCGTACTGGATCGGCCCCTCGACCAGCAGGTCGGGTGCCCGTTCCGCGACCAGGGCGGTGGCGGCGCGGACCTTGTCGACGTCGGCACCGCTGCCCGACTCGCCGGTGGAGTAGGAGAGCATCGCGATCCTCGGCTCGACGCCGAACCGCCTCGCCGTACGGGCCGAGGAGATCGCGATGTCGGCGAGCATCTCGGCGCCGGGGTCGGGGTTGATCGCGCAGTCGCCGTAGACGAGCACCCGGTCGGCCAGGCACATGAAGAAGACCGAGGAGACGATCGAGGTGTCGGGCACCGTCTTGATGATCTGGAAGGCGGGCAGGATCGTGGCGGCCGTGGTGTGCGCGGCCCCGGAGACCATGCCGTGCACCAGGCCCCGGTGCAGCATCATCGTGCCGAAGAAGTTGACGTCGGCGACCACGTCCATCGCCGGCTCGAAGGTCATCCCCTTGTGCGCCCTCAGCGCCGCGTACTCCTCGGCGAACGACTCCCGCAGCGGCGAGGTGAGCGGGTCGACGACGGTCACCCCGGACAGGTCGAGGCCGAGGTCGCCGATCCGCCGCCGCACCACGTCCTCCCTGCCGAGGAGGGTGAGGTCGACGATGCCGCGCCGCAGGAGGATGTCGGCCGCCCGCAGGATGCGGTCCTCCTCGCCCTCGGGCAGCACGATGTGGCGCCGGTCGGCCCGCGCCCGTTCCAGCAGGGTGTGCTCGAACATCATCGGGGTGACCCGTTCCGAGCGGGTCAGTTCGATCCTGTCGGCGAGACCGGTCGCGTCCACGTGCGCCTCGAAGTGGCCGAGGGCCGTCTCGATCTTGCGGGGGTTGTCCGCGGTGAGCCGTCCCTCCAGCTCGGCGAGGGTGGTCGCCACGGTGAAGCTGTCCTGTTTGGCCGCGAGCACCGGCACGCCGGGCGCGAGGCGGGCGGTGAGCTCCATCACGGCCTCGCTGGGCCGCTCCCCCACGGTGAGGACGACCCCGGCCGGCCTCGCCGTACCGGCGGCCTCGACGGCGAGCGAGACCAGCAGCAGGTCCGCGCGGTCGCCCGGCGTGATCACGAGCGCGCCGTCGACGAGGTGCTCAAGGAAGACCGGGAGCGTGGCCCCGCCGAAGACGAAGCCGAGCACGTCGCGGAGCAGGCCGTCCTCGGCGCCCTGGATGAGCTCGGCGTCCACGGCCCGCATGACCTGTCCGACGGTCGGCGCCGACAGTGAGGGGTGCTCCGGTACGGCGTAGTGGGGCACCGGCAGGTCGCACTCGATGACCGTGCCCTCGGGCACCCGGTTGGCGATCACCGCGAGCACGGTGCAGCCCAGGTCGGAGAAGACCTGGTAGCCGGTGCGCATCTCCGTCGCGATCTCCTCGGCGTCGTCGCCGTGCGCGCCCACCACCACGATCACCGGGGCGCCGAACTCGGCGGCGAGGCGGGCGTTGAAGGCGAGCTCGCGCGGCAGGTCGTCGGTGTCGAAGAAGCTGCCGAGCACCAGCATGGCGTCGCACTCGCGCTCCAGGGTGTGGAAGCGGGCGACCAGGCGGCCGATGAGCTCCTCGGCACCCCGCTCCGCGTAGATCTCCGCGGCCTCCTCGGCGCTCACCCCGGTCGCCGAGGCCGCGGGGCGGTATCTGGCCCGGAGCAGCTCCATCACCCGGTCCTCACCGCCACCGGTGATCGGCCGGAACACTCCCGTGCGGTCGGCCCGCCCGCTCAGCAGCTCCATCATGCCGAGCTCGACGATCTGCCTGCCGTCTCCCCGCCCAAGACCCGCAACGTAGATGCTTCGCATGCGTCCTGTTCCGTCCCCTCGCCGCCGCCTCGCCGCTGCCCGTGCCGCCGCCTCGGGCCGGTGTCCGTACCGCTGCCTGGGCCACTACCCGCGGCCGTCGCCGCTGCCCGCCGCCGTCACGTCACCTTTGCCGCGTCGCCTTCGCCATACGGTCAATCTTCACGAGGATAGACATTCCGGAGGGCCGGAACGGGTCGCGACCCACCTCCCGACGCGACGGACCAGATCCGGTGTGGCCACCGTCTCCGCGTGGCCGAAGCCGGGCTCGATCCACAGCTCCTTCGGCTCGTTCGCGGCCTCGTAGATCTGGTGCGCGTGGTCGAGGGGGAAGAACCGGTCCGCGTCGCCGTGCACGACCAGGAGCGGCACTGGTGAGATCTTCGCCGCCGCCTCGTACGGCGCCAGCGGGAGCGGGTCCCACACGCCCTTCATGATCCGGGTGCGCTTGCCGAGCCGCGCGGCGAGCCGCCCGGCCGGCCTCTCGATCGCCCAGTGCACCTGGCGCATCGGCCTGGTCCCCCGGTAGTACCACCGGGCGGGCGCGCTCACCGACACCACCGCCTCCACGCCGCCCAGCACCCCCGCGTGCCGTACGGCGACCGCACCGCCCATGGAGAACCCGACGGTCACCACCCTGCGGTAGCCGATCGCCCGCGCGTGCCGTACCGCCGCCTCCATGTCGAAGATCTCCCTGTCTCCCACGGTCGACATACCTGCGGAACGGCCGTGTCCCCTGAAGTCGAACGCCACCACCCCGCCGAACCCGCTGAGCACGTGGGCGATACGGCGTGTGGCGCGTTCCCTGAACGATCCGGTGAAGCCGTGGGCGAGGACGATCCCGAGATCGTCCTCGCCGCGTGAAGGGGTGTGGGCGGCGTCTATCCGCAGGTTGTCCCGGGTTCTGAGCATCGCGGGAAACGAGGGTGCGAGAGGCATGGATCCGAGCTTAGGCAGTGCCGGTCGCCCGGTCGCGTCCCGCCCGTCCCCCTTCTTCGTCCCCCTTACTTCCGTGCCCCGTTCACAGCCGGTCCGCCTCGCTCACCTCCGACCGCGCACCGGACACCCCCGGCCCGGTCGCGAACCCGCCGCGGCAAGGCCGAAACCGCGATCCGCGCTACCTCCCGCCGCCCTCCGCCGGAGGGCTGGAGGGTGTCCCGCGGGCGAATTGACGCACTTCATATGCCGGACGCGTGAGAGCGATTGTCCGGATCAACTAAAATGGGAGGGCCGCACAGTCCGCGGTCAGCCTCCACGATCACAGAGTGAGACTCCATCATGCCTTTGAACAGCCGCGACGACCTGCGGAACATCGCGATCATCGCGCACGTCGACCACGGCAAGACCACTCTCGTGGATGCCATGCTCTGGCAGTCGGGCGCCTTCCGCGTCAACCAGGACGTGGACGACCGCGTCATGGACTCCAACGACCTTGAGCGCGAGAAGGGGATCACCATTCTCGCGAAGAACACCGCCGTCAAGCACGGCGGCATGACGCTCAACATCATCGACACCCCCGGCCACGCCGACTTCGGCGGTGAGGTCGAGCGGGGCCTGTCCATGGTCGACGGTGTCGTGCTGCTGGTCGACGCCTCCGAGGGGCCGCTGCCGCAGACCCGGTTCGTGCTGCGCAAGGCGTTCGCCGCCAAGATGCCGGTCATCCTGTGCATCAACAAGGTCGACCGCCCCGACGCCCGGATCAAGGAGGTCGTGGACGAGGTCTACGAGCTCTTCATCGACCTGGACGCCACCGAGGAGCAGATCGACTTCCCGATCGTCTACGCCTCGGCCAAGGCCGGGCGCGCCTCGCTCAACCGTCCCGAGGACGCGGCGATGCCGGACTCCGAGGACCTGGAGCCGCTGTTCGAGGTCATCAAGAACACGATCCCGGCCCCGGTGTACGACCCGACGGCCCCGCTGCAGGCGCACGTCACCAACCTCGACGCCTCCTCCTACCTGGGCAGGATCGCGCTCTGCCGCATCCACCAGGGCACCATCAAGAAGGGCCAGCAGGTCGCCTGGTGCCGCACCGACGGCAGCATCCAGCGGGTGAAGATCACCGAGCTGCTGATGACCGACGCGCTGGAGCGCAAGCCCGCCGAGGAGGCGGGGCCCGGCGACATCATCGCGATCGCCGGCATCCCGGACATCATGATCGGTGAGACCCTCGCCGACCCCGACGACCCGCGCCCGCTCCCCCTCATCACGGTCGACGAGCCCGCGATCTCCATGACCATCGGCACCAACACCTCTCCGCTGGTCGGCAGGGTGAAGGGCTCCAAGGTCACCGCCCGCATGGTCAAGGACCGGCTCGACAAGGAGCTCGTCGGCAACGTGTCGCTGCGCGTCCTGCCGACCGACCGCCCCGACGCGTGGGAGGTGCAGGGCCGTGGTGAGCTCGCGCTCGCCATCCTGGTCGAGCAGATGCGCCGCGAGGGCTACGAGCTCACCGTCGGCAAGCCGCAGGTCGTCACCAAGCTCGTCGACGGCAAGGTCCACGAGCCGGTCGAGCGGGTGACCATCGACTGCCCTGAGGAATACCTCGGGGCGATCACGCAACTGCTCGCCGTCCGCAAGGGCCGCATGGAGCACATGACCAACCACGGCACCGGCTGGATCCGCATGGAGTTCGTGGTCCCGGCCCGCGGCCTGATCGGTTTCCGCACCGAGTTCCTCACCGAGACCCGCGGCACCGGCATCGTGAACCACGTCTTCGAGGACTACGAGCCGTGGTTCGGCGAGCTGCGCACCCGCAACAACGGCTCGCTCGTCGCCGACCGGCCGGGCCCGGTGACCCCGTTCGCCATGCTGAACCTGCAGGAGCGCGGTGTCCTGTTCGTCCAGCCGACCACCGAGGTCTACGAGGGCATGATCATCGGTGAGAACTCGCGCTCCGACGACATGGACGTGAACATCACCAAGGAGAAGAAGCTCACCAACATGCGCTCCTCGACGAGCGACACGACGGAGACGCTGATCCCGCCGCGTCAGCTCTCGCTGGAGCAGGCGCTGGAGTTCATCCGCGAGGACGAGTGCGTGGAGATCACGCCGGAGAACGTGCGCATCCGCAAGGTCGTCCTCGACGCCTCGACCCGCGCCCGCACCACCGCCCGCGCCAAGCGCGCCAACTGATCCTCACCACCCCCGTCCCGCCGGGCATCTCCGGCGGGACGGGGGTGGTCTCGTCTCGTACGACTTTCCCGTCACGCTCGTCCGGCGCGGCCTCGGGCGGTACGCCTCCGTACGGCCCGGTCGCGCGTCGGACGGCCTCGCACGGCACGGCTTTGCCCGATGAGACGGCGTGGTGCCCCCGGTTCCCGCCCTCACCTGGGGTAGGAAGCCTGTACCGGTCTCCCCGCCGTCTCGGGGAGCCCGGGACTCGTACGGGGGGATGTCTCATGCTTCACAGAACCTGTTTCGCCCTGGCCGTCGCGCTCGGGACGACGGTGCCGGCTCCGGCCGCCCAGGCGATATCACAGATGTCGCAGATGCCACACACGTCACATATGTCGCAGATTTCACCGATGTCGTCGCCGGGGCCCCAGTCGTCGGCCAAGGCCGTCGTCAAGAACACCGCGGGGAAGAACGTCGGTTCCCTGAGCATCGTCGAGCAGCCGGACGGCAAGTCCAAGCTGACGATCACCGTCGGCGGCCTGCAGGCCGGATACCACGGCTTCCACGTTCACGCGAAGGGCGTCTGCGACCCGAAGTCGATCGACCCGGTCACCGGCAGCCCCTTCGCCAGCGCGGGCCCGCACTTCACCATCCCACCGGTCAAGCACAGCCACCACTCCGGTGACCTGCCCAACCTCCTCGTCGCCACCGACGGCACCGGTGCGGCGACCGTCGTGACCGACCGGTTCAGAGTGGGACAGCTCTTCGACGGCGACGGCAGCGCCGTCGTCATCCACGCCCTGCCGGACAACCACTCCAACATTCCCGACCGCTACAGTCACCCGGCCGACCCGACCCCCGGCACCGGCCCGGACGCGGAGACCCTCAAGGCGGGAGACTCCGGCGGGCGCATCGCCTGCGGTGTGATCACCGGGAACCAGTGACTCCCAACCGCCTTCCAAGAGCGGCCGGGCAGGATTCCCCGTAGAAAGGGGGGATCACCATGCAGGTCCTGACCGGCCGGATGCACCTGGCCCTGCTGCTCGCGTGGGTGGCCTTCGCCACGCTCGTGACACTGCTCACCTGACGTCTTCGTCCGGTACGGCTCCGGTGGGGAGAAGGAGCCATACCGGACCCACCCGAATCGGGCCGCCAAAGGCCCCGGGGATGACTCCCCACGCCAGGGAACCGGTCGCCCCAGCCGAGCACCGGTCAGCTGATCCGGCCGAGAACCCCCCATGCCAGAGAACCGATCGCCCCAGCCGAGCGCCGGTCGGCCGATCCGGCCGAGGACTCCCCGTGCCGGGGAACCGGTCGCGGAATCGCGCCCGATACGACGACCGGGCGTCAGGGACTCTCGCGCGGCAGCTCGACGGCGACCGTCAGACCGCCCTCCTCCCGGGAGCTCGCGGTCACGGTGCCGCCGTGGGCCTCGGCGACGACCCGCACGATCGACAGGCCCAGACCGCTGCCGCGCTCGGAGCGCAGCCGGTCGCCGTGCAGCCGCCGGAACGGCTCGAAGATCGTCTCGATCTCGTAGTGCGGCACCGGCAACCCGGTGTTGGCCACCACCAGCTCCACCCGGTCGGCGCGAGAGCGGGTGGAGACCCACACCTCGCCGTCGGCGTGGTTGTGCCGGATCGCGTTCTCCACGAGGTTCTGCACGAGCCTCTCGACCAGCACCGGCTCACCGGCGGTCGGCGCGGGGTCCAGCAGCCGGTGGATGGCCACCTCGCGTTCTCCCGCCTCCTTGCCCGCCAGGTCGAGCACGTGCTCGACCACGTCGGTCAGG
This sequence comes from Streptosporangium sp. NPDC049046, assembly GCF_040649155.1. Classification (NCBI taxonomy): domain Bacteria; kingdom Bacillati; phylum Actinomycetota; class Actinomycetes; order Streptosporangiales; family Streptosporangiaceae; genus Streptosporangium; species Streptosporangium sp. NPDC049046. The sequence goes on along the minus strand of NZ_JBEZEZ010000010.1, from coordinate 257,546 downwards.
TCGAAGGGACGGCGGTCGAGGACCGCCTGCTCGCCCTCGGTCAGGGCGAGCAGACCGTCGATCAGCCGCTCGTGGCGGGCGTTGACCAGCAGCAGGGACTCGCCGAGCCGCTTGACGTCCTCCGTCGCGTCGGGCCGCCTGACCGCCACGTCCACGAGGGTGCGGTTGATGGTGAGCGGGGTGCGCAGCTCGTGGGAGGCGTTGGCGACGAAGCGCCGCTGACCGTCGAAGGAGCGGGCGAGACGGCCGACGATGGTGTCGACGATGTCGGCGAGTTCCTTGACCTCGCCGTCGCGGCCGGCGTAGGTGATGCGGCCGCTGAGGTCATGGCTCTGGGCGATGTGCCGCGCGCTCGCGGTGACCTCCCTCACAGGGCGGAGCGCCCAGGTCGCGGCCCGCCAGCCGATCACCGTCGCGAGCCCGGCACTCACGAACACCGCGAGGCCGCCCAGGGTGAGGACCTTGTTGATCGTGTCGGCCTGGTAGACGCGCCTCACCTGCGCGACGCGCTGCTCCGCCACCCGGTACTCGGAATGCTGGGGTCCGTAGTAGGACCCCGCGACCCGGATGTACTCGGGATGGCGCAACCCGTCGCGGGGCTCCAGGCTCTGCCGTACGAGGAAGGCGAGTCCCCCGACCAGCATGACGCCGACGTAGAGGGTCACCGTGCCGCAGATGACGGCGAGCCGGAAACGAACGCTCATCCTCATGGAATCCGGTATCCCACTCCCGTGACGGTCTCGATGACCGGCGGGTCGCCGATCTTCCGGCGCAACTTCATCATCGTCGTTCTCACCGTGTTGGTGAACGGGTCGGTGTGCTCGTCCCACACCTTCTCCAGGAGCGTCTCGCTGGAGACCACCGCCCCTGCGGCGCGCAGCAGTTCGGCCAGCACGCCGAACTCCTTGCGGGCGAGCGGCACGTAGCGGCCGTCGCGGAACACCTGCCGGTGCGCCCGGTCCAGGCTGATGCCGGCCCGCACCAGCACCGGCGGGTCGGCGGGGCGCACCCGGCGGCCCAGTGCGTGGACGCGGGCCGTCAGCTCCTCGAAGGCGAACGGCTTGGGCAGGTAGTCGTCGGCGCCCAGGGCGAGTCCCTCCACCCTGCAGCGCACGTCGCCCGCCGCGGTGAGCATGATGATCCGCACCTCGCCGCCCTCGGCGACCACGGTCCTGCACACGTCGTCGCCGTGCAGGCCGGGCAGGTCCCGGTCAAGGACGAGCACGTCGTAGGCGTGCAGCCGTAGCCGTTCCAGCGCCGCCTCCCCGTCGTAGGCGACGTCGACGGCGAGCGCCTCCCCGCGCAGCCCTTCCGCGATCGAGTCGGCGAGCATTCTCTCGTCCTCGACGACCAAAACCCGCACAGTGTGCCTCCCCCTGGGCCGAATCGCGCCAGCGTGCCACAGGTCGCATAACGCGGGCATAACCGGATTCGGTGACGTCAAGGTTATCGATCACTCGCTGGACTGCTCCCACCGTGCCGGAATTCTCCGGCCCTGAATCGGGGGAACATCCATGCTCGCCTCACCCGGCGGCGTCACGACCGTACCCACAGCGCCAGGACCGAGCGCGCCGGGTAACCGCCTCCTCGGCGGTCACCTGCCGTTCGCCGTCGCGATCGCGTCGGCGGCGGGGCTCCGCGTCCTCGTCATGCTCGGCTACGACACCGCCCAGCTCTACTGGTACGACTCCTTCACCTATCTCAACACCGCGGTCCACCTGGAGCCGTCGGGCGCGTTCCATCCGGCCGGGTACTCCTTCCTGCTCAGGCTGCTGCTGCCCTTCCACAGCGTCGTGCTCGTCGCGGGCCTGCAGCACCTGATGGGCCTGGGCACGGCCCTGATGATCTATCTGGTGCTGCGCCGTCACGCGCTCCCCGGGTGGGGTGCGGCGCTGGCCACCCTGCCCCTGCTGTTCAACCCCGCGTTCCTGCGGCTCGAACACGCCGTGCTCTCCGACACCCAGCTCATCTTCCTCATCACCGCGGCTCTCACGGTCCTGATGTGGCGGGCGAGGCCCTCGGCGCGGGCGGCCGCCGTGGCGGGCCTGCTGCTGGCGCTGGCCGGGCTCACCCGCACGGTCGCGGTGCCGCTGCTCGGTCTGGTCCTGCTCCACCTGCTCCTGCGGCGGGCCGGTTGGAAGCGGGTGGTCGCGCTGGCCGCCGCCGGACTGCTGCCGCTCGCCGCCTACGCGGGCTGGTACCAGCAGCACCACGGGCGGTTCGCGCTGAGCGGCTCCGACGGCGTGGCGCTGTGGGCGCGCACGATGACGTTCGCCGACTGCTCGGTGATCAGACCACCGGCGAGGGAGGCGGTGCTCTGCCCGAACGGCACGGTGGTCGACGCCGCCTCCGAGTACGTCTGGGCAGCCGACGCCTCGCTCAACAGGTTGCCGGGAGGCCGGTTCGCCCACAACGACCTGGCCAGGTCCTTCGCGCTGCGCGCCATCGCCGCGCAGCCGTTCGACTATCTCCGCGAGGTCGTCCGCGACACCTCGCTCACCTTCGCCGCGACCCCGGTGCGCCATCCCCTGCGGGTCTCCCCCGCCCTCACGTTCCCCGTCGGTTCCTGGCCGCTGCCCGCCTTCCCGCTCATCGACCAGGTGCGCCGGGAGTACGACGGCGACATCCGGGGGATGTCGTCGGTCGAGCCCTACGGGAGCCTTCTCGGCGCCTATCACTACCCCGGGGTCCTGCACGGCCCGCTGCTCGGCGCGCTCCTGCTGCTGGGCGGCGCCGGAGCCGTCGGGCGGCGGCGCGCGGCCCTGCTGCCATGGGCCGCGGCCGTCTTCCTGCTTCTCGCCCCGGTCGCCGTGCTCGACTTCGACCACCGCTACGTGCTGCCGTCGGTCCCGATGGCCTGCCTCGCCGCGGCTCTCGCCGCGGCGGGCCTCAGCCGCCGAGTTCGCGCTTACGTCGCAGCAGGGCGGCGCGGTCGGCGCGGGCCCTGAGCAGGACGGCCACCGCGAGCACGGTCAGCGTCGCGGCGACGGCGACCCCCGCCATGCCCGTCCAGGTGCCCTTCGCGACGGCGACCGCGGCCGTTCCCGCCGTCAGCAGGCCCGTCGCGGCCACCGCCAGCCAGGCGGCGATCACCCGGTCGAGGGCGAACAGCGGGGTCCTGCGGCTCAGTGCCCAGGCCCCGTAACCGGCCCAGGCCAGGCCGAGCGCGACCAGCGCGCCGAAGGCGAGGTGCGTACGGCCGGGCAGGGCGGGCTCGGTGGCCCACAGCAGGCCGACGAACAGCGCCCCGCCCAGGCCGCCGAGCAGCGCCACGACGTTGGCGATCCGGCGGCGCAGCGACAACGGGCCGGACAGCCTGGCGATCATGTCATCGGGGTTCATCGGTATCCCTCCTCCGTGAGCTGTTCGCGCAGCATGCGCCGCGCGCGGGACAGGCGTGACTTGACTGTGCCGACGGGGACGGCGCAGACCTGCGCGCAGTCCTCCAGGGAGAGGTCCTGCAGGTAGAACAGCACGAGGACCTCCCGCTCCCTGACCGGCAGGCCGGCCAGACCCGCGAGCAGGTCGGCGCTCTCCACGAGGGCGTCGGCGGGATCGGCGGACGCCCGTTCCTCCTCCAGCGGGATCTCGGGCCTGGCGTACTCCTCGCGGAGCCTGTCGGCCACCGCGCGCCTCGCGATCGTGAACAGCCAGGGCGCGAACCTGCCCGGCTCCTTCAGGCGCGGCAGCCCGCGCACCACGGCCACCCAGACCTCCTGAGCCACGTCGTCGGCCCGCGAGGGTCCCAGCATGCGCCGTACGTAGTTCCACACCGGATCGTGCCAGGCCCTCACCAGCTCCGCGAACGCCTCACGCTCGCCGAGCCGGCACCGGACCACCAGCAGTTCGTCAGTCACCCTGCCTCCTCGCCCTGGACAGTCGGGAAACGGGTGCGAAAGGTTCACGCCTCTTCCGCCGGGCCTTCCACCGGGTTTCCTCCCCGGCGCGTCATCCCTCCCTTCGCGGGACTCTCCCGCGCCTTTCCCCCCTTTCTTCGCCGGACTCCCCCAGGAGCCTTCCGCCCCTTTCCTCACCGGCCTCCTCGTCGGCGGTGCGGTCGTCCCGGCCCGTGTAGTACTTCCTCCCCGGCCTGGGGCGTCCGCCGTACAACTCGGACAGCGTCACGAACCTGTAGCCCTTGGCGGCGAGTTCGTCCAGCATCCGGGGGACGGCCTGGATCGTGGAGAGGTGGATGTCGTGCATCAGCACGATGGAACCCGGCTCGGCCTGGGCCGCGCGCCGGGCGATGACCGCGGGGTCATGGTCACGCCAGTCGAGCGTGTCGACGTCCCACATGATCTGGGCGAGCCCCAGATAGCGGCTCTCGGTGGCGACCCGGGCGTCGGTCAACCCGTACGGCGGGCGCATGAGGATCATCGCGACCCCGGTCGCCTGCTTGACGAGCCACTGGGTACGCCCCAGTTCCTCCCTGATCCCGGCCTGTGACAGCAGGGGCAGTTGCGGGTGGTCCCAGGTGTGGTTGCCCAGCTCGTGTCCCTCGGCCACCATCCTGCGCAGGGTTTTCTCGCCGTCTCCCAGGGCCATGCGTCCGACGACGAAGAAGGTCGCCTTGGCCCGGTGCCTGGCGAGGATGTCGAGCAGGGACTCGGTGTAGGTCCCCGGCCCGTCGTCGAAGGTGAGCGCCACGCACCTGCTTCGCTCGCAGTCGATGCGGCGCGCCCGGGGAGAGACGGGGAGGTCCTCCCACGCCCAGTGCCGCCGTGCCGCGCCGGGTCCGAGCCCGGGGACGGTGGCGGGTTTCTCCGGCCCCGCGGGTCCCGTGGGGGCGGGAGAGGTCACGGTCGCCCGTTCCACCGAACCCACCATGGTGACCGGGGAGGTGCATCCCCAGAGCGCGAGCAGCGACGCCACCGGCACGATCCACACCCGCCATACCCGCATGCTTCCCCCCGAAAGCATCGCGGGGACGGCGAGCAGCCCGGCGGGGTCCCCCCGCAAGATCATGACCGGGTATTCCACCAGGATGAGGCATCGACCGCCGGTTACCCGTACCGACGCGCCACTTCACGCCACATCCGGAGAGATACGCATCTGGTGGCCGTCTCATCCGATGGGACCGGTTAGAGCTTCAAAGTGCCCAAGACAGGCGGACCACGCATATGCGGGCGGCCATGACATGGCGCGGCACGCGCCCACCGGGCCTCGGAAAACGGCCAGGTGTCGGCCGGGCGGGGCCCGGGTCGGTCCGCTCGACGGCTCAGGAACGGTCGGGCGTCTCGCGGGGTTCGGTCACCACCATCATGAACCGCAGGGGGGTGTCCTCCTCGTTGGCGTACCGGTGCGGGCGGTCGGCGCTGAACACGACCGCGTCGCCCGTCTCCGCGATGTGGCTCTTGCCGTACACCGAGAGGGTGAGCCGCCCTTCGAGGACGGTCAGCATCTCGCGCGTGCCCGGGGGGTGGGCGTCGCCGTCGTGGTGGTCGCCGGGGGCGAGCCGCCAGTCCCACAGCTCCAGGATGGCGGGCGCGTCGGTGCCGACCAGCAGGCGCGCGGTGCTGGAGACGCCGTGCGGGAAGGTGACGACGTCGGCGCCGCTGACCACCCGGACCACGGGGGTGTCGGAGACCTCCACCATTCGCGCGACCGTCACCCCGAGCGCGTCGGCGATGCGGGTGAGCGTGCTGATGCTCGGGTTGGTTCTGCCCTGCTCGACCTGGACGAGCATGCCCCGGCTCACTCCCGAGCGCGCAGCGAGCTCGTCGAGGGTCATCTGCCGGTGCGCCCGCTGTGCCCGCACGTTGTTGGCGACCGCGGCGGTGATCGTCTCTGGATCCATGAGTTCAGTGTAGTGAACCCGATTTGCACTCTATTGCACTACATATATTGTACTTTCAGTACACTCCATTGAACCGAGGTGACCTGTGACGGCTGTGGTGCTGGCGACGACCTGCGCGGTGGTGTACGGCGCCGCCGACTTCCTCGGCGGGCTGGCCACCCGCAGATCACGGGTACTCGCGGTGGTGCTCCTCTCCCAGATCGCCGGGCTCGCCCTGATCGCCGCGCTGCTGCCGTTCCTGCCCGAGCGCCCCACGCCCGCGGCCCTCGCCTGGGGCGCGGCCTCCGGCCTCTGCGGCACGGCGGGGGTCGTGCTGTTCTACCGGGCGCTGGCGGGCGGCGTGATGTCGGTCGTGGCGCCGATCACCGCGACGTTCTCCGCGGCGCTGCCCGTGCTGTTCGGGCTCGCCGTCGGGGAGCGCCCCGAGCCGGTCGCGCTGGCCGGGGTGGTTCTCGCGCTGCTCGCGGTCCTGCTGGTGAGCCGCGGCTCGTCGGGCGGGGAGACAAGCGGAGGATACGGCCCGATCCTCGCCTCGCTCGCCGCGGGCGCGGGTTTCGGCGGGTTCTTCATCATCATCGCCCAGGCTCCGGCGGACAGCGGCATGTGGCCGCTCTTCGGTGCCCGCCTGATCTCGATCACCTTCATCGCCCTGTCGGCCCTCGCCGTCGGCCGCCTCTCGCGTCCCGGACCCGGCACGCTGCCCGTCATCATCGCGGCCGGAGCGCTCGACATGGTCGCCAACGTGCTCTTCGTGCTCGCCCAGCAGCGCGGGATGCTCAGCCTCGTCGCCGTCCTGGTCTCGCTCTACCCGGCGAGCACCCTGGTGCTCGCCCGCCGTTTCCTGGGAGAGCGGCTCAACACGGTCCAGGCGGTGGGGATCGGATTCACCCTCGCCGCGGTCGCGCTGATCGCGTCCGGTTGACACGATGTCGCGAACTGACTCTGTTGTGTTGAAGCCGGGCGCTTGTTACGGTCATCCCCGTGCAGCCCGAGCGGGCGTTCCTCGACTCCGGCGGGCCGTTCGCGCACACGGCTGTCGCGTACGGTTCCGACTCCGGCCTTCTTGGACTCCTCCAGCCCCTGATCGCCGGCGCCCTCCGCGAGGGCCGGCGGGTCCTGGTCGTCACGGGCGAGCGCGCACTCGACCTGGTCGGTGACGCCTTCGGTGCCGACACCCGCCTCATCGACCGCCGCCCCGCCGAGGAGTGGTACACCCACCCGACGCGGACCCTCGCCGCCTTCCACGACTACGTCCGGCAGCGAGAGCGGCCGCTGGTCATCGGGGAGCCGGTGTGGTCGGGCTGGACCGAGCGGCAGGTTCGTGAGTGGATCCGCTACGAGTCGGTGCTCAACGCCGCGTTCGCCGGGGTCCCGGTCAGCATGTGGTGCCTGTACGACGAGACGCCGGCGCTCGATCATGTCCTCCGCACCCACCCCACGGAGCTGACCGGCGCCGGCCTGCGAAGAAGTGATCGCTATGTCCCCCCGGAGCGGTTCACCCTGCCGGGAGACGACCTCCCCCTCCCCGACGCGCCGCCGTCCGCGGTGGTCACCCACTTCACCCTGGACGAGCTGGGACGGCTGCGCGCGCTCGTCACCGACCACGCGAGCCGGGCCGGTCTGGGACGCGATCTGATCTCCTCACTCGTGCTGAGCGTCTCGGAGATGGCGGCCAACAGCGTGGAGCACGGGGCGGGACACGGCCGAGCGTCCATCTGGACGGCCGGCGGGGAGATCGTGTGCGAGATCGCCGACTCCGGCGGCGGTGACCTGGACGTCCCGCTGCCCGGCTACCTCCCGCCCGAGCCGGGGTCACCACGCGGCTACGGGCTCTGGATCAGCCGCCAGCTCTGCGACCTGGTGCAGGTGCGCGGCGTGGGCGGGGAGCTGAGGGTGAGACTCCACATCACGCTGGATTGACCGCTTCTTCGCCGACAGACCCGGACAGGCGGGACGCACGGGAACACAGGGACTCACCGGCCCCTCGGACGCGCGACGACGGCCCATCCCCGGACACACGTACGGCCCGCCCTCGTGGGATGCGGGCCGTACGTGACGTCGAAAGGCGGGAAGGACCGGGAGCGGAGAGGCCGTCAGGCGGCCTGGACCTCCTCGGACACCCGGAGACCGGCCTCCTCGCGGGCGTAGTCCTCGAGCATCGTGCGAAGCTGGCGCCGGCCCCGGTGGAGGCGGGACATGACCGTGCCGATGGGGGTGCCCATCCGCTCGGCGATCTCCTTGTAGGCGAAGCCCTCCACGTCGGCCAGGTAAACGGCCACCCGGAAGTCCTCGGGCAGGGAGCGCAGGGCGTTCATGACCGCGCTGTCGGGCAGCTGCTCCAGCGCCTCGGTCTCGGCGGACTTGAGACCGCTGGACATGTGGGACTCGGCGGCGGCGAGCTGCCAGTCCTCGATCTCCTCGGTGGCAGAGAGCTTGGGCGAGCGCTGCTTCTTGCGGTAGTCGTTGATGAAGTTGTTGGTCAGGATGCGGTGCAGCCACGCCTTGAGGTTGGTGCCCTCGCGGAACTGGTGGTAGGAGGTGAACGCCTTGGTGACGGTCTCCTGAACCAGGTCCTCGGCGTCGGCGGTGTTACGGGTCAGACGCATCGCGGATGCGTAGAGCTGACTGGTGACCGGCACGACATCGCGTTCGAACCAGTCCTGGCGCTGCTCTTCCGTCATCGTGATCATTGGACCCCCCTCGCGCTTTCCCCCCAATTACCGTCCGGCAAAGTGGTGACGCACCCCTTCTGACGGCGTATCCGATGCTCGCAGGCACCTCGTAAGGAGGCCGTTAAAAGCTCTACGTGGTCAGGGGATTGATCTTTGGCTGTGCCGATGGCGGGTGCGACACGCTCTACAGCCGGACAAGTCTCAGTATCGTAACATCGTTCTCCCGATTCGGTAGGAGATGTGTCTATCATCACATAACCCCAGGTAGCAGCCCATTTCGGGTGGGGGGAAACGTCGATCGCCACGACCCGGGAAGCCACCCCCGCCGGACGGCCGAGGCCGACCGGCGGGGCGAGGCCCGCACCCCGAGAAACTCCGACACCCATCTCCACGCCTCCCCGCTTCCCGCGCATTGGGGACTTAATCTCCCTCTAAGAGACGGATCGACACGCCCCCAGGTTCACCCGAACGCCCCCGTCTCGGCTCGCGGGCCCGCCACCGGTCACGGCGCCGGGCGGGAGGTCAGGCGGCCCTCGCCGGGTCGACCTCGAAGAACGTCGCCAGGTCGTCGAGGATGGAGTGCGCTCCCTGGATGCCGACGGCGCTCATCCAGGTGGCGTCGCTGACGTCGTGCTTGACGCCCTTGAGCCTGCCCCAGAGCGGGTTGGCCTCGAACTTCTCCTTCACCGGCTTCACCGCCGGGTCCTGGTAGGCCGCGACGAAGATGTGCTCGGCGTCGAGCTGGGAGATGTTCTCCTGGCTGATCGGAACCATGATGGTGTCGGTCACGGTCGGCTGGTCCTCGGGGCGCGGGAAGCCGACGTCCTTCAGCACCAGTCCCGAGTAGGAGTTCTCCACGTACAGGCGGACGGTCGGCTCGCCCGCGAAGCGGACGACGGAGACGGTGGGCAACTCGCCGTCCTTGGCCTTGATGGACTCGCCGATCTTGGCGGCGCGGTCCCGATACTCGGTGAGCCTGCGCTCGGCGAGATCCTCCTTGCCCAGGGCCTCGCCCACGAGCTTGAGGTTCTCCTGCCAGATCGCCCCCGTGGTCTCGCTGAAGACCGTCGGCGCGATCTGTGCCAGCTTGTCGTACAGCGCCTCGTGGCGGACCTTGGCGGAGATGATCAGGTCGGGCTTGAGCGCGACGATCCGCTCCAGGCTCGGCTGCTCCAGGGTCCCGACCGACGTGGCCTCCTTGGCGTGACCGAGGACCGGGGCGAGATAGCCGGGCAGCTTGTCATCGATGCCCCGGTAGCTGGTGAACCCCACGACGTCGGTCTCCAGGGTCAGCACCGCGTCGACGAAGCTCTGGTCGAGGGCGACGACCCGCTTGGGCCGGGCCGGGATCTCGGTCTCCCCCATGACGTGTTTCACCGTCCGGGGGTAGGCCGCCGCGTCGCTCGCCTCGGGAGCCGCGGACGCGCCCGCGGCTCCCGAGGTCTCCCCCGCGCTCCCCGAGGTGGTCGAACCACAGGCGGCGAGACCACCGGACAGCACCACTCCCGCCGCTCCGAGGGCCAGGACGCGCAACGCTCTCATCTTCATCGGTTCCTTCGTCAAATTAAGGTCAGCCTTATTTAGCTTAGCCATACCTAAACTGACATACTCGTACCGGCTCGGGCAAGAAAGGGGAGGTCAGGTGATCAACGCGGTGGCCGTCGCACGGCCCGCACCCCTCGCGGGGCCGAAGAAAACCCGTCGGCGACGCCTGCTCGTCCTCGCCGTATCGTTCGCCGTCCTCGCGGCGGCGGTCGTGCTGAGCCTCGCCGTCGGCGCCAAACCGGTGCCTCCCGCCGACGTCTGGCACGCGCTCACCGGCCCCACCGGCACCGAGAACGACATCGTCGTGCGGTCGCTGCGGATCCCCAGGACCGCCATCGGCGTCATGGCCGGGATCGCCCTCGGTGTCGCGGGCGCCCTCATGCAGGGCCACACCCGCAACCCGCTCGCCGATCCCGGACTGCTCGGCGTCACCCAGGGCGCCGCGTTCGCGATGGTCCTCAGCATCATCGCGCTGGGCGTCACCAGCCCGTACGGCTACATCTGGTTCGGTCTCGCCGGAGCCCTCGTCGCCAGCGCGGCGGTCTTCGCCCTCGGCATGGCCGGCGGCAGAGGCGGCCCCACCCCGGTGACCCTCGCCCTCGCGGGCACCGCGGTCAGCGCGTTCCTGTACGGGCTCACCTCGGCGCTCGTCCTCCTGGACGAGCAGGCCATGGACGTCTTCCGCTTCTGGCAGGCGGGCTCCATAGCGGCCAGGGGGGCCGACGTGGCCTGGCAGGTGCTCCCGTTCGTCGCCGCCGGCCTGCTCCTCGCCCTGTTCAACGCGCCCGGCCTCAACGCCCTCTCCCTGGGCGAGGACGTCGCCCGTGCGCTCGGGCAGAACATCACCCTCACCCGTGCCGTCGGCATCGCCGCCATCACCCTGCTCAGCGGCGCCTCCGTGGCGGCCTGCGGCTCGCTCGCCTTCATCGGCCTGATCGTGCCGCACCTCACCCGGCCGCTCTCCGGCCCCGACCACCGCTGGCTGCTGCCGTACTCGGGCCTGGCGGGCGCCGCCGCCCTGCTCCTCGCCGACGTGATCGGCCGCGTGGTGGCCTTCCCCGGTGAGCTGGAGGTGGGCGTGGTCCTCGCCCTCGCCGGGGCGCCGTTCTTCATCGTCCTGGTACGACGCAGGAAGCCGGTGCGGCTGTGACCGTCTCCACCGCCCCCTCCCTGAGAAGGCGCGCCCTGCGCGTCGGACCCGCCTCCTGGCCGCTCCGGCCGCGCTCCGTCGTCGCGGCGCTCGTCCTGCTGGCGATGACGGCGCTGTTCATGGCGCTCAGCATGCGGCTCGGCGACATCCCGATGAGCGTTCTCGACGTCCTTCACGCGATCACCGCCGACGGCCCGGACCATTTCGTGATCATGGAGCTCAGGCTCCCCCGCGCGCTCACCGGCGCCCTCGTCGGCGCCGCGCTCGCCCTCGCCGGGGCGATCACCCAGGCCGTCGCCCGCAACCCGCTGGCCAGCCCCGACATCCTGGGCGTCACCACCGGCGCGAGCGTGACCGTGGTCGCGGTCATCGTGGCGGCGGGAAACACCTGGGGCGGCACCAGCGGCGCCCTCGCCGAGGTGGGCGTCCCCCTCGTCGCCCTGCTGGGCGGGCTGGCCGGAGCGCTGGCGGTCTACGCGCTGGCCTGGCGCGACGGCCTGGACGGCTACCGGCTCGTCCTGATCGGCATCGGGGTCTCGGCGATCTGCACCAACCTCAAGTACTGGCTGCTCACCGTCGGCGACGTCAACGACAGCAGCCGGGCCATGGTCTGGATCAGCGGCTCACTGCACGGCCGGGGATGGGAGCATGTGGTGCCGGTCGCGCTCGCGCTCGCCCTCCTCGTCCCGGCGACACTGCTCGGCACCCGCTCGCTCGGCGCGCTGCGCTTCGGTGACGACACCGTGACCGGCCTGGGCGTACGGATGAACCTCGCGAGGGGGGTGATGATCCTCGCGGCCGTGCTGCTCGCGGCGACGGCGACCGCCTCGGCCGGGCCGATCGCGTTCGTCGCCCTCGCCGCCCCGCAGATCGCACTGCGCCTGGCCGGAGTGGCACAGCCCCCGCTCGTCGTCTCCGCCCTGATGGGCGCGGTCCTCACCACCGGCGCCGACCTGGTCGCCAGGACCGCGTTCACCCCCGTCGAACTGCCGGTGGGCGTGGTCACCGCGGTCCTCGGCGCCCCCTACCTGATCTATCTCCTCGTCCGTGTGCGCAGAAAGGCCCGCCAGTGAGACTGCAAGCCGTCGACGTCAGGCTGGGGTACGGGGACCGCGTCGTCGTCGACGGTCTCGACCTCGGGATCGAGGCCGGGACGGTGACCACGATCATCGGGCCGAACGGATGCGGCAAGTCCACGCTGCTGCGCGCCATGGGACGGCTGCTCAGGCCGTCGGGCGGCGAGGTGCTGCTCGACGGCAAGCGCATCGACAAGATGCCCTCCAGGGAGGTCGCGAGGATCCTGGGCGTGCTGCCGCAGGCCCCCTCGGCTCCCGAGGGACTGACCGTCGCCGACCTGGTCGCGAGGGGACGGCACCCGCACCAGACCTGGTACCGCCAGTGGTCCTCCGACGACGAGTCCGCGGTCGGCGAGGCCCTCGCCATGACCGGACTGCTCGATCTGGGCGAGCGGCCGCTGGACGAGCTGTCCGGCGGGCAGCGGCAGCGGGCGTGGATCTCCATGGCCCTCGCCCAGGGCACCGACCTGCTGCTGCTCGACGAGCCGACGACCTTCCTCGACCTGGCCCACCAGATCGAGGTGCTGGAGCTGGTACGCAGGCTCCACGGAGAGCTGGGCCGCACCGTGGTGATGGTCCTGCACGACCTGAACCTCGCCGCCCGCTACGCCGACCGCCTGGTCGCGATGCGGGACGGCAGGGTCGTCGCCGCGGGCCCTCCGGCCGAGGTGCTCACCGAGACCCTGCTGGCGGAGGTCTTCGAGCTGGACGCCAAGGTCATCGAGGACCCGGTGACCGGCACCCCGCTCGTCGTCCCCATCGGCACCCTGCCGCAGCACCCCCCGCGCTGACCCGGTCCTCCGTCCGGGAACGGCTCTGGGAAAACGGCCCGGACGCCGCGCGCCGTCCGGGCGACACCGGGGAGTACCCCCGGCCCGTGGCGGCTCGGGGCCTCGCGAGGGTACGGCCCGCGGCAGTGGGACTCACTCTCCGAGGAGCGTGTCCACGAAGACCTCGGGGTCGAACGGGGCCAGGTCGTCGGGTCCCTCACCGAGGCCGACCAGCTTGACCGGGACCCCCAGCTCGCGCTGGACGGAGATGATGATGCCGCCCTTGGCGGTGCCGTCGAGCTTGGTCAGGGCGATGCCGGTGATGTTGACGACCTCGGCGAACACCTGCGCCTGACGCATGCCGTTCTGACCCGTGGTGGCGTCGAGGACGAGCAGGACCTCGTCGACCGTGGCCTTCTTCTCGATGACGCGCTTGACCTTGCCGAGCTCGTCCATCAGACCGGTCTTGGTGTGCAGCCGCCCCGCGGTGTCGACGATCACCACGTCGGCCTTCTCCGCGATGCCCTCGGCGACGGCGTCGAAGGCCACGGAGGCGGGGTCGCCGCCCTCGGGCCCGCGTACGACCGCGGCTCCGACACGGTTCCCCCAGGTCTGCAGCTGGTCGGCGGCGGCGGCGCGGAAGGTGTCGGCGGCGCCCAGCACGACCTTGCCTCCGTCGCCGATGAGGACGCGCGCCAGCTTGCCGGTGGTGGTGGTCTTGCCGGTGCCGTTCACACCGACCACGAGGACCACCGCGGGACGCTCGCCGTGCGGCGTGACGTGCAGCGTGCGGTCCATGTCGACGCCGATCTGGACGAGCAGCTGCTCCCTGAGCAGAGCCCGCGCCTCCTGCGGCGTCCGGCTTCCCAGCACCTTCACCCGGGTGCGCAACTCGTCGACCATCGCCCGGGTCGGCGCCACGCCGACGTCGGCGGTGATCAGGGTCTCCTCGATCTCGTCCCAGGTGTCGTCGTCGAGACGGTCGCGGGAGAGCAGCTCGAGGAGCCCCTTGCCCAGCGTGCTCTGCGACCTGGCCAGCCGGGCGCGGAGCCGTGCCATCCGTCCCGCCGACGGCGGAGGAATCTCGATCACCGGCGCGACGACGGTGACCTCCGGCTCGACCGGCCTGGCGGGCGGCGGCACGGTGGTCGTCGCCGTGTCGTCGTCCACGACCGAGCCCCGGCCGGGGGCCTTCGTCTCCTCGGGGATCGACGGCGCCTCCGGCGGCCGGACCGGCGGCGGCGCGGTCTTACCCCCTGACCTGAACAGCAGGAGCATGCCGCCGGCCGCCAGCAGGGCGATGACGACGATGATCGCGATTATGCCGAGATAGGCTTCCACAAGACCACAGTTTTCCAGACGCCCCGGGATGCTCCGACACCCCGGTGCTCGTGGACGTGGTCGAGGCATCGAAGCTTGAGCGACTCGGGAGGCCGGGAGCCGGGCTTCGCCTGTCGGGGGCGTGCCGGCCTCAGCGGGGCGTCAGGATCGGCCGGACTCCGCGAGCAGATGCACGACACCGGCCGGGTTCTTGATCCAGTGGGTTCTGGAGTCGAGGTTCTCCAGGGGCTCCACCTCGTCACACGGGTGGATGCCGATGCCGGCCAGCTTTCTCGTCGCCGCGTCCAGGTCGTCGGTGTGGAGTTGCAGCCACAGGTCGGGCCGACTGTAGTTGTCGACGCAGTCGAGCCACAGCGTGTTGGCACCGAACCGCACCGAATGGGTTCTCGAGACGGTCGGAGCGTAGGGGACGTCGTCCTCTTTGACGTCGAAGCCCAGAGTGTCGCGGTAGAAAGCCACCGTGACCTCGTACTGCGCCTTGGGGATCTTCATGGCGATGTTCAGGCCGGCTGTGAATTCGGGCTTGCTCATTCTTGCGGGGCTCCTTGGTTCGTGGCGGTGGTGTCCAGTGCGCGTTCCAGCGCGACCAGCCGGTCATCCCACCTGTGGGCGAGCCTGGCCAGCCACACCTGGGCCGTGTGAATGGCGGCTGGTTCCAGCCGGTAGGGATGGCGACGGCCGGTCGGTTCGCCGGAGCTGATCAGGCCCGCTTCGGCGAGCTGGCCGAGATGCTTGGCGATCGCCTGGCGGCTGACCGGCAACCGCCGCGCCAGATCGGTGACGGTCGCGGGACCCGCCCGGGCGAGCTCCTCCAGCAGCGCCCGCCGCGTCGGATCGGTGAGTGCCGCGAACACCGCGACGGCCTGCCGTTCCGCGTCAGGCGGCCGCATCGAGGTAGGTCTCCAGGTCGACGAGCTCCGTGTCCCATCCTTGGCTGTTGGCCTTGTGAGCGGATCGGGCCACATCGTCGGCGGCCTGGGTGAACCCGCTCTCCACAAGGCGTAGCCGAGTGCCGTCCGGTACCGGCTCCAGGGTGAAGTCCACGAGTGTCCGGGGTGTGCCGTGCCCCGGCAGGCCCTCGATGGCCCACCTGAAGGCGAAACGGTGCGGTGGGTCGACCACGGCGATCGTGGCGACGGATTCCTGGTCGAGGTCGTCCCAACGGAAGAACGCTCGCCCGCCGGGCCGCAGATCTATCTCCGCTGCCGAGCCGAACCATCGTGAGAGCCCTTCCGCGGTGGTCAGCGCGGCCCACACCCGCTCGACGGGGTGTCGCAGTATCACCACACGTTCGATCTCGTCCGGAACCATACCCCTCCTTCGCAACCTGTAGGTTGCCATTAAATGGCAACCTACAGGTTGCGATCGTTGCCCGCAAGCTACCTCCGCCCTCAAGGGGCGGTTCAACGCCGGGGCCGCGCGGAGCGCGTTCCTACGACAGGCGCTGCCGGCCGATCAGCACGGCGACCCCGTCCAACAGGATTCGCAGGCCGCTCTCGAAGAACCCGGTCAGGTCGAAGGTCGCGGGCGCCACGTGCGCGGGGAGGGCGCCGGAGGGCAGGCCGGCACGGAACCTCGGCAGGTAGGCCGAATACCACTCCCCGGTGGACAGGCCCGTATGCCGCTCCGATTCGGCCTGCGGCTCCAGGTTCGTGGCCGTCCCCCGGACGTAGTTGGACACCGCCCACCACACGAGCCTGCCGGCATCCGGCTCGATCCCCAGTTCGCGCACGACGCCCATCCCCCAGTCCCCGTATCTGAGCATGTTGGGCATGGGCTGCGGGTGGGTGAGCGAGACGAGCCGGGGCAGCCAGGGATGCCGTAGGTAGAGTCGCCACTGCAGGCGGGCCGCGAGTTCCAGTCGCGCTCGCCAGCCCGCCGGAGGTGTCGCCGGAAGCTCCAGCTCGCCGAACGCGGTGTCGACCATGAGAGCGGCCAACTCCTCCTTGCCGCGCACGTACCCGTACAGCGACATGGTGGGGATGCCGAGCGCGGTCGCGACGCTGCGGATGGACACCGCGTCGAACCCCTGGGCATCCGCGATGGCGATCGCCGTACGGACCATCCGCTCCCGCCTGTCGTCGTGGACGGTCGCAGAGGCGGACCGTCGCCTTTCCTTCCGTTGCGGGGCGCCCGGCACGCGGGAGGGCGGAAACGAGCCGGGCGCGGGCTCCGCCACGACGGTGCCGACGCGGGAGATGGCCACCACCACTCCCTCCTGCCGCAGCGTGTTCAGCGCCTTGGCGGCAGTCGCGGGGGCCACCCCCCACTGCTCGGCAACCTGCCTGGTGGAGGGAACGCGGTCGCCTGCACGCAGCTCGCCGGCCTCGACGCGCCGCTTGATCTCACTGACGATCCGCAGGTACGGCGGCGCAGCGCCGGGCCGGTTCACGATCGATCGTCTCCTCACGCCGGAAGCGGCTGCTGTCCTAGTACAGAAAATGCGGTCATCCCCCGCGAAGAACGCCGTCACCTGCCTGGTGGAGGCGGTGAGGGCGATGAATTGTGTCCTAGTACAGGATCGATCGCCACCCATTGAACCGCTGATGCCCGCCTATACGCAGGGTACCGTCCCGGTCGTACGCCGTACCAACGGGAGGAAAGAACCATGCAGGACGCCACCAAAGACCGGCGCAACCACTACTTCGAAGGCCACTTCGCCCCTGTCAAGGAGGAGGTCACCGTCTACGACCTGCCCGTGACCGGCCGTCTGCCCGCAGACCTGGAAGGCCGCTACCTCCGGATAGGGCCCAACCCGCTGGGCGTGGAAGATCCCGCCACCCACTTCTACGCCTTCGGCGCCGGCATGGTGCACGGCGTCCGCATCCGGGACGGCCGCGCCGAGTGGTACCGCAACCGCTGGGTCCGCTCGGCGGAGATCGCCGACGCCCTGGACAGGCTGCAGCGCGGGGAGGAGCCTCCCGCGTTCCTGCCTCCGTCCCCGAACGTCCACGTGATCGGCCACGCCGGCCGCACACTCGCCCTCGTCGAGGCCGGCGGGCTCCCTCACGAGCTCGGCTACGAGCTGGACACGATCGGGGCGTGCCCGATGGCCGCCACGCCCGAGGGCTCCAGCGCCAACGCGCACTCCAAGGTGGATCCGCGCACCGGTGACCTGCACTCCCTGGCCTATGCGATCGGACGGCCGTTCGCGCAGTACATCGTCACCGACCCCGCCGGCACGGTCACCCGTGTGACGGACATTCCACTGTCCGGTGAGACCCCGTTCCTGCACGACTTCGCGCTGTCGGAGAACTACGTCATCGTGTTCGACATCCCGCTGACGTTCAGCATGACAGCGATGCTGTTCCGATGGGATCCCGAGCACCAGGCGCGCGTCGGCGTGCTCCCCAGGACGGGCGGTGACATCCGCTGGCTGCCGGTCGAGTCCTTCTATGTCAGCCACATACTCAACGCCTACGACGACGGCTCCACGATCACGGTCGACCTGATCAGATCCGAAGGGCCGGTCGACGTCGCCGATCCGGGCGCGATCTCGCCCACGCTCGACCGCTGGACCATCGATCCGGCAAGCGGCAGGGTGGACCAGCGCCGCATCGACGACCGGGCTCAGGACTTCCCCCGTGTGAACGACGCGTTCGCCTCGCGCCCGCACCGCTACGGCTACTCCGCGGTGAGCCCGATCTACGGCGTGCCGTTCACACCTGACGGCCCGCACCCCGACGAGGCGTTCACCAACGCACTCGTCAAGCACGACCTGCGGCGTGGCACGACGGAGGTGCACGGTTTCGCACGCGACGCCGCCGTCGGGGAAGCGGCGTTCGTCGCCAACCCGTCCGGTCGCGGCGAGGAGGACGACGGCTACCTGATGGCCTATGTCGCCGATCCCGAGCGAGGCGCCTCCGACCTGGTGATCCTGTCGGCACAGGACTTCACGGGACCGCCCGTGGCCCGCATCCACCTGCCCGTGCGCGTCCCGCTCGGCTTCCACGGAAACTGGATCCCCGACGCCTGAAACCGAGCGGCGAACGCCTCGGTGAGTTCGCGCTGAGCCGGAGTACGCGAACCATGCCGGCAAGCCCAAGCCGGCCCGCCGGGGAGCGTCGTGGGCCGCCCGCCGCCGAACGGCACGACTGGATCCGCCAACCGTCGATAAAGCTACAAATCCATACGATCACACTGCGGCATCACGGGCACAGGCTCGCGAACCGCACTCTCAGACGGACTCGTGTTCCCTCAGGCGCTGGCTGATGACCTGGGTGACGCCGTCCCCGCGCATCGACACCCCGTACAGCGCGTCGGCGATCTCCATGGTGCGCTTCTGGTGGGTGATGATGATGATCTGCGAGGTCTGCCTGAGCTCCTCGAAGAGGGTGAGCAGGCGCTGGGTGTTGGTGTCGTCCAGCGCGGCCTCGACCTCGTCCATCACGTAGAACGGCGAGGGGCGCGCCTTGAAGATGGACACGAGGAACGCCACCGCCGTCAGCGACCGCTCGCCGCCCGACAGCAGCGACAGCCGCTTCACCTTCTTGCCCGGCGGCCTCGCCTCGACCTCGACGCCGGTGGTGAGCATGTTCTCCGGATCGGTGAGCAGCAGCCTGCCCTCACCGCCGGGGAACACCCGCGTGAAGATCGTCTCGAACTCACGGGCCACGTCCGCGAAGGCGGCGCCGAAGACCTGCTCGACCCGGTCGTCGACCTCCTTGACCACGAGCAACAGGTCGCGGCGGGTCTTCTTGAGATCCTCCAGCTGCGAGGTGAGGAACGAGTGCCGCTCCTCGAGCGCCGCGAACTCCTCAAGCGCGAGCGGGTTGACCTTGCCGAGCTGGGACATCTGGCGGTCGGCCGCCCTGGCTCGCTTGAGCTGCTCGTCGCGGTCGTAGGGAACGGGGTCGCCGTCGGTCGTCGGAACCGGCTCGCCGGGGCCGTACTCGGCGATGAGGGTGTCGGCCTCGACGCCGTACTCCTCCACCGCCCGCCCCTCCAGCTGCTCCAGGCGGAGCCGCTGCTCGGTGCGGGCCACCTCGCTGCCGTGCGCCCGGTTGACCAGTTTGTCCAGCTCGCCGGAAAGCTCCCTGACCCGGATCCGCACAGCCTTGAGCGAGGCGTCGATCTGCCCGCGCGCGAGCTCCGCCTCGTCGCGCTCGCCCGCGGCGGCCTCCAGCGAGGTCTCCAGCGCACGCAGCGCCAGCTCGGCGCCCCGGACGACCGCCTGGGCCGTCCCTGCCTGCCTGCGCCGCCACTCGCGGCGCTCGGCCGCCCTGGAGCGCTCCTCGCGCTCACGCTCGGCGGCGCGCGTCAGCTCCTCGGCCCTGCCCTCGATGCCCCTGACCCGCTCCTCCGCCGTCCGCACCGCGAGGCGGACCTCCATCTCGTCCTGCCTCGCCGTCGCGCAGATCTCGGCGAGCTCGTCGCGGAGGTCGGTGCTGGGCTCGGTCTCCAGCTCCTCGGCACCGTCGGCCGCGGCGAGCCGCTCCTCCAGCTCCGCGAGACCCGCCGCGTCGCGGTCGCGCGCCTCCTCGGCGGCCCGTACGCCCCCGGCCAGGCGTTCGCACTCGTCGCGGGCCGCCTTGGCGGCGGCGCCCAGCTGGGCGAGCCGCCTCGCCACCGCGGCGACCTTCTGGTCCGCCTCGCGCTGCCTCGCCCTCACCCGGTCCAGCGCGGCCTGCGCCGCGTTCACCCCCGCCTGTGCGTTCTGCACGCCCGTCTGCGCTTCGGCGACCCGCGCCTGTGCGGCCTCGACCGCGAGCTGCGCCTCCGCCTCGGCCTCCGCGGTCTCCTCCAGCTCCGTTCCCGCCAGCTCGGCGGCGACCCTGGCCCGGGCGAGGTCCGCGGCGGCCTCGTCGAGGGCGGCCCGCATCTGGAGCGCGGAGGTACCGCCCCCGGAGCCGCCGCGGGCGATGTGGGATCCCAGGAGATCACCGGCGCGGGTGACGGCCCGCAGCTCGGGACCCTGCTCGACCGCCTTGCTCGCGGTCGCGAGGTCGTCCACGACCAGAACGCCCGCGAGCAGGTGGGCGGCGGCGGCCCGCAGCTCGGAGGAGACCGTGACCAGGTCGATCGCCCACTCGGCTCCGGTCACCGGCACCGGCCCCGGCGAGCCCGACGGGGCCTCCCCCACCCCGCCGGAGGCGATGACGAGGGTGGCGTGGCCTCCTTCGTGGCCCCTGAGGAACTCGATGGCGTCGGCGGCGCTGCGCAGTGAGTCGACGGCGACGGCCTCGGCCGCGGCCCCGAGCACCGCGGCGACGGCCACCTCCGCGCCCGGGCGCACGGACAGCATGGTCGCCACCGGGCCGAGCACCCCGGCCAGGTCGGCGGCGAGCAACGCGGCACCACCGTCGGCACCACCGGCCAGGCCCATCTCCAGCGCCTCGAACCTCGCCCCGAGGGCCGCCACCTCGCGCTGTGCCCGCTGGTCGGCCTCGCGTGCGGCGGTGAGGGCGGCCCTGGCGGCGCCGAGCGCGGAGTTGGGGCCCGCGACGGCCGCCTTCGCCTCCTCGACGCCGGCCCTGGCCGACTCGACGGACTCCCTCGCCTGCTCGACCGTCTCCAGGGCGATCTCCAGCTCCTCGGCGAGAGCGGGGTCGGCGGACGGCTCGGCGCGCTCCTGGCCCTCGTGTTCGGCCTGGGCCTCCTCGGCGCGCTGCTCGGCCTCCCGCAGCGAGTTTCTCAGCCTGCCGATCTCCTCCTCCGCGGCCCCCGCCCGGCTGCGCGCGGCCCCGACCTGCCCCCGCAGCCTGGCCAGGCCCTCGCGCCGGTCGGCGGCGGCCCTCGCCTCGGCGGCGAGTCTCCGCTCCTCGGCGGCGAGCGCGGCCTCGGTCTCGGCGCGCCTGGCCACCGCCTCGGCGAGCGACTCCCGCTCTCCTTCGAGCAACTCGGCCAGGACCCGCTCCTGTTCGCGGACCTCCTCGGCCTCGCGCTCGAAGTCCTCGGGGTCGCGCCCGCGCCGCTCCACGGCGGTCTCGGTGGCGTGCCGGTGCCTCTCGGCGGCGAGCCCCGCCAGGCCCCTGAGGCGCTCGCGCAGGGAGGAGAGCCGGAAGAACGTCTCCTGGGCCGCGGCGAGGCGCGGCTGAGCCTCGGCCTCGGCGGACTCCAGCTCCGACTCGGCGACCTGGCCCTGCTCCAGCTCGGTCTCCACCTCGGCGCGGCGGGTGCGGACGGCCTCCTCGTCGGCCATCTCCCGTTCCAGGGTGGTCCGCAGGGTGAGTACGTCGTCGGCGAGCAGCCGGAGCCTGGCGTCACGCAGGTCGGCCTGGATGACGGCGGCCTTACGGGCGATCTCGGCCTGGCGGCCCAGCGGTTTGAGCTGGCGGCGCAGCTCGGTGGTGAGGTCCTGGACGCGGGTCATGTTGGCCTGCATCGCGTCGAGCTTCCGCAGCGCCTTCTCCTTGCGCTTGCGGTGCTTCAGGACACCCGCGGCCTCCTCGATGAACGCCCTGCGCTCCTCGGGCCCCGCGTGCAACACCTGGTCGAGCTGGCCCTGCCCGACGATGACGTGCATCTCGCGGCCGATGCCGGAGTCCGACAGCAACTCCTGGATGTCGAGCAGGCGGCAGGTGTCACCGTTGATCGCGTACTCGCTCTGGCCCGCCCGGAACATCAGGCGGCTGATCGTCACCTCGGTGTAGTCGATCGGGAGCATGCCGTCGGTGTTGTCGATGGTCAGCGTGACCTCGGCGCGTCCCAGCGGTGCTCGCGAGGAGGTGCCGGCGAAGATGACGTCCTCCATCTTGCCGCCGCGCAGCGACTTGGCGCTGTGCTCGCCCATGACCCAGGCCAGGGCGTCGACCACGTTGGACTTGCCGGATCCGTTGGGACCCACAACGGCGGTGATGCCCGGCTCGAACCGGAGCGTGGTGGCCGAGGCGAAGGACTTGAACCCGCGCAGGGTGAGGGTCTTGAGATACAACGAACCCCCCCATTCATGGCGCGGCCGCGCCGACCGGCGTGTCACGCGCCGCGTCCCGGGCGCCGGTGAACGCGTCCGCCCCTGTCAGACCACTGTCAGAGCACTGCCGGCCGACTGTCGGCCCACTGCCGCGGTCACGCGGGAAGACTACCGTTCTTCACCCGCGCCCGCCCGCGCACCGCCTATCGTGCCCTGCATGGACGCGGAACGCGGCGGGGACGAGGCTCCATCCCACCCATCGGGCAACAGGGGACATCTCGGGCGACGTGCCTTCCTGGTGGGCGGCGGGCTGGCCGCCCTCGGCCTCGGTGGCGCCGCCCTGGCGGCCGGCCCCGACGGCATCCGGGGCGCGTACGCCCAGATCGTCTGCGGCGCGGTTCCCGAGCCCCCGGTGACCTCTCCTGGAACGCTCCAACGCAGCCGGGTCGACCGGCGACGGGTGATCATAGGGCTGCCGCCGGGGGCCGAGGACGGGCTCCCCGCGGTGATCATGCTGCACGGGGCCGCGGGTGACGCGCGCACGCCGTTCGACGTGTACGCGATCGACCGTTACCTGGCCGCGGGAGGCGGGCGCTTCGCGGTGGTCTCCATCGACGACTGGCCCTCCGCCGACATTCCCGGCACCCTGCTGCCGTACCTGAACACGAACGGGATGGACACCACGAAGATCGGGCTGATGGGGTGGTCGTCGGGCGGCGCCGGGGCGCTGAGGCTCGCCGCGGAGCTCGGTCCCGAGCAGGTGGCCGCGGTGGTCGCGGCGTCGCCGACGGTGAGCGCGGCGCAGGCGCCACTGCGTGAGCTCGTGGACATCCCGGTCTGGCTGGGCTGCGGTGAGCGCGACGCGTGGGCCAGGCAGACCCAGACCATGCTGAAGGGCCTGAAGGCACTGGGCGCCACCGCCGAAGGCGGCATCACAGAAGGGTGCCAGGACACGGCCTACCGCCGCAGGGTGTTACCCGAGCAGCTTGCCTTCCTGGCACGACATATACAGCGCACGTAACGGATGTGACGTGCGTATCGCTATGACAAGGGACGCCCCAACGAGGCGTCCCTGTACAGTGTTGTTCCGCCCCGGCCCCCGTTAGGTGAGGGCCGGCTCGCGATCCTGCAGACGGTTGAACTCCTCATCGCGGGTGTTGGCCGCGAGTTCGTCGTTCTGGGCCTGGAGCCGGGTGAGCTCTCCCTCGAGATCACGGATGCGCTGCTGGAGGCGACGCATTTCCGAGACCATACGAGGGTCGGGACCGCCGACGTGGCCGAGTAGAGCCTTCGCCATAGTAAAGGGTCCTCCACGCTGAGTGACCAGACTGGTTCGCGCACTTCTTTGCCGCGGGAGGGGTGCGCGTGGTTCTTTATCAAGAGTCGCACCGGTGAGGGAGACGGTCAAGCTGAACGCTCCAGGTGGATGCACCAGTAGGCACTCTCGACAGTCAACTATACCTCATTTTGGGCGGTTTGGGGAAGCGGTCAGCGCTCGACAAAACCTTCGACACCGCCCTTGGTCTCACTCCAGCGTTCGACGACTCCGGCGACCTGGCCGGGAGTCTCACCGCCCCTGAGGAGTTCGAGCAGCCTGGCACACGATTTCTCCGGGCCCTGCGCGACCACCTCGACCCGGCCGTCCTCGGTGTTGCGCGCCCAGCCGACCAGGCCGAGCTCAAGCGCCCGCGCACGCGTCCACCAGCGAAAACCCACCCCCTGCACCCGGCCCCTCACCCAGGCGGTGAGCCGTACCTCCGTCATGCCGCGACCTTCCTGGGCCTGGGCTGGCAGCGGGGGCAACTGTAGGAGGAACGGTTCATGAACGATTCGCGGACGATCGGGGAACCGCACCGGGAGCAGGGTTCGTCGCGCCGACCGTAAACCGCGAGGGAACGGTCGAAATAACCGCTCTCCCCGTTGACATTCACGTAAAGACTGTCGAAGGATGTGCCGCCCTCCGACAAGGCCGCGGCCATCACCCCCCGGGCGGCGGCCAGCAACTCGGCCACCTTCGGTCCGGTCAGCGTCGCGGTGGGACGGGCGCCGTGCAGCCTGGCCCGCCACAGAGCCTCGTCGGCGTAGATGTTGCCGACACCGCTGATCAGCGACTGGTCCAGGAGCGCCCGCTTGACCTCGGTCTGCCTGGCGCGCAGCCGGTGGGCGAACCCGTCGTCGTCGAAGTGCCTCTCGAACGGGTCGGCCGCGATGTGCGCGATCGGCTCGGGCACCGCCCGGCCGCCGGCCTGGGTCATACCGGTCACCAGCACGTGGCCGAAGGTCCGCTGGTCGACGAAGCGCAGCTCGGGACCGCCGTCGGCGAAGCCGATCCTGACGCGCAGATGCTTCTCCGGCGCCGAGTCCGGCTCCACGACGAGCAGCTGACCGCTCATCCCGAGGTGGGCGAGGATCGCGTCCGAGCCGCCCAGGGGCAGCCACAGGTATTTGCCCCTGCGCTCGGCGGGGCCGATCGTGCGGCCCTCCATCCGGGCGGAGAACTCCGCGGCGCCGGGGACGTGCCGCCTGATCGCCCTCGGGTGGAGCACCTCGGCACGGGCGACGACCCGGCCGGAGACCCACCGCTCCAGGCCGCGGCGTACCACCTCGACCTCGGGCAGCTCGGGCATGCGTCCCTCCTCTCGCGACGGATCAGCCGACGGATCAGCTGGCCTCGCGCCGCTCGCGGTCCTCGCGGATGCGGTTCCAGGCGGCTTCCGCGGCCTGCTGCTCGGCTTCCTTCTTCGAGCGCCCCGCCCCCGAGCCGTACCCCTCGCCACCGACGCGGACGACCGCGGTGAAGGACTTGGCGTGGTCGGGACCGCTCTCCTCGACATGGTATTCGGGCACGCCGAGCGACTCGGACGCGGTGAGCTCCTGCAGGGAGGTCTTCCAGTCGAGCCCGGCGCCGAGCGAGGCGGAGCGGGTGATGAGGGGGTCGAAGAGCAGGTGGACGACGCGGAACGCCTCGTCCAGGCCCCTGTTCACGTAGACCGCGCCGATGAGCGCCTCAAGGGTGTCGGCAAGGATCGAGGACTTGTCGCGCCCTCCGGTGCCCTCCTCGCCCCGGCCGAGCCGCAGGAAGCGGCCCAGGCCCAGGGTGCGGGCCACGTCGGCGAGGGCGCGCATGTTGACCACCGCGGCCCTGAGCTTGGCGAGCTGCCCCTCGGGCAGGTCGGGGTGGTTGCGGTAAAGGGTGTCGGTGACGACGAGGCCCAGCACCGAGTCTCCGAGGAACTCCAGGCGCTCGTTGGTCGGCAGGCCGCCGTTCTCGTACGCGTAGGAGCGGTGCGTCAGCGCCCGCTCCAGGATCGCGACGTCGAGGCGCACCAGAAGGAGGCGCTCCAGCTCTTCCTTGACGAACTCCACGGCGACAGGCTTGACGCTTGTACCCACGACTTCTCCTCGCACGTTCTCTCAGCGAATGCGCGATGGCGAAGGTAGGGAAAGGAAGATGCCCGAAGATGTGGTGGGCGCCGGGAGGGCACGCGTTCTACCGCGAACCCCGGCGTCCACCACAGCCGCGGGCGGACCGCCATCGCAGAGGGCGCAGACGTTGACACCGACCGGGACCCGTGGCGGGCCCGGTCGGCATCCGTCGGTCAGAATGCGATCAGGCGGAGGGCTCGATCACCTGACGGCGGTTGTAAGTGCCGCAGGTCGGACACGCCACGTGCGGACGCTTCGGCGAGCGGCACTGGGGGCAGCTCACGAGCGAAACCGCGGCGGCCTTCCACTGCGACCTGCGGGAGCGAGTGTTGCTCCGCGACATCTTGCGCTTGGGGACAGCCACGTCAGCTCTCCTGATCGTTGTTATGTTCCGGAACCAGACCTTGCAGCTTCGCCCAGCGGGCGTCGATCACCTCGTGGCCGTGGTCAGGCTCGGCATCGGCCAGCCTGACACCGCACTCCACGCAGAGCCCGGCGCAGTCTTCACCGCAGACCGGGCTCAACGGCAGTGTGAGCACCACCGCGTCGCGAAACACGGGTTCGAGGTCGAGAAGCTCACCGTCGAGAAGCGAGTCACTCTCGGCAGCATCCTCTGCCGAGTAGAAGAACAGCTCCTGGAAGTCCACCTCGCTGCGCGAGATGACCGGTTCCAGGCAGCGTGCGCACTCCCCCCGCAGCGGGGCTTGCGCAGTGCCCGTGACGAGCACACCCTCCATGACCGCCTCAAGCCGGATGTCCAGCTCGACGTCGGCGTCCTTGGGGACGCCGATCATGTCGACGCCGATGTCCGCCGGTGCCGGGAGCGCGAGATTCATCCGGCGCATCGACCCCGGTCGTCGCCCAAGATCATGGGTGGAGATCACCCATGGGGCGCGGGGGTCAAGGTGCTGAGTCATTTCGCTCTCGTTAGGCATGGCGCATCATCGCCGTCGTGCAAGGCCGAAACAAGAGAATAGCAGGGCCTAGCCCCTGAGCCGTTCGACCAGGAGTTCCTGTACAAGATCGGGAACCAGCCCGGCCACGTCCCCACCGTACTTGACGATCTCCTTGATGCGGCTGGACGACAGGAATGAGACCTCGGGCCCGGTGGCCATGAACAGGGTCTCCACCCCGGACATCCGGTAGTTGAGCTGCGCCATCTGGAGCTCGTAGTCGAAGTCGCTCACCGCGCGCAGGCCCTTCACGATGGCGGGGATCTCCTGCTGCCTGCAGTAGTCGACCAGGAGTCCGTGGAATTTGTCCACGCGGACGTTCCCGTACTCCTTGGTGACCGTCTGGAGGGTCTGGATGCGTTCCTCCACCGTGAAGAGGCTCTTCTTCTCGATGTTGATCAGTACGGCTACGACGACCTCGTCGTACTGCCGGGAAGCCCGGCCGATGATGTCCAGATGACCGTTCGTGACGGGATCGAAGGATCCCGGACAGACAACGCGACGCAAGGTGGACCCCCTGCTCTAAGGATTCCCGGCGGCGCGACCGTACCAAACGGACGCTTCGCCGTAACGACGGACCCTCTCCTCTTCGTACCCCGCGGGCCAGACCAGACCCTTCCCCCTGCTCTCCCGCTCCACCGCGACCAGCGCGTCCTCGGCCAGCCAGCCCCGGTCGCGCAGCGACACGAGCATCGCGTCCACCTCCTCGCCGGCCAGCGCGTACGGCGGGTCGGCGAAGACGAGGTCGTACGGTCTCCCGGCGCCCCCCGTGTCTTCTGTATCTCCGGCGTCTCCGGTGCCCCCCGGGCCCCTCGCCAGCAGGCGCTCCACCCTGTCGGCGGCGACCTCGGCCCCCGGCAGTCCCAGCGAGGCGATGTTCTGCCTGATCGTCCGGATCGCCTTCGCGTCCGACTCCACCAGGAGCGCGTGATCCGCTCCCCTGGAGAGCGCCTCAAGCCCGAGCGCCCCCGAGCCCGCGTAGAGGTCGAGCACCCGGCAGCCCTCCAGCGGGCCGATCAGCGACCCCACGGTGGAGAAGATCCCCTCCCTCGCCCGGTCACTGGTGGGGCGGGTCCCCCGCCCCGGTGGCACGGCCAGCCGCCGTCCTCCTGCGCTTCCCGCGATGACTCGGCTCACCCGGCCATCCTCTCAGTGCCGTCCGCGCCGCCGTCCACACCGCGGGCGCAGCGGCGCCGCACGCACCCCGGCGTGTCGCGACGCATCACATAACCGCAGGTCAAAAGGGTCCTGATAGGTGATCTAGGTCAAGAGTGGGCAAGGAGTGGCGACGAAAGCGTAAGGGTCGTTCCGTCCGGTGCCGGTCCCTTGCATGATGATTCCTGCGGCCTCCAAGTGACCCAGGGGGAGGCCGACCGGCGTGATCGTGAGCCCTTCCGCACGCCGGTGCTCTCGGCACCTGACCCGGGAGTGGGCCCAAGCGGGGACGGCATTCGGGGGGAGGCCGTCCCCGCAGTTGGGCACAGGGGCCGGTGAACGCCCTCGGCCCCGAGAAGAACCCGCGGACACCTCGTCACCCGCCCCATCAGGTCTTCTCCAGATATTCCGCGCGCTCGTCCGCGAGGAGCCTGTCGATCTCGGCGCGGAGCACGGGATGGCCGGCGAGCTCGGGGTCGGCCTCCAGCATCGCCTCGGCGTCCAGGCGCGCGGCGTGGATGACGTCCTCGTCACGCAGCAGCCTGAGCATCTTCAGCGACGATCTGCGCCCCGACTGGGCCACACCGAGCACATCACCCTCCCTGCGCTGTTCCAGGTCGACACGGGACAGCTCGAAGCCGTCCAGGGTGGCCGCCACCGCGTCGAGCCGTGCCCTGGCGGGCGTGCCCCCCGGAGAGTCGGTCACCAGCAGGCACAGGCCGGGCAGCCCGCCGCGCCCGACCCGGCCGCGGAGCTGGTGGAGCTGGGAGACGCCGAAGCGGTCGGCGTCCATGATGACCATGACCGAGGAGTTGGGGACGTCGACGCCGACCTCGATGACCGTGGTCGCCACCAGCACGTCGATCTCCCCCCTGGTGAAGGCCTTCATCACCGCCTCCTTCTCCTCGGGCGGCAGCTTGCCGTGCAGCACCTCCGTACGCAGCCCGTGCAGCGGCCCGTCGGAGAGCGTCTCGGCCACGTCGAGCACCGCGAGCGGCGGTCTGCGCTCGTCGTCGGCCTTCGACATGTCGCCCTCGTCGCCCTCCAGGTCGCCGATGCGCGGGCACACGACGTATGCCTGGCGGCCCAGCTCGATCTCCTCGCGCAGCCGCGTCCAGGCCCGGTCGAGGAAGTGCGGCTTCTCCGCGGCGGGGACCACGTGAGTGGTGATCGGGGCACGGCCGGAGGGCAGCTGGGAGAGCGTGGAGACCGTGAGGTCGCCGAAGACGGTCATCGCGACGGTGCGCGGGATGGGCGTGGCGGTCATCACGAGCACGTGCGGGCGGCCGCCCCCGGCCTTCTCGCGGAGCGCGTCGCGCTGCTCGACGCCGAACCGGTGCTGCTCGTCGACCACGACCAGGCCGAGGTCGGCGAACTGGACGCGCTCCTGCAGGACCGCGTGGGTGCCGACGACGATGCCCGCCGCGCCGGAGGCCGCGTCGAGCATGGCCGAACGGCGGGCCGCGGCGCCCAGAGAGCCGGTCAGCAGGGCGACCGCGGTGCCGCCGAACATGCCGCCGGTGGCCAGGTCTCCGAGCATGGCCGAGATCGACCGGTGATGCTGCTGCGCGAGCACCTCGGTGGGGGCCAGCAGCACGGCCTGCCCCCCGGCGTCGACCACCTGGAGCATCGCCCGCAGCGCGACGATGGTCTTGCCCGCGCCGACCTCACCCTGGAGCAACCGGTGCATGGGGTGGGGCAGCGCCAGGTCGGCCGCGATCTCCTCGCCCACCTCGCGCTGCCCCTCGGTGAGCTCGAACGGCAGCCGCCGGTCGAAGTCGGCGAGCAGCCCGCCCGAGATCGCGGGCCGGGGCGTGGCGGGCCAGGA
Organism: Streptosporangium sp. NPDC049046; assembly: GCF_040649155.1. Lineage (NCBI taxonomy): Bacteria > Bacillati > Actinomycetota > Actinomycetes > Streptosporangiales > Streptosporangiaceae > Streptosporangium > Streptosporangium sp. NPDC049046. The sequence continues at coordinate 227,981 of NZ_JBEZEZ010000010.1, read as the reverse complement.
GGCCGCGGCCATCCGGCGCTGCAGCAGCACCGCCTGGAGCAGGAACGCCTCGTCGAACCTGAGCCGTTTGCGCGCCCTGGCCACGTCGGCGTGGTCGCGAGGGCGGTGGATCGCGAGCAGCGCCTCCGACAGGCCGGGGAGCCGGTGCCGGGCGCGCAGCTCCGCGGGGAGCGAGTCGTCGAGCTCGCCCATCGTGTCGAGGACGACGCCCAGCGCCCTGCGGATCGCCCAGGGCGTCACGTCCTTGCCCGCCGGGTAGATCGGCACGAGCGCGGCGGCGAACTCCTCCGCGCCCGCCTCGCTCTCCTCGATCATCTCGAACTCGGGGTGGGAGAGCTGCCACTTGCGCTTCTCGCCCTGGCCGAAGGCGCCGACCTTCCCCGCGAACATGCCGCGCCTGCCCGGCTTCAGCCGCGTCTCCGCGATATGGGACGTCTTGCCGAAGAACGAGAGATAGATCTTGCTGCCCCGGGCGTCGGCGACCTCGACCTCCAGCCAGGTGCCGCCCTTGTTGCGCATCGGCCTGCGCATGGCCCTGGTGACCTCTCCCACCACGGTGACGTGGTCGTCGACCCGAAGATCGTCGAGATCGGTCAGCTCGCCCCGTTCGGCGTAGCGCCGCGGGTAGTGCCGCAGCAGGTCGCCGACGGTGCGCAGGTCGAGAACGCTCTCCAGCAGCTTGGCCGTCTTGGGGTCAAGCGCCTTCGCCAGCGGCTCGTCGAAGCTCGTCACCCCCGTTTTCTACCGTGTCGAGGCGACAGAATTCACCCGCCACGACGTACCCGGGCACCCGGCGCCGTCTCACTCCACGCCGATGAGCAGCGGGTAGCCGCCCTGCCCGCCCTCGTAGCGGACCACCTCGATGTCCGGCCTGGTCTCGGCCAGATGCTCGGCCACGGCGCGGGCGAGCCCTTCCGGCGCGTCGGCCCCCTCCAGGACGGTCACCAGCTCACTGCTCGACGAGACCATGCGGCGTACGACCTCCAGCGCGGTCGCCACCAGGTCCGTGCCGATCAGCGCGGCGTCGCCGTCGACCACCCCCAGGACGTCGCCGGGCGAGGTCAGGCCCGCGCTCGTCATCACCTCGCGGTCGGCCACCCAGACGTGCCCGTGGCGGGTGTGCGCGGCGGCCTCGGTCATCGCCACCACGTCGTCGTCGAAGCGACGCAGCGGGTCGTGGACGGCGAGCGCCGACAGGCCCTGCACCGAGGCCCTGGTCGGGAGCACGCCGACCACCAGGCCCTCCTCCCTCGCGACCTCCGCCGCGGCGGCCGCGACCTCGCGCGTCCCGCTGTCGTTGGGCAGGACCACGACCTCGGAGCCCGCCTCGCGGATGGCGGCGAGCACCGTCGCCAGCGGAGGGCTCGATCCGGGCTCGCGCCGGACGACCACGGCCCCGGCCTCCTCGAACACCGCCGCCAGCGCGGGTCCCGCGGCCACCGCGACCACGCCCCTGCCCCGCGCGGCCGGATGGATCCTGCCCGAGCCGACCAGGTACGTCACCTTGATCCGGTGGGGGCGGCCCAGCCTCGTCGCCGCCTCGATCGCCGCGCCGGCGTCGTTCACGTGGACGTGGACGTTCCACAGGCCGTCCCCGCCCACGATCACCAGCGAGTCGCCGAGCGCGTCGAGCTCCTCGCGCAGCGCGGCTACCTCCTCCTGGCCGGCGTCCAGCAGATATATGACCTCGTAGCCGGGCCCGTCTCCGTCCTCCCCCGCCCGCGCCACGGTCTCGGGGACGACCCGGTGTGCCGGAGCCGGGATGTCCACCCGCCCGGTGTAGGAGTCGGTGACGACGGCGGCGAGGCTCTCCAGGATGATCGTCAGACCGGCGCCGCCCGCGTCGACCACCCCACCGCGGGCCAGCACGTCGAGTTGCCCGGTGGTACGGCCGAGCGCGGAGCGCGCCTCCCCCGCCGCTCTCCTCGCGACCGAGGCGAGGTCCTCCCGCCCGTCGCGCACCGCCGTCGCCACGGCCGCCAGGACGCTCAGGATCGTGCCCTCGACCGGCCTGGAGACCGCGGCCCGGGCGAGCTCGGCGGCTCTGACCAGGCCCCGCCCGAGGTCCGCGCCGCGTCCCTCGGCCTCCCTGAGCACCTCGGCGAGGCCGCGCAGCGCCTGGCTGACGATCACCCCCGAGTTTCCCCGGGCGCCGAGCAGCGCCCCCTGCGCGAACACCCGCCAGGTGGCCTCGGCACCGGCGTCGGCGGGCAGCCCGTCGAGCGCCTCCGCGGCGGAGAGCATGGTCAGGTGCAGGTTGGTGCCGGTGTCGCCGTCGGGTACGGGGAAGACGTTGAGCGCGTCGATCTCCTCACGGGCCCTTCCCAGTGTCTCCGCCGCGAGCCGTGACCACCTGCGCACCGCGGGCGGGTCGAGAATCTGCAGCATTCCTGCCCTCCTGCTCTCCCACACCTGCTCACGCCCGTCCTGGAACGCGCCGACCGCCCCCTGGAGATCGGAAAGCGGCCGATGTCCCGGCGCGAAACCCGCTTCTGCTCGCGCTCGTCCCGTGATGCGCTACGGTTGCCTCCGGAGATTATCCCCGTTCGACCGTTCGCCGCGGGTCGCGTTCGCGTGCAGGGCCGGACATCGGATATCCTCGTGTGGCCAGCCGGCCGTCCCGGCGTGCCCGATGATCGCCGCCAGTGCGGCGGATCGAGCCTCTCGACTGATATAAGGAGCGAACCGTGGCTTCCGTCTGCGACGTTTGCGCTAAGAAGCCGACCTTCGGCAACAACGTCTCCCACTCGCACCGCCGCACCCGCCGCCGCTGGAACCCCAACATCCAGCCCGTGCGCGCAGTGGTGAACGGCACGCCGAAGCGGCTGAACGTGTGCACCTCCTGCATCAAGGCCGGCAAGGTCACCCGCTAGCCAGATCTTCGCGAAGCCCGCCGCCCTCTCGACAGGGCGGCGGGCTTCGTCGTTCCCCGAGGGTTTCCCTCCCGTTCACGAGGTCCCTCCGATCCAGGCCCGCCCGTTCGGGGAACGCCCCGCCCCGGAAGCCGCCCCGCTTCCGAGGTCGTCCCCGCGTGAAAGGGCGTGGGGGTCCGTGAGGGTCAGGGGGAGACGCGCAGCCGCCAGGCGTGGTCCACGGGACCGATGCCCGCTCCCAGCGGGAAACCGTGCGCGATCGCGCCGGTGACGTACGCCTTCGCCTTCTCCACGGCGGCCGGGACGTCCTCGCCGAGGGCGAGGTGGGAGGCGATCGCGGAGGCCAGCGTGCAGCCCGTGCCGTGGGTGTGCCGGTTGTCGTGGCGCTCCGCGCCGAAGCGGAACTCCCGGGTGCCGTCGGTCAGCAGGTCGATCGGGGCGCCCGGCAGGTGGCCTCCCTTGATGAGCGCCCACCTCGGCCCGAACTCCAGGACCGCGTCCGCGGCCCGGCGCAGGTCGGCCTCGTCCTCGACCTTCATCCCGGTGAGCTGCAGGACCTCCCACAGGTTGGGGGTGACCACCGTGGCCGTGGGCAGCAGGCGCGACTTCACCGTCTCCACGGCCTCGGGGGCGAGGAGCGCGTCGCCGTGCTTGGAGACCCCGACGGGGTCGACCACGACGGGCACGTCCAGCCTCGCCAGCACTTCGGCCACCGTCTCCACGAGTACGGGTGAGGCGAGCATGCCGGTCTTGACCGCCTGTGCCCCGATGTCACCGAGCACCGAGTCGAGCTGGGCACGTACCGCCTCGGGAGGAAGCTCCCAGTAGCCCTGCACGCCCATCGAGTTCTGCGCGGTCACCGCGGCGATCACACTCATGCCGTGTACGCCGAGGGCCAGCATGGTCTTCAGGTCGGCCTGGATGCCCGCGCCGCCTCCGGAGTCGGAGCCGGCGACGGTCAGCACGCGAGGGGGAGTCAAAACGGTCATGTTTCCCATCCAACCAGTCGCATCCAACCGGCGTCGTCCACCCGCGTGCCTCTGGACGTCGACGTCCGGCCCGATGACTCGTCGCCCACCGACGAGCCCGCCCCCGAGCCCCTCGTCGTCCACGCGGCGTCGCTCCGGCCGCGAAGCGCTCCCCTGGCCTTCCCCGTCCCCGGCGCGGGACCTCTCGACGCCGCTTCCCGAGGCAGGGACGCCTCCCCCCGGAGGTTCTCGCCGCTCCAGAGCCCGCCGAGCGGCTCTCTGCCGGTTTACGGAGGGAAACAGGATCCTTGACCGCCTACGGCTTCATTGGGGCCGTGTGGGCGGTTTGGAGGGCTGTGTCGTGAGCGACCCCCCGGTCAGGCGACGGAGCACTCTCCCTGGTCGCTCCAGCAGCTCGCCGGGATCTCCGCGTCCCCGCTCGCGGTGAAGGTGACGACGAATCTCTCACCGGCCCGCAGGCTTTTGCGCGACTCGATCACCAGGTCGCCGTCGACCTGCTCCCAGCCGGCTCCCCGCACCGAGGAGATCTCACCGCTGACCGGCAGGCTCACCGTCAGGTTCGCGACGTTCTCGTTCGCGGCGACCACGAGTTCGACGGTGTAGGTCCGCGACCTCTCCCGCACCACGCCGGCACCGACCGTGATCGCGGCGCCCCCTGCGGACGGGGGCGCGACGAAGGTCGTCTCACTGGGCGCGGGATCGGGTCCGGCGCTGCTCAGGGGCTGCTCGGCGGGGGCCGGCGTCTGTTCGCCGACGACGAGGGGCTCGGGGGCGGAGCTGGGCTCGTCGGTGAGCGACGAGTCGTCGGGCCGGGTGTCGACGTCCAGGGGCGCGCGGGTGGCCTTCGGCGTCGGCGTGGGCCGGGGGGTGGAGGTGGTGCCCCCGTCTCCCCTGCGGGGGGAGGGCCGGTCAGGTGCGGCCGTGGGCCTCGCCTTCTCGTCCTCGGGCTCCGGAGTCTCGTCGCCCGTCTCCGCGGGCTCGTCCTCCGGCGTCGGTTCCTCGGTGGGCTCCTCGGCGAGGCCGGTGTCGTCCGCCTCCGGTAGCGGCTGGTTCGACGCCGCGACGCAACCGGCGGGCGGGCAGTCGGCGGGGCTCTCCGAACCGGCCAGGGCCCGGACGCCGACCACGGTCCCGCCCAGCACCACGGCCACCGCGGCGACGATCAACAGCGCCTTCCTGACCCGTCCGCCGGTTCCCTCTTCGTCCTCGGGCCACGGGTCGAGCGCGGTGGAGGTCGCTGACGTCGCTGCCGTGTCGGACGGCTCGGACTCCGAGGTCCATCCCGATCCCAGGAAACCCGTCCGGGTCTCGGCACTCACCGACTCCTCGGGACGGAGCCGGCGCCCGAGCGGCTCGTCCCTGGGACCCGGTTCCGGAGTGGGCTCCGGCCTGCGTTTACCCCGGTTCGGGAGAGCCTCTTCCCCGTTCGCGCCGTGGCGGCCCATGTGGCCCCTTTCTCGAGGGAATCTCGACCGCCCATCTTCATACCAGTTAGATAACCGTTTGTCGCAATTTTCACAAACATCACAGGAAGTGGTACATGTCACTCCCGGAAGTGATCCCAGCCTCCGTGATCAAGCAGAAGGCCCTTGACCTGCACACCTTCCCCCTCGACGACGTGACCCACCACGTTCCAGCCCTCCGGGAGCCCCAGGTGAGCGGGGAAGGTCGCGGCGAGGGCGTGGTCGTCGCCGCCGGAGAGAATCCACTCCAGCGGATCGACGCCGAGCAGCCGGGCGGCCTCCCGCATCACCGGCGGGACGGCGAACGCCTCCGGGTCGAGGACGAGCGCGGTCCCGGCCGCCGCCGCCACGTGGCCGAGATCCTGGAGCAGGCCGTCGCTCACGTCGAGCATCGCGGTCGCGCCGAGCGCGGCGGCCTCCGGGCCGCGTGCGTAGGGGGGCAGCGGGCGGCGGTGGGCGTCGATCAACTCCGTCGGTCCCGTCGATCCCGCGCGAAGCAGCGCGAGCCCGGCCGCGGCGTACCCGAGGCGGCCCGCGAAGGCGACCACGTCACCGGGACGGGCCCCCGAGCGCGTGACCGGTGCCCGGCCGCCCAGGTCGCCGAGAGCGGTGACGGCGACCACGACGAGGTCGCAGCGGGTGATGTCGCCGCCCGCCACCGCGGCGCCGACGAGATCACACTCGTCGCGGAAGCCGTCGGTGAGGTCGTCCAGCCAGCCGGTGGTGGCGTCGGCGGGCAGTCCGAGACCGACGACGAGACCGGTGGGATCGGCCCCCATCGCCACGACGTCGGAGAGATTCTGCGCGGCGGCCTTGCGGCCGATGTCGTAGCCACTGGACCAATCGCGGCGGAAGTGCCTACCCTCAATCAACAGGTCGGTCGTGACCACGACCCGTCCGTCGGGAGCGCTCACCACCGCGGCGTCGTCCCCAGGACCGAGCAACACGGCCCTACCTCGTGGCAAACGTCCGGCAATACGTGCAACAACCCCGAATTCGCCGAGATCTCCGACTGTGATGACACACCTCCCGTTCATCACAGGGTACGGTGGCCCTTCGGCACTGATCCAATCGCCCGGGAGGTCGCTATGGTGCAGGCCTACATCCTTATCCAGACCGAGGTCGGCAAGGCCGCGAACGTGGCGTCGGAGATCTCCGGTATCTCAGGTGTCACCCAGGCGGAGGACGTCACCGGGCCGTACGACGTCATCGTGCGCGCCGAGGCCCGCAACGTCGACGAGCTGGGGAAGCTCGTGGTGGCCCAGATCCAGGGTGTGGAGGGGATCACGCGTACGCTGACGTGTCCCATCGTCCACATCTGAGTTCGCGAATCGAGCCGGTGCCCGGTCTCACGTCCGGGTTCCCGGCTCCCGCATCCGACCCATGGAACGTGACATGCCACTGCGGTTCGCCCGCCGGACGGCGTGCGCCTGCGCCCTGCTGATCCTGGCGGGCTGCGGCGGCGCCGTCCGGGTCGAGCCTCCGACCCCCGAGGGGCCGGCCGCCGCCGCCTGCCAGGCGCTCGCCGAGCGGCTCCCGCGCACGCTCGACGGCGCGGACCGTACGGAGTCCACCCCCGCCTCCCCCTACGTCGCCGTGTGGGGGGAGGCGCGCATCGCGCTGCGCTGCGGGGTGCCGCGACCGGTGACGATGTCACCGACCGACCAGGTGCCCGAGATCGACGGGGTGGCGTGGTACGCCGACCCGGCCAGGCCGACGCTGTTCACCGCGATCGGCAGGGAGGCCTACGTCGAGGTGACGATCGCGCGGGAGCACACCCCGCAGAACGTGCTGATCGATCTCGCGGCCCCCATCAAGAGCGCCCTACCGCAGACCGGGTGAGCGTTCGAGCGCGAGCCGGATCAGCCGGTCGACCAGCTCGGCGTAGGGCACCCCGGTGGCGGCCCACAGCTGCGGCGCGACCGACATCGAGGTGAACCCCGGCATGGTGTTGATCTCGTTGACGATCAACCGCCCGTCGGGGGTGAGGAAGAAGTCGACCCGGGACAGGCCCTCGCAGCCCAGCGCCTCGAAGGCGCGGACGGCCATCGCACGCAGCTCCTCCGCGGTCTCCTGGGGGATGTCGGCGGGCACGGACAGCGACATGTCGTCCCCGAGGTACTTGGCCTCGAAGTCGAAGAACTCGTGGTCGCCGTGGACCAGCACCTCGCCGGGCAGGCTCGCCCTGGGCGCCTCGTCGCCCGGCGACTCCAGCACCGCGCACTCGATCTCGCGGCCCGTGACGGCGGCCTCGACCAGCACCTTGGGGTCGTGCTCGCGGGCGAACTCGATCGCCCGCTCCAGCTCCTCCAGGTTGGCGGCCTTGGAGATGCCCTGGCTGGACCCGGCGCGCGCGGGCTTGACGAAGACCGGCCAGCCGAGCTCCTGGACTTCCTTGAGGACCCGGCCGCGGTCGGTCCGCCAGTCGCGGTCGCGGATCGTGACGTACGGGCCGACGGGCAGGCCCGCGGCGGCGAGCACCAGCTTCATGTAGGACTTGTCCATGCCGACCGAGCTCGCCAGCACCCCGGAGCCGACGTAGCGGACCCCCGCCATCTCCAGCAGCCCCTGGATCGTGCCGTCCTCGGCGAAGGGGCCGTGCATCACGGGAAAGACGACGTCGACCTGGCCGAGCTCGACGGGAATGCTGCCGGGGTCGTGCGCCACCAGCGAGCCGCCGCCCGCCGTCGAGGCCGCGAGCGCGAGGGTCGCCCCCGCCGCGTCGACGGCGGGCAGCTCACCGCTGTCGATCTCGTAGCGCTGCTCCCCCGAGGCGAGCACCCACCGGCCGTCCTGGGCGATCCCGATGGGGACCACCTCGTACTTGGATCTGTCGATGGCCTCCAGCACGCTTCCCGCCCCGAGAATGGAGACGGCGTGCTCGGAATTGCGACCGCCGAAGACGACGGCGACCCTCGGTAGAGGTTCGTGCTGCTCACTCATGATGACCGAATCTACCCCCTGTTAGGGGGCAATCCAGCTGTTAGACGCGCCTACCTACCCGATGTGGGTAATGAGTCGAGCGCCTTGGTCACGTCCATGATCAGATCCTCGGCGTCCTCCAGCCCGATGGAGAAGCGGACCGCCGCCGCGTCGACCCCGGATCCCTCACCGAGCCGCCCGTGGGCGGCCGAGGCCACGTGCGCGGCCTTGGTGCGTGTCCCTCCGGCGGAGGTGGCGATCGGGACGAGTTTGAGCGCGTCGGCGAGGGCCACCCCCGCGTCGTAGCCGCCGCGCGGGGTGATCGTCACGCAGGCGCCGTATCTCGTGCCCTCGGGGCCTGAGTCGAACAGGTGCCTGGCGAGCTGGTGGCCGGGGTGTCCCGGCAGTCCCGGGTAGTCGACCCGGCGCACGGCGGGATGCTTGGCCACGGCGGCGGCGAAGACCATCGCGGTGGAGCACATCCGGCGGACCCGCAGCGTCAGGGTCTCCAGACCTCGGCGGAGCAGGAACGCGTCGTCGGGGGAAAGGGTGCCCCCGGTGTCGATCCTGACCTCGCGCAGCTGGGCGATGAGGTCGGGACGGCCCACCGCCACACCTCCGGCGCAGTCGTCGTGGCCGCCGAGATACTTGGTCGCGGAGTGGATCACCAGGTCGGCGCCGTGTTCGAGGGGACGGCACACGATCGGGGTCGCGAAGGTGGAGTCGACCACCAGCAGCGCCCCGGCGGCGCGGGCGATCCGGTAGAGGCCCCGGATGTCGGAGACGGCCATGGTGGGGTTGGACAGCGTCTCCGCGTAGATGATCTTCGTGTTGGGTTTGATCGCCGCCCGCACCCGGGACAGCTCGCCGTAGCCGACGAAGTCCGCGCCGACCCCGAACCTGGCCAGCACGTTCGTGATCAGCGAGTGGGTCCCGCCGTACAGCGGGGTGGGGGCCACGATGTGCGCGCCCGCGCGCAGGAACGTCATCAGGACCGCGTTGACCGCGGCCATCCCCGAGGCGAACGCCTGGCCCGCCACGTCCTCGGGCGCCGCGGCGCCCTCCAGGGAGGCCACCGCCGAGGCGAAGGAGGCCGTGGTGGGGTTGTCGGCCAGGCCGTAGGCGTATCCGGGGCTTTTGTCGTCGAACGCCTCGGCGTACTCGGCGGAGTCACCGAAGTGCCACGCGGAACTGCGCCACACGGGAGGGCCGAGCGGGGCCTGCGGCGGCGGCTCGGGAGCGGGCAGGTGCACCGACCGGGTGTTCTCGCCCTTGCGTCTGCGCATCCGTCTGTTCATCGACCACGCCGTCCGTTCACAGGCCGTACCGTTCCGGCTTGGGAGTCCGCGACATCAGCAGCACCGCGGCCTCGCTGGGGGGCATCGCGTCGTGGACGACGGCCACCACCACCTCGGTGATCGGCATCTCCACATCGTGTTTTCTCGCCAGTTCGAGCACCGACTCGCAGGATTTGACCCCCTCGGCGGTCTGTTTCGTGGCGGCGATGACCTCGGTCAGCGTCATGCCTCGCCCAAGATTCTCACCGAAAGTACGGTTCCTCGACAATGGGGAGGTACAGGTCGCCACCAGATCACCCATGCCCGCGAGGCCCGCGAAGGTGTGCGGGTCCGCGCCGAGCGCCGCGCCGAGCCGGGAGATCTCGGCCAGGCCGCGCGTCATCAGCATCGCCCCGACGTTGTCGCCGAGCCCCATCCCCGCCGAGATGCCGACCGCCAGGGCGATCACGTTCTTGACGGCCCCGCCGAGCTCGACCCCGATGACGTCGGGGTTGGTGTACGGGCGAAACCAGGGCGGCAGGTAGCAGGCCTCCTGAAGTCGCTCCATCGCCCGCTCGTCCGTGCAGGCGACCACGGTGGCGGCCGGCTGGCCCCTGACGATCTCACCGGCCAGGTTGGGTCCCGACACCACCGCGACGCGTTCCTCGGGCACCTCGGCGACCTCGCGGATCACCTCGCTCATCCGCTTGGTGGTGCCCAGCTCGATGCCCTTCATCAGGCTGACCAGCACCGCGCCGGGCGGCAGGTGCGGTTTCCAGCGGGTCAGGTTCTCCCGCAGGGTCTGGGAGGGCACCGCGAGCACCACGAAGTCGGCGCCTTCGAGGGCCTCGGCGGGGTCGACGGTGGCGCGCAGGGTCTCGGGCAGCACCGCGCCCGGCAGGTAGTCGGGGTTCTCGTGCCGCCGGTCGATCGCCTCGACGATCTCCGGCTTGCGTCCCCACAGCGTCGTCCGGGTGCCCGCCCCGGCGAGGATCATGCCGAAGGTCGTCCCCCACGAGCCCGTGCCGAACACGGCCGCCTTGGTCATCGGTTCTCCTCGGGCGTGGAAACCTCCGCCTCGGGGCGGGCGAGGAGGCGCGCGGCGCCGTACGGCTCCGCACCGGGTCCGGCGATGACCAGGTCACCACGGGGGTGACCTGCGGCGTCCTCACCCTCCGGACGGCGGGAAGGCGAAACGCCTGCGGAGTTGCTGTAGGACCTCAAGGGATTTCTCCTGGCGGGCGACCGGTGGTGAATCAGGAACTCTCACGGGCGACCGTGGGAACCCCCTCCCCCTACGGAGGGGGGATGTCAACACCGTACGCCGAAGTCAGTTGTCGGACGGTCGCCTGAACGGCGTCTCGGGTGCCTTCTCCCCGCGAATCTCGGCCAGCTGGGCCGTGATCGCCGCCATGATGTCGGCGGTCGCCTCGCGCAGGACGTCGGCGGAGGGTGGCTCCCCCTCGCGTCCCGCGTACTTCGACAGGTCGACCGGCGGCCCCGTCTGCACACTGAACGTCTTGCGCGGCAGCAGGCGGGGCCTCTTCGCGCCGTACGGCAGGATCTCCTGGGCTCCCCAGTGGGCGACGGGGATCACCGTCGCGCCGGTCGCCAGCGCGAGCCTGGCCGCGCCGGTCTTGCCCTCCATCGGCCAGAAGTCCGGGTCGCGGGTGCAGGTGCCCTCCGGGTAGAACATCACGCACGCCCCGGCGGCGAGCCGCCGCTTCGACTCCTCCAGCGAGCGCGCCGCGTCGGCGCTCCCCCGGTAGACCGGGATGGCCTGCATGACCTTCACCAGGTGACCGACGAGCGGTACGGAGAAGAGACCCGACTTGGCGAGGATCACCGGCCAGCGGCCGTGGTTGTAGAGGAAGTGCGCGACGAGGATGGGGTCCAGCCACGACAGATGGTTGGTCACCATGATGATCCCGCCCGTCCCGGGGAGGCGGTCGCTGCGACGCCAGTCCTTCTTGACCAGGAGCCACGAGATCGGCTTGACGATGACGACGGCGAAGGCCACCCAGAATCGCGAAGGCCATCCGGGGCGTCTCATGGGCTCCTCCATCCGAGCGGGGTGCGCCTCAGTCTCCCGGTTCGCTCCGGGGGATGTCGAGGCGGGATGCTTAAGGCTATGTCTGCTTCGGAGAGCTCCGGCTGGACCCTGGTCGTCCCGGTCAAGACGCTGGTCGCCGCCAAGACCCGCCTGTCGGCCGCGGCGGGCCCGCACCGGGCCGCGCTGGCCGTGGCGATCGCCTGCGACACCGTCGAGGCGGCGCTGAGCTGCTCGCTCGTCGCACGGGTGATCGTGGTGACGGGCGACCCGGTGGCCGCCGAGGCGCTCGGCGAGGTCGGCGCGCACGTGGTCGGCGATCCGGAGGCGGGGCTGAACGCCGCCCTGCGGCACGGGGCCCTGGAGGCGGCGCGGCTCGCGCCCGGCGACCCCGTGGGCGCCCTGCAGGCCGACCTTCCCGCCCTGCGGCCTGCGGAGCTGGCCCGCGTGCTGATCGCCGCCGCGGAGTTCGACCAGGTGTTCCTGCCCGACGCCGCCGAGATCGGCACCACCTTCTACGGCGTACGGCCCACGGTGCCGTTCACGCCGGGATTCGGCGGCGAGTCGCGGGAGCGGCACCTGCGGCGCGGCGCGAAGGAGCTCTCCGTACAGGACGTGGAGTCGGTCCGCCACGACGTGGACACCCCGGACGACCTGCGTCTCGCGCTCGCCCTCGGCGTCGGCCCCCGCACGCTGGCGATGGCGCGGAGGATCTCGGCGTCGAACCGGGACGACGGTTAGGCTGGACGGATGCAGGCGACGGTGCGGGACTTCGATCCGGCGACCCGGTCGGGGTCGGTCTTCCTGGACGACGGGACCCAGATCCCGTTCGGGGCGGCGGCGTTCGACGCGGGGCCGCTGCGGCTGCTCAGGTCGGGCCAGCGGGTCAACCTCGTGATGGACGGCGACGACGTCACCTACGTCACCCTCTCGACCTTTCCGCTGCCCGGATAGTCCGGAAGGACGACCCTCGCGGCCCGGTCGCGAATCGGTCGCGAAGACGAGGACGACGAGGACGGGGCTTCGGGAAAACTCTCGGGCGCCCGGGCCGCCCGGCGCAAAAGCCGGGCGCCCGGACTCCCGTGACGGGAGTCCGGGCGCCCGTGCCCGGGACCTACCGCTTCTTCGCCGACTTCTTGCCGCCGTTGTTGACGAGTTCCTTGAAGTCGGAGCCAGGCCGGAACTTCGGCCCCCAGCTCTCGGCGACGTGAATCTCGGCACCCGTGGAGGGGTTGCGGGCGGTGCGGGCCGGCTTGTGCACCATCTCGAAGGCGCCGAACCCCGTGATCGAGACCTTGTCGCCACTCGCGACGGCGGTCTGGATGGCGTCAAGCACCGCGTTCACGGCCTCGGTGGCCGTCTTCTTGTCGCCCACCCGATCCGCGATGGCGTCGACGAGTTCCTTTTTGTTCATTAAGGTTGCTCCCCCTGCTTACCGATGTCCGGGAGTGGGTCACGAGGCAGAAAACCCGTCTCACCCGATTTGTCACGGCGAGGGGTCTCATCACAGATCTCTCATCAACGATCACGACGAGAAACCCCTTGCCCGCTTGAAATTAGGGGACGGAGCCGTATGACTCAATCACCTTCCGCAATGTTTCCAGTGCTCGGCGTATCCGAAACCACGACATCAATACTGAGAAGGAACAAATCAAGACGCCCGGCGGCGTGTTCGAGGTCGCGTTTGGCCATATCGCAGATGGCGAGAAGACGCCGGGCGAGACGTTTTCTCTCCTCGGCGGGGACGGGCAGAGACCGGACGTGGCGGTGCGCCTCGCGCAGCCGCCACGCCAGCTCGTGTTCTGAACGCGTCAGACGGTCGTCGGCAGCCATGGCTGCCGACCATTCTCGTATGTCCCGATGGCATCGGCGTTGCGCAGGGTCAGCCCGATGTCGTCCAGGCCCTCCATGAGCCGCCAGCGCGTGTAGTCGTCGATCTCGAACGCGACGCTCTCCCCGCCCCAGCGGACCTGGCGCTCCGCCAGGTCCACGGTGATCTCCAGGGTGGGGTCCGCCTCCACCGCGGCCTGCAGGGCCTCGACGGTCTCGCCGGGCAGGACGACCGGGAGCAGGCCCATCTTGGTGGAATTATTACGGAAGATGTCGGCGAACCGGGCCGCGATCACGACGCGGAAGCCGTACTGCTGCAGGGCCCAGACCGCGTGTTCGCGGGAGGAGCCGGTGCCGAAGTCGGGTCCGGCGAGCAGGATCGTGGCGCCCTCGTGGGCGGGGTTGTTCAGGACGAAGTCGGGGTCCTCGCGCCAGGCGGAGAACAGGCCCTTCTCGAAACCGGTCCGGCTGACCTGCTTGAGCCAGACGGCGGGGATGATCTGGTCGGTGTCCACGTTGCTGCGGCGCAGCGGCACGGCCCGGCCGGTGTGGGTGACGAACGCTTCCATCGCGAGGACTCCTTACAGGCCGGCGGGCAGGTCGGCGGGCAGATCGGCAGGCGCGGTGAGTTTGCCGGTGACGGCGGTCGCGGCGGCGACCTGCGGGGACACGAGGTGCGTACGGCCGCCCTTGCCCTGACGCCCCTCGAAGTTGCGGTTGGAGGTCGAGGCGCTGCGCTCGCCGGGGGCGAGGGTGTCGGGGTTCATGCCCAGGCACATGGAACAGCCCGCCTCGCGCCATTCGGCGCCCGCGTTCTTGAAGACCTCGTGCAGCCCCTCCTGCTCGGCCTGGAGCTTGACCAGCATCGAGCCGGGCACGATCAGCGTGCGCGTGACGACCTGGCGCCCGCGCAGCACGTCGGCCGCGGCGCGCAGGTCCTCCAGGCGCCCGTTGGTGCAGGAGCCCACGAAGACCGTGTCGACCTGGACCTCGCGGAGCGGGGTGCCCGCGGTCAGGCCCATGTACTCCAGGGCGCGGGCGGCGGCGGCCGGGTCGCCGGTGTCCTCCGGGCGCGGCACGGACGTCCCCAGCGGGGCCCCCTGGCCAGGGTTGGTGCCCCAGGTGACGAACGGGGTGAGCGTCGAGGCGTCGATCTCCACGACGGTGTCGAAGACGGCGTCCTCGTCGGTCACCAGCGTCTTCCAGTACGCGACCGCGGCGTCCCAGTCGGCGCCGGAGGGCGCGTGGGGACGGCCCTTGAGGTATTCGAAGGTGGTCTCGTCGGGAGCGATCAGGCCCGCGCGGGCGCCCGCCTCGATGGACATGTTGCAGACGGTCATCCGGCCCTCCATGGAGAGCCTGCGGATCGCCTCACCGCGGTATTCCACGATGTAGCCCTGGCCGCCGCCGGTGCCGATCTTGGCGATGATCGCGAGGATCAGGTCCTTCGCCGTGACGCCGGTCGGCAGCTCGCCGGAGACCTCGATCGCCATCGTCTTCGGCCGGTAGGCGGGCAGCGTCTGGGTGGCCAGCACGTGCTCGACCTCGGAGGTGCCGATGCCGAACGCGATGCCGCCGAAGGCGCCGTGGGTGGAGGTGTGAGAATCACCACACACGATCGTCATGCCGGGCTGGGTCAGACCGAACTGCGGGCCGATGATGTGGACCACGCCCTGCCCCGCGTCGCCCATCGGATACAGCCGGACGCCGAACTCCGCGCAGTTCTTGCGCAGCGTCTCGACCTGCACCCGCGACACCGGGTCGTCGATGGGACCACGCACGGTCGGGACGTTGTGGTCCTCGGTGGCGATGGTGAGCTCGGGACGCCGGATGGGGCGGTTGGCCATGCGCAGGCCGTCGAACGCCTGCGGGCTCGTCACCTCGTGAATGAGGTGCAGGTCGATGTAGAGCAGGTCGGGTTCTCCCTCGGCACGTCGTACAACGTGCTGCTCCCATACCTTCTCCGCGAGCGTGCGGCCCATGTCGCCTCCTTGCGATCGGCTGTCCCACTCCCACTTGCTTTCTCATATGTCGAGACTGCAGTATCGGTGTATGGACAACTCTAGCGGAGTCGGCGTACTGGACAAGGCCGTCCTCGTGCTCAATGCCCTCGAAGCGGGACCGGCGTCCCTCGCCCAGCTCGTTCAGGCCACCGGCCTGGCCCGGCCGACCGCCCATCGGCTCGCCGTCGCGCTGGAGCACCACCGCATCGTCTCCCGCGACACACAGGGCAGGTTCGTGCTGGGCCCGCGCCTGTCCGAGTTGTCCACGGCCGCCGGCGAGGACCGGCTGCTCGCCGTCGCCTCCCCGATTCTCACCCAGCTGAGGGACCTGACCGGCGAGAGCGCCCAGCTCTACCGCCGCCAGGGTGACGAGCGGGTCTGCGTGGCCGCCGCCGAGCGCGCCAGCGGACTGCGCGACACCGTGCCCGTCGGCTCGGCCCTGCCGATGCTCGCCGGTTCCGCCGCGCAGATCCTGCTCGCCTGGGAGGAGCCCGACCGTCTGCACCGAGGACTGCGCGGGGCCAAGTTCACCGCCGCCACGCTGGCGAGCGTACGGCGCAGGGGCTGGGCACACAGCGTCGGCGAGCGCGAGCAGGGTGTGGCCAGCGTCTCGGCGCCGATCAGGGGCGCGGGTGGCAAGGTGGTCGCCGCCGTCTCGGTCTCCGGCCCGATCGAGCGCCTGACCCGCACCCCCGGCCGCCTCCACGCCGCCCCCGTGGTCACCGCCGCCGAGCGGATCACCGAGTCGATGCGCCGCGCCAACTGAGGGCGAGCGGATCACCGCCGCTCGCCGCGGTGAGGGCGGTTTCCGCCCTCGACGGCCGGATCGCGGGGCCGGAGGCCCGCGATCCGGGTGCCCGGGCCGCGCGCCGGTGGACACCCGCCGGTCGGCGGGCGATATGAGGAGGCGAGCACCCCCGCGGCCCCCTAGGCTGGGAAGGTGACAGATCGCATCGAGGCAGCCGCGGCTGAACTGCGTCCCCTGCTCCAAAACTTCATCCTCTGGGCGCGTGAGAACGCGCCCGGCAGCGATTCCAACCTGGTGGGCTCCGTCGCCCTGTGGCACCGCCTGATCGCCTCCGACGACGTCGGCCGGTGGAAGCAGTCCGACCTGCGCACGGTGCTCCTCGATCGGATGCCCCAGGTCGTCGAGGACCCCGACGCCGCCGCCGACGGCATGGTGCCCGCGATCCGCGCCTACCTGACCTTCCTGTCGGAGTCCGACCGCCTTGCCAAGGGCTCGGCCTCGCTGAGCGACCTGCTCTCCGAGCTCGACCGCCTCGAAGACGATTTCGTCGACGCGATGGAGGAGCTCGTCATCGAGGAGGACGAGGACGAGGAGTACGACGAGGAGGAGTCCGAAGGGCTCGGCGACTTCGAGCCGTTCGCCGACGAGCTCTCCGAGCTGCCGACGATCAGGCTCCGGCCCGACAGCGAGCTGGCCGCGGCCACCCGTAAGGCGAACCTGATCACCAAGGCCCGCGACCTCGCGGTCTGGGTCGGCTCCGAGCGCCGGGTGGGCGAGACGAGCCTGCTCACCGACACCGAGATCACCGAGGCCCTCGCGGTCCTTGGGCTTCCGGTCCCGGAGAAGCCCGGCGCCTCGCTCGCCGACTCCGTCCCCGCGCTCTGGAACATCTGGAACCTCGCGATCGACCTCGACTTCCTCCAGCCCGAGGGGGAGGACACCGTGAGTGTCGACGCCGACACCGCGGAGTGGCCCTTCGAGGAGGACGACGACGCCCTCGACGCGTGGATGGCGGGCCTGCAGTCCATCGACTACGGCGACCCCGAGCTGGAGGACGAGGAGGCCACGATCGCCCTGTCCGGGCTGACCAGGGCACTGCTGGTCCGGGTGCTGCTGGCGACGGGCTCGAAGCCGCTGGCCGAGCTGCGCACCGAGCTGGCCGAGGCCGCCGCCGAGTACGACGACCTGGGCGCCGACGCCTGGGCCGCCGCCACCGCGCAGTACGGCGACCCGCTCAACCCCGTGCTCGACTGGCTGATCGGATACGGCATGGTCGAGGTCGAGCACGACCAGGTGCGGCTCACGCCGCTCGGCATGGAAGGCGTGGTCCACCTCGTGGACGACGCCGACATCGAGCTGGACGCCCGGCCGGCCATCGACGCGATGACGGCTCTCGACCTGCTCTCCTTCGGCGCCGAGCTTCCCGAGGAGGAGGCGGACGCCGAGTTCGCGGCCTGGATGGAGCTGCGCGCCCCCGAGCAGGCCGCCAGGGACCTGCTGGAGGCCGCGGCCGAGGACGACGCGGACGCGCTGATCCGGGTCCAGGCGGCCAGCATGGTCGGCTCGCTCGGCGACGTGGCCGTGCCCGCGTGGCGGGAGGCTCTCGACGAGCCGTCCCTGCGCCCGTATGCGGCCACCCACCTCGCCCAGCTGGGCGTCGAGGACGCCCCCACGCCCACCCAGTCCGACACCCACTGGCTCATCCTCGACATGCTGACCATCTCCGCGGGTCTCGGCCGCCCGGAGTTCGTCAGCAGCCTTGACGACATCGGCAACGTGCCGAATCTCGTCAGCCTGCTCGAAGTGATCTGGAAGGTGCCGCACCCGCACCTTGAGGAGCTGCTGGAGGCGATCGGCAAGGCACACCCGGACAAGCAGGTGGGCAAGGCCGCCAAGCGGGCCCTCTTCAAGGCCCGCTCCGGGCAGAACTAGCCCCACGTTCCCGGAGAGGGGGCTCCAGGCTCTGTTCAGAGCCTGGAGCCCCCTCTCGTTCTGCACGGCTCCCAAAGCCCTCAGGGGCCGACTCCGTGTCCCGAGGCCCGGATGACCATGGTCCGGGAGCGGGTCCGGGAATCCGTGAGGTGAATCGAGTCGGGCGGCGAGATGGTCGCCGTGCCCGCTCGCGAGCGGGCGCACAGGAAATTCAAGAAATCCGGAAATGCAAAAACCCCGGAAGCCGTTGCTTCCGGGGTTCGCGATGTAGCCCCGACCGGATTCGAACCGGCGCTACCGCCTTGAGAGGGCGGCGTCCTAGGCCACTAGACGACGGAGCCTTGCGAGAGACAGTGGTAGTCCCGACCGGATTCGAACCGGCGCTACCGCCTTGAGAGGGCGGCGTCCTAGGCCACTAGACGACGGGACCCTACACACTGTCATCGGACTCGGAGGGGACCGAATCCGCAACATCTTCCTGAGAAGATGCAGCTGGGGTACCAGGACTCGAACCTAGAACAACTGAACCAGAATCAGCCGTGTTGCCAATTACACCATACCCCACCGCGCTGGACTCCCTTGCGGGCCTCGCTGGCGACTCCGAAAGAATAGCCCAGGTTGGGGGTCAAGACCAAAACGATTGCCGGAGGCCCAATCGCGGTATCACCGGGCTGTCGCCACGAAGGTCCACCGTGTAACGCTGCTGGGGAGACCCAGCCGCATGTGAGGAGTTCGTACCTTGACCGACAACCCGTTCTTCACCCCCAGCGAGCTGCCCTACGGGCTGCCGCCGTTCGCTCTGGTCAGGGAGGAGCACTACCTTCCCGCCTTCGAGCGTGGCATGGCCGACCAGCTGCGTGAGGTGCGGGAGATCATCGAGAACCCGGAGGCCCCGACGTTCGCCAACACGATCGAGGCCCTGGAGCGCTCGGGACGCGTCCTCCATCGGACCGTGGTCGTTTTCTCCACTCTTTCCGCCTCGGACGCGACCGACGGCATCCGGGAGATCGAGACCCAGATCTCCCCCAGGCTCACCCAGCACGCCGACTCCATCCGGCTGAACCGCTCCCTGTACGCCCGGATCAAGCAGATCACCACCGACGACGCGGAGGAGGCGTGGCTGCTGGAGAAATACCGCGTCGACTTCGTCAGGTCGGGAGCCGACCTGTCCGAGGCCGACCAGGGGCGTCTCAGGGAGCTCAACGAGGAGCTGACCAAGCTCTCCACGACCTTCACCCAGAACCTTCTCGCCGCCTCCACGGACTCCGCGCTCGTCGTCGAGGACGTCAAGCTGCTGGACGGGCTCTCCGAGAGCGCGATCAAGGCGATCGAGAAGGACGGCTCGTACGTCCTGGCGCTGTTCAACCACACCAACCACCCCGTCCTCGCGGAGCTGACCGACAGGGAGACCCGCAGGAGGCTGTACGAGCTGTCCACGGGCCGGGCTCCCGAGAACTTCGAGCTGGCGGCCAGGATGGCGACGCTCCGCGCCGAGCGGGCGGCGCTGCTCGGCTACCCCAGCCACGCCGCCTACTCCGTCGCCGACCAGACGGCCAAGACCACCGAGGCCGTCGAGGAGATGCTCGGCAAGCTGGTGGGACCCGCGGTGGCCAACGCCCGCCGGGAGGCCGAGGCGCTCAGCGAGGAGGCCGGTTTCCCCATCGAGCCGTGGGACTGGTCCTTCTACGCGGAGCGGGTGCGCAAGGCCAGGTACGACTTCGACGGCGCCGACCTGCGTCCGTACTTCGAGTTGGACCGGGTGCTGCGCGACGGCGTCTTCCACGCGGCGGGCGAGCTGTACGGGGTCGTCTTCTCCGAGCGGGACGACCTGGCCGGATACCACCCGGACGTGCGGGTCTTCGAGGTGTTCGAGGCCGACGGCTCGCCGCTCGGGCTCTTCCTGTTCGACCCGTACGCCCGGCCCACCAAACGCGGCGGCGCCTGGATGAACGCCCTGGTCGACCAGTCGCACCTGTTCGGCACGCGGCCCGTGGTGATGAACAACCTCAACATCACCAAGCCCGCCGAGGGGCCGACGCTGCTCACGTTCGACGAGGTCAACACCGCCTTCCACGAGTTCGGCCACGCCCTGCACGGCCTCTTCTCCGACGTGCGCTTCCCCCGGGTCTCCGGCACGGCGGTGCCGCGCGACTTCGTGGAGTATCCCTCGCAGGTCAACGAGATGTGGGCCACCTGGCCGTCGATCCTCGCCAACTTCGCCAGGCACCACGAGACCGGCGAGCCCGTGCCCGCCGAGCTCCTGGAGAAGATGAGGGCCGCGGAGAAGTTCAACCAGGGCTTCGCCACCGTCGAGTACCTCGCGGCGACGCTGCTCGACTGGTCCTGGCACAAGCTGGCGGCGGGCGCGCCCATCAAGAACGCCGCGGACGCGGAGGCGTTCGAGAACGCGGCCCTGGAGCGCAACGGGATCGCCTTCGAGCTGGTCAGACCCCGCTACCGGACCAACTACTTCGCCCACATCTTCTTCAGCGGGGTGGGCGGCTACAGCGCCGGCTACTACTCCTACATCTGGAGTGAGGTGCTCGACGCCGAGAGCGTCGACTGGTTCAAGGAGAACGGCGGCCTGGAACGCGAGAACGGCGATCACTTCCGCTCCACCCTGCTGTCGGTCGGCGGTTCGCGGGACGTGATGGACGCCTTCCGTGACTTCCGTGGGAGCGACCCGCGCATCGAGCCCCTGCTGAAGCGCCGCGGGCTGCTGGTCCCGTAACCGGTCCTCCGGGAAGCTCCGCCCGCCGGCCCTCTCACCCCGTGCGGTGTCCGCGTCGCGGAGGTTTCCTCAGAGGGGCACCCGGGGTCTTCGAGCGGCCTCCGAGGCGATGACCTGCCGGTTTACGCTTCGGTGCAGCGCCGGGGTGTGGCTTCCCACACCCCGGCCGGGACCACAGACCCAATGCGCCGGAAAGCGGGCGGCGGGCATCGTGGACGCCATGAGACGACTACAGCGAAGGACGGGCGCCGTGCTCGTCGCCGGCCTGGCGGGCGCCCTGCTGCTGGGAACGGCGACCCCGGCGACGGCACAGCAGGAGACGGCACGGACACCGCGGACCACTCCCGCCGTCTCGACCTCCACCGCCGGTACGGGCGGGCCCGGCGGGGATGTGAAGGTGCGCACCGACGCCGGTTGGGTGAAGGGGGTGAAGGCCGGAGATCACCGGCTCTTCCAGGGCATCCCGTACGCCGCGCCCCCGGTCGGAGAGCTGCGCTGGCGATCACCGCGGGCCGTCACCCCGTGGCAGGGGGTGCGCGACGCCACCGCGCCCGGCAACCGGTGCGCGCAGACCGCCGACGTCTGGGGACTGCCGGGAAGCGAGGCGGAGGACTGCCTCTACCTCAACGTGACCACGCCGGCGTCGAGCGGCGGGAAACGCCTCAAGCCGGTCATGGTGTGGCTGCACGGCGGGAGCCTGACGAAGGGGGCCGGCAGCGACTACGACGCCCGCAGGCTGGCCGTGCGGGGCGACGTCGTGGTGGTGACGGTGAACTACCGGTTGGGGATCTTCGGGTTCTTCGGGTATCCCGGGCTTGAGAACTCGGGGGCGTTCGGGATCGAGGACCAGCAGGCGGCCCTGCGCTGGGTGCGGCGCAACGCGGCGGCCTTCGGCGGCGACCCGCGCAACGTCACCCTGGCCGGTGAGTCCGCGGGGTCGCACTCGGTGTGCGCGCAGCTCGCCTCCCCCACGGCGGCCGGGCTGTTCCACCGGGCGATCGCCCAGAGCTCCCCGTGCGGCGCGGGAGGCTTCGAGGGGACTCCGCTGAGGCCGGTCCTGGACGTGCCGCTCTGGGTGCCCCGAGCCTCCCACGAGGGCTACGGACAGTTCCTCGCCACCGGGCTGGGGTGCGCCGACCCGGCGACCGCGCTCGCCTGCCTGCGGGGCAGGCCGGTGGCCGACCTGCTCGCCCGGGATCCCCTCCCACTGCCGGGGTACGGCAACGCGGTGCTGCCCGAGGATCCCGCGAAGGTGTTCCAGGAGGGCCGATTCCACCGGGTGCCGGTACTGACGGGCATCACCCGGGACGAGGGCACGCTGTTCACCTCGCTGATATTCCCGCCGATGACGGCCGCCGAGTACGAGACCGCCGTCAACGACAGGTACGGCGCCGCGGGACCCGACATCCTGGCTCGTTACCCGCTGAGCGCCCACGGCGACTCGCCCCTCCAGGCGGTCTCGGCCATCATGAGCGATCTCGACTGGGCGTGGCCTGCGCGCGACACCGACCTGCTGCTCGCCCGGCACGTGCCGACCTTCTCCTACGAGTTCACCGACCGTACGGCGCCCGTGCTCTTCCCGTTGCCCAACGGGGTCAGGCCGCTCGCCTCGCACGGCTCCGAGCTGTCGTTCCTCTTCGGGGTCGGCTGGGAGTCCGCCCCGCTCACCCCCGCGCAGCGGCGACTCGGGGACACGATGATCGACTACTGGTCGCGGTTCGCGGCCGTCGGCGACCCGAACCGACCGGGACTGCCCGCCTGGAAGCGCGTGCGTCCCGGACACGGCACACCGTACGTGCAGGAGCTGTCCCCGGGACGGGGCGGTATCAAGCCCTTCGACCGCGCCTCGGCCCACAACCTCGGCTTCTGGGACGAGCTCGCCGGGCGGGGCACGGAACGGGGACGTCCCTCGGGCTCCCCGTCCTGAGATCCTTCCCCGTGACCGCGGTCACGGGGAAGCGGCGAGAAAAAGCGACGGCCCGCCCCGGGCAGAGACCGGGGCGGGCCGTCAGCCTTTGCAGGGCCCTGCAGGCCCTGCAGGCCGGAAGCCTTTCCAGGGCCCCGGGCCCGGCCGGGCCTGGGGCCCCTTTCTCCTCCGGATCCCTCAAGGCATCCGATCGGGTGTGAAAGCCCGTCCGAGGCCCGCGAAGCCCGATCAGGCCTGGAGCCTCGCGAGGGCGGCGCGCAGACGCTCGATGGAGCGCTCACGGCCGAGGACCTCGATCGACTCGAACAGCGGCAGGCCCACGGTCCGGCCGGTGACGGCGACGCGTACGGGAGCCTGGGCCTTGCCGAGCTTGAGGCCCTGTTCGAGGCCGACCTCCTCCAGCGCGGTCTTCAGCGACTCGGGATCCATGTCGACCGTCTCCATACGGGCGAGATAGCCGGTGAGGATCTCCGCGGCGGAGTTCTTCATCGCCTTGTCCCACGACGCCTGGTCGAAGACGGGCTCGTCGAGGAAGAGGAAGTCGACGTTCGCCGTGATCTCGGACAGGACCGCGATGCGGGTCTGGGCGAGCTCGGCGACCTTGGCGAAGGTCTCGCGGTCCCAGCCGGGCTCCAGCCACGGCTCGCATCGGGCGACGAACTCCTCCAGAGGCAGCGCCCGGATGTACTCGCCGTTGAACGCGCGGAGCTTCTTCTCGTCGAAGAACGCCGGGGAGGGGTTGACGTCCTCCAGCCTGAACAACGGCACCATCTCCGACCAGGGCATGATCTCCCGGTCGTCGCCGGGGCCCCAGCCGAGCAGCATCAGGTAGTTGACCATCGCCTCGGCCAGGTAGCCCTCCTCGCGGTAGGACTCCAGGGCGACCTTGTCACGTCGCTTGGACAGCTTCTGGCGCTTCTCGTTGACGATGACCGGCACGTGCGCCCAGGTGGGCGGAGCGACGCCGAGCGCCTCCCAGAGCAGCTGCTGCTTGGGCGTGTTGGACAGGTGCTCCTCGGCGCGGACCACGTGGCTGATCCGCATCTCGACGTCGTCGACGACGTTGGCCAGCACGAACAGCGGGGAGCCGTCGCCACGCGCGACGACGAAGTCCTCCATCGCGTTGTTGGGGAACTCGACGGTGCCGCGGACCAGGTCCTGGATCACGGTGACACCCTCGTCGGGGGTGCGGAAGCGGACCGCGCCCTCGCTCAGGCCACGGTCGCGGCAGAAGCCGTCGTAGCCCTGGTGCTCGGAGCCGGTGCGCGCCTTCACCTCGTCGCGGGTGCAGGTGCAGTAGTAGGCCCGGCCGCCGGCGACGAGCTTGGCCACTGCCTCGCGGTGCTGCTCCTCGTACGACGACTGGAAGTAGGGGCCCTCGAAGGCCTGGCTGTCGTCGTTGACACCGATCCAGGCGAGCGCCGAGATGATGCCCTCGGTCCATTCCGGCCGGTTGCGCGCGGCGTCGGTGTCCTCGATGCGCAGCACGAATTTTCCGCCGGTCTGCTCGGCCAGGGCCCAGTTGAACAGCGCGGAGCGGGCGCCGCCGACATGGAACATGCCGGTCGGCGAGGGGGCGAAACGAACCCTAATCACGGGAGACCACCCGGTTGCTGAGAGTGCCGATTCCTTCGATGAAAACGCTGACCTCGTCGCCGACGCTGAGCGGGCCGACCCCTTCCGGGGTCCCGGTGAGGATGACGTCACCGGGGATCAGGGTCATGACCGCGCTCACGTGGGCGATCAGCGCGGGGATGTCGTACATGAGCTTGGAGGTGCGGGAACTCTGCTTGACCTCGCCGTTCACCGACGTGACGATGCCGACGTCATTCGGGTCGAGCTCGGTCTGGATCCACGGGCCGAGGGGACAGAAGGTGTCGAAGCCCTTGGCCCGGGTGAACTGGACGTCCTTCTTCTGCAGGTCCCTCGCCGTGACGTCGTTGGCGCAGGTGTAGCCGAAGATGACCTCGTGCGCCCGTTCGCGGGGCACCTCACGGCAGAGCCTGCCGATCACCACCGCCAGCTCCCCCTCGTAGTCGACCCGCTGGGAGAGGGTCGTCGGATAGGCGATCGCCTCCCCCGAGCCGATCACCGAGGTCGACGGCTTGAGGAAGACGAGCGGCTCGTCGGGGACCTCGTTGCCCATCTCCTTGGCGTGGTCGGCGTAGTTTCTGCCGATCGCGACGACCTTGCTGGGCAGCATGGGTGCGACCAGCCTGACCTGGGAGAGCGAGTATCGCTCGCCGGTGAACTGGATCGGCCCGAACGGGTGACCCGAGATCCCGGAGATGAACTCCTCCCCTGGGCCGCCTTCGACCACCCCGAACCCGACACCGTCTCCTGTGGAGAACCTCGCTATACGCACACGACAAGGCTAGTCGGGCTCCGGATCCCGCCGGACCGTACCGGGGCCGCCCCGTCTCACCACCCGGAGGCCGACGCCATATGTACCTGTAGATCCGATTTCCCGGATATTGCCATCTTTGCTCCAAGAAACACTATGTCCTGATTTATGCCTATACGGGGGGTATGACCGCCACAGAAGCATCGGGGGGCCAGAAGGGTCTTCCCTCGGGGGAAGGAACGGACGTGACTGAAGCCAGCACGGTGAACAGGCCCAAGGGCGACGAGGCCACGGTGCCCCGGGCACGCACCGACAGTCCCGGATCCCAGAGTGGCCTGGTCACACCGAAGGGGACCACCACCATCGACAGCGGGGTCGTCGCGAAGATCGCGGGCCTCGCGGCCAGGGAGATCCCTGGCGTGCACAACATGGGAGCGGGCCCGGCACGCGCTCTCGGCGCGGTACGCGGCATGGTCGGCGCCGACCGGAGCGCCACCCAGGGCGTATCGGTCGAGGTGGGCGAGCGGCAGGCCGCCGCCGACCTGGAAGTGGTCGTCGAGTACGGGATCGCGATCCCCGACCTGGCCGCCGCCGTACGCCGCAACGTGATCACGGCGGTCGAGCGTATGACCGGCCTCGAGGTCACCGAGGTCAACATCAAGGTCTCCGACGTCCGCATGCCCGGCCAGGACAGGGACTCCTCGGAGGAGGCGTCCGAGTCGGAGCCCCGCGTCCGGTGAGAGGCCCGGAAGGCGGTGCGACGGGACCGGGTCGCGAGCCGAAGGACCCGGGCCGCGAGATCATCACGCCCCCGGCACCGGTGGATCCCGGCCGCGAGACGTCCGCGCCCGGGCACGGGAAACCCGGACGAGGAACGACAGAGCCCACGCGCGGGCCGGAGGATCCCGCGCACGGACCGGAAGCGCGTGAATCGGAGGCACCCAGAGAGGCACACGGACCGGAGGCGCGAAGGCCTGGCATCCCGACACCCGCGACGGCCATGCCGGCTCACCGGCCCGAGGATCCGTCCCGCAGGCCGCCTGCCATACCCCGGCAGAAGGCCGCGCCCACACGCAGGCAGGAGGCCCCGGCCCGCGAGACGGCCGGTCAGGGCCGGGAGGCCACGGGCCCGCCGCGCGGGGCGGTCGCCACCCGTGAGCAGGAGGCGCCGGCCCGCGAGACGGCCGGCCTCGCCCACCGGATCGCCGAGGCCGTACTGCGCTGCCCCGACGTCGCGGATCTGTCGGGCGGGCCGTTCGGGACCGTGGCGACCTATCTGCCCGGCGAACGGTTCCCGGGTGTCGCGCTGCGCGAGAACGAGGTGGAGGTCTCGGTCGTCGTCAGGCTGGGGCGCCCGATTCCGGAGATCGCCGACGCGGTGCGAGCGGCGGTCGCCCCGATGGTGGGCGATCGGCCGGTAAACGTCCATATCGGAGGTTTGAGATGAGCAGTTTCCCAGTGTGGTCCGTAGTCGGCATGATCGTCGGTGTCCTTCTGGGCTTCGCCGCGGCCTTCGGCGGCCTCGGCGCGTTCCTGCTGGTGCTCGTACTGGGCGCCGTCGGACTCCTCATCGGTCGCTTCGTGGAGACCGGAGAGGTCGACCT
Organism: Streptosporangium sp. NPDC049046; assembly: GCF_040649155.1. Lineage (NCBI taxonomy): Bacteria > Bacillati > Actinomycetota > Actinomycetes > Streptosporangiales > Streptosporangiaceae > Streptosporangium > Streptosporangium sp. NPDC049046. Next base: position 201,288 of record NZ_JBEZEZ010000010.1, on the reverse strand, counting down.
CTCCCGGCTGGCGGCGAGACGGCGATGAACACCCCCGTCGAGCACCGGCCCGCGTCCTCGGGAACGACCGCGCCGCCCGCAGGGCGAGAGGATCCCGTTCCCGGCGAAACCGGGCGGTCCGGGCTGCCCGCCGTGCCCGCCCAGCCGTCATGGCGGGGCGTACCGGCCGAGCGACGCGGCAGGACCGAGATATCCGACCAGGTGGTGTCGCGCATCGCGGCCCACGCGGCCGGAGAGGTGCCACGGGTACGGGAGGTCGGCGAGTGGAAGCCGCTGTTCTTTCGCGGCGGCACCCACGCCACCCTCGACGCCGAACTCGCGACGCTCCAGATCGACGTGACGGTCGAGTATCCGGCCCCGATCCGTGAGGTGGCCGAGGAGGTCAGGCGTCACGTCGCCGAACGGGTCATGACCCTCACCGGCAAGGACGTCGGCCACATCGACGTCAACGTCACCGGCGTGGCTCCCGCCCGCGGCGACCGCGAGACCTCGCGGGTCCCGGACGCCGTACCGGCCGGAGAGAACCCGCGGGAGCGCTCACCGGAACGCTCGCCGGAGAACCTGGGGACCCCGGAGAACCCGCAGGAGCCACCGCTGGAACGCTCGGCGGAGAACCCGGCGAACCCGGCGCGCGACACCGGGCAGGCCGTCGCCGGCCCTTCGGGAGGGGCCGCGACGCCCGCCGACGACCCCACCTCGAACACCGAGGACATCGTCCCGCTACGTGAGGAGCGATGATGGCCAGGCAGGTACCCGACCCGGCGGAGCCGGTCCCAGGCGCGGAACCGACCGGCGAGACGCCCCCGCCCCATGCGCGACCGGCCGTACCGCCGGAGTACGACACCGGCACACCACGGGCGTACGGCGACGCGGAACCCACCACATCACCGACATACGGCACCACCGAACCCACCACGCCGGCGTACGGCACCACCATGCCGACCGCGCCGATGTACGGCGCGACGGAACCTGCGCCTCCGACGTACGGCACGGTGGCGAAGAACTCCTCCGCGGACCGCGCGGCGATCAGGGCCTTCCGCCCGCGCCGGGTGCTCCCCTCGGTCATCACGGCCGTCCTGATGACCGTGATCGGCCTCCTCCTCGCGCTGGAGGTCGTCTCCGCGCTGCTGGGCCGCCCACTCCGCCTGGTGCCGTACGACCGGATCCTGGCCTGGGCGACGTCGACACCGTGGAGCGACCCGCGAATGATGGCGGGCGCGGGCCTGGTCGGCCTGCTCGGCCTGCTGCTGGTGCTGCTCGCGATCATCCCCGGGAGGCCCACGCTGATCCCGGTGAGGACCGGGGACAAGGATCTGGTCATCGGCATGCGGCGCCGGGGCTTCGCCCGGTCGCTGGCTCACGCGGCCGAACAGGTGCAGGGGGTCGAGCACGCCCGGGTACGGCTGCACGGGAAGGCCGTGCACGTCGCGGCCGACAGCGGCATGCGGGACACCCGCGGGCTGGCCGACGCCGTACGGGAGGCCGTGAACATGCGGATCACCGCGCTCTCCCCCGTCTGGAAGTATCCCGTCCACGTGCATCTGCGAGAGAAGTGAGCCTCATGGACGACAAGACCGCCCGGGGTAACCGGTTGGGACTGCTGATCGTGGGACTGGCGCTGATGGTCCTCAGTGCCCTCGCGATCGCACGGGGCGCGGGAGCGTTTCCGCGGACGGTGGCCCCCGCGGACAGCCCGCTCGTGGACAGCCTGGTACGCCAGCCGTTCGCCACCTACGACCCGTGGATGTGGTGGCTGATCGCGGCGGCGGGCATCGTGCTCGCGCTGTTCGGCCTGCACTGGCTGTTCGCGCAGGGACGCCGCGGGAAGCTGGGCGGCATGCGGCTGGATGGCGGTCCCGGCGGGGTGACCGAGGTCGACACGGGCAGCGTGACCGACGCGGCGGCCGCCGAGGCGGGCACGCACCCCGCGATCATCAACGCCACCGCCGCCATGGTCGGTACGAGCGAGCACCCGGCCGTACGGATGCGGATGACGGTCGCCGAGGACGCGCCGATGAGCGCGGTCCGCGAGCAGCTGGGCGGGGTGGTCATCCCGCACATGCGCCAGGCCCTGGAGACCGAGCACATGCCCACCGTCGCCCGGGTGAGCCTGGAGAACGCGCCGCGCCGCTCAAGGACCGTCGTCTGACCCACGTGACGGAGCGCCGATCATAGAGTGATCGGCGAAACCAACGCTTCGAGGAGACGATGTGCCTTCGGTCGTGAAGATAAACGTGCTGACGGTGCCCGAGGAGATGCGCGAGCAGCTGGAACGCCGCTTCTCCGGGCGGGCGGGGATCGTCGAGTCCGCGGACGGATTCGAGTGGTTCGAGCTGCTTCGCCCCGTGGACGGCGGCGACCGGTACCTGGTCTACACCCGCTGGCGCTCCGAGGAGGACTTCAAACGCTGGACCGAGAGCCAGGCCTTCCAGCGGGGCCACGCCCAGGCAGCCGCCGAGGCCGGTGAGGGGCCGGGGCAGGGCGACGCCCCCGGCACGGCCCAGGGACACGGGCACGGCCAGGGCGCGGGTCCGGCCCAGGGACACGGCCACGGGCAGGGGCCGGCCGCCACCGGAGCCGAGCTGTGGTCCTTCGAGGTCGTCCAGAGCACCGGTCCCGCATCGGGAGCCTGACGGGGGCGAGGAGGACTCCCGGCGGGGAGTCCTCAGCGGTCCCCTCGGACGGTTCGGGGCACCCCTGACCGGCCCGAGTCCGGAGCACCTCAGCGGTTGGCGAAGAAGCCCTCCGGCCGCCCTTGAACCGGAAGTTCTTCAGCGGCTCGGACGGCGGTACTCAGGGGACCGGCGGGGAGTCCTCAGTGGTCAAGGGGGTTGGCGGCGATGCGCTCGGCGACCCCCGCGCGGACGAACCGCCCGGCCAGGCTGTCCGGCTTGCGCGCGGCCTGGTCGACGAAGCACGCGGTGAACTCCGGGCCGAGGCCCAGCCGAGGGTGGCGTTCCAGCACCTCGGCGCGGAGCTCCGCGGGGAAGTTCTCCACTCCCCGCCCGGAGATGTCGAGCCCGGTGGACAGTTCGAGAAGATGTCCCTCGGGGTCCTGCTCGGGGTCGACCTTGTCCCACATGTGGCGTACGACGATCTCCGACGCGCGCACGCGGCGCTCCACGGGCCACCCGGCCCCGGCGGCGAAGACCCACGCGACGTGGCCCCCCGCCTCCTCGAACGGCACGGTGTGGCTGTCGAACTCCCTCACGAGGCCGATGTCGTGCATCATCGAGGCGACGTACAGCAGCTCGTCGTCGAAGGCGATGCCGTTCATCGCGCCGTAGGCCGCCGCCCACAGGTAGGCGCGGACGGAGTGGTTGAGCAGGGCGGGCGAACAGTAGGCGGTCGCCACCTCCAGCGCGCCACGTGCGGCCGGTGTGCCGGGGATGACGATGTCGGCGAGTCTCATGCCCCGAGCCTGCCGAAACGCGAGGACCCGCGCGAGTGGTCGCAGGGCCATCGACCGATGGAATCACGCCACGGTACGAGCGCGGGTTCACCGACCGCACCGTGAGGGTGAAGAGCGGCGCAGGCGACACCGGACGCGGCGCGGCGACACGAGCGGCACCGACCGCACCGACCGCACCGACCGGCCAACGCTGTGACCTCTGTGAATCGCGTGACGGCTGTGAGGAAACTGGGAGACCCGCATCTAGTTGCTAACGATGTTCCGGAAGCGACCACCCCAGCTTGACCGGTTTGGTGGGATTCGGAAGCATGATCCACCTCCCCCGTTCGGCCCGGAAGGAACTGGCGTGCGCCGCCGCACACAAGCACTCGCTCTCTCCCTCATCCTCCTGATGACCTGCGGCGTCACAGCCGGTACCGCGGAGGCGAGGGAGGCGAAACGCACCACCGAGTGCCAGGGCGACTGGCTCCCCGCCACCCCGACGGGGGCGGACATCATGAACGGCGAGCTCGCCTTTCTCGCCCTGGACCCGGTGAAGATCGGCAAGGACGTCAACTGGCGTACCGATCCCTACCGCAACCGCTCGTGGAGCATGGTCTTCCACTCGCTGCGCTGGATGGGCCGTCTCGTCGCCGACTACGAGACGAACGGCAACGAGGCCTACCTGGCGCGGGCCGTCGAGATCGCGAAGGACTGGGTGGCGGACAACCCCCGCGGCGGCGCGAAGACCAGCCCGTACGCCTGGCAGGAGCACCCGATCGCGCTGCGCGCCCCCGCCCTGGTCTGCCTCAGCAAGCACGTCGGCGGGTCGTGGCTCTCCGGCAGCCTGGCCGAGCACGCGAAGATGCTCTCCGACCCCAGGCTGTACGAGAAGGGCCACAACCACGGGATCGACCAGGACATCGCGCTGCTCGGCATCGGCTGCCGCTACGGCCGCGACCAGTGGTCCAGCCTCGCGATCAGGCGGCTCACCGAGACCGTGAAGCTCGACGTCGACTCCCAGGGCGCGCTGCGCGAGCAAGCCCCGCGCTACGCGCTCTACGTCTACGACCGCCTGAAGGTCGCGATGGACGACATCAGGGCCTGCAAGCGGAAGGTGCCCGCCGACATCTCCAGGCGCTGGAAGTCGCTGGAGGACTTCATCTCCCACTCCACCCAGCCCGACGGGTTCATGGTCCCGATCGGTGACGGTGGCGCGGACGTGCGGCCGGTCGGCTACAGCCACCCGAAGCAGGCCGTACGGGTGTTCCGGGGCGGCTACGTCTACGGGCGCACCGCCTGGGACAAGCCCGAGTCGGCGTTCTACTCCATCCGCTTCGGGCCCGGCATGAAGTATCACGGCCACGAGGACCACCTGGGAGTGACCTACTACGCCCAGGGCCGTAACGTCCTGGTCGACGCCGGCTTCGACTCCTACGAGAACAGCGGCTACCGCCACTGGACGATGTCCCCCGAGGCCCACAACACCTCGATGGTGGCCGGGGCGAGATTCCGCGGCAAGACCGCCACCGCGCTGAGCAGGTCCTCGATCGGCTCCGACCGGCAGAGTTACCGGCTCACCGACAGGGCCTACGGCGTGCCCAGGACCCGCTCGGTGCTCGTCAACCACCGCGAGGACGTGATGGCCGTGCTGGACACGGTTCCCAAGGGCTCGAAGGTCCGCAACCTCTGGCACTTCTCCCACGAACTGTCCACCGTCTCCAGCAGCGGCGGCCAGGTCGTGGTGAAGGACAAGACGGGCTGGAAGGCGACGCTCGTCCAGGTCTCGATGCCGTCCTGCAAGCCGGTCTCGGGACTGAAGGTGGTCCAGGGTCAGAAGAACCCCTACCAGGGCTGGGTCTCCTCCTCCTACCTGCTGAAGCACCCCGCCCCCGCGGTCGTCTCGCCCGCCTCGGGCGACGCCGTGCTGACCGTGGTGGTGCCCGGCACCGGCAGTCCGTCGCTCTCCTGCTCGGGCGGCAAGGTCAGCCTGGAGACCTCTGAGGGCCAGGTGAGCTTCCGCGTGCGCGGCGCCGACCTCTCCTGACGGTCTCCCCCGCCCGAGAAGAGTCCTCTCCGGCGGCCTTCCCGCCGAGCCTGACGGCTCTCCTCGCCGGAGACGACACGGGCGGGTGCCTCCCGGCACCCGCCCGTTCACCGTGAGGAGGTCTCCCGGCGGCCCTTTCCCGACAGCGCCCGCCACCCCCGAGGGCTGTGGCGGGGCGGCTGTCAGACGGCGTGGCCCGCGCGCAGGAGCCCGAAGGTCACCGCCTGCTCAAGCGCCTGCCAGGAGGCCTCGATGATGTTCTCGTCGACGCCGACCGTGGACCATTCCCCGGCCGCGTCGCTGGAGGTGACCAGCACGCGCGTGACGGCGTCGGTGCCGTGCGTACCCTCCAGGATCCGCACCTTGAAGTCGATCAGCTCGACCCCCGCCAGCTCGGGGTAGAGCCGCTCCAGGCCCAGCCGCACGGCCCGGTCGAGGGCGTTGACCGGGCCGTTGCCCTCGCCGGTGGCGATGATCCGCTCCCCCTTGGCGTGCAGCTTCACGGTGGCCTCGCTCACGACCTCGCCGCCTCGCGCCCGCTCGACGATCACCCTCCAGGACTCGACCTGGAAGTGGCGCCTGCTCTCGCCCGCGACGGTGTCGCGCAACAGGAGCTCGAAGGAGGCGTCGGCGGCCTCGAAGGTGTAGCCCTTCGACTCCATCTCCTTGACCCGGTTCACCAGCTCCCGTGAGGTGTCGGAGGACAGCTCGTAACCCAGCTCGCGCCCCTTGAGCTCGACCGAGGCGCGCCCGGCCATGTCGGAGACGAGCATGCGCATGTCGTTGCCGACCTCGGCGGGGTCGATGTGCTGGTAGAGGTTGGGATCGACCTTGATCGCGCTGGCGTGCAGCCCGGCCTTGTGCGCGAAGGCGGAGACGCCCACGTAGGGAGCGTGGGAGTTGGGGGTGACGTTGGTGACCTCGGTGATCGCGTGGGCGATCCTGGTCATGTCGGCCAACGCCTCCTTCGGCACGAGGTCGAATCCCCGCTTGAGCTGCAGGTTCGCCACCACGGTGAAGAGGTTGGCGTTGCCCGACCGCTCGCCGTAGCCGTTGGCGCAGCCCTGCACGTGGGTGGCGCCCGCCTTGACCGCGGCCAGCGAGTTGGCGACCGCGCAGCCGGTGTCGTCGTGGCAGTGGATGCCGATCCTCGCCGACGTCCCGACGGCCGCGTGCACCACCTCGGCCAGCTCGTCGGGGAGCATGCCCCCGTTGGTGTCGCACAGCGCGATGACAGAGGCTCCCGCCTCGGCGGCGGTGCGCAGGACCTCCAGCGCGTAGTCGGGGTTGGACTTGTAACCGTCGAAGAAGTGTTCCGCGTCGAGGAAGACCCTCTGGCCCTCCGCACGAAGGTGGGAGACCGTGTCGCGGATCATCGCGAGGTTCTCCTGAAGGGTCGTGCGGAGGGCCAGCTCCACGTGCCGGTCGTGACTCTTGGCGACAAGGGTTACGACCGGCGCGCCGGATTCGCGCAGCGCGGCCACCAATGGGTCGTCGGCTGCCTTCACACCTGCCCGGCGGGTCGCGCCGAACGCGGCGAGCTGCGCGTGCTTCAGGTCGAGCTCTGTTTGAGCGCGCCTGAAGAATTCCGTGTCCTTGGGGTTGGCTCCCGGCCAGCCTCCCTCGATGAAGCCGACGCCCAGACCGTCCAGGTGACGCGCGATGGCCAGTTTGTCGGCCACCGTGAGGTTGAGCCCTTCCTGCTGGGCACCGTCACGAAGAGTGGTGTCGTACACGTGGAAACGATCGTCGGCCATGTCAATCTCCTTCGCGGGTTCGATGATTCGCCGCGCGCTCGTTCGGCTTCTGGAAACAAAAATGACCCCTCACGGACGTGAGAGGTCTGCGCGCCGGCGGTGTCCCTTTTCAGCCGGCGCGCCTGCCGATAATGAGCAGAGCGTAGAACATGATGCTTCGGAGTCTGCCACACGCCGACACCATCTGACACATTGATCTCAGGATCCGAGACCTACGGCGTGCCCGAACGGCCCGGGACACGGCCTGGAATCACCCCCGTCGCCGTCCGGCACCGGCGAGAATGGGCCCCATGAAGGCGACTTACCTCGACCCCACCGTGGGGCAGTATCTGCTCGCGCACACCAGCCAGCCCGACGACGTCCTCGACGCCCTCGCCGTCGAGACCCGCGAGCTGACCGGCGACAACGCGTCCATGCAGATCTCCCCCGACCAGGGGCGTTTCCTTACCATGATCGCCCAGCTCTGCGGCGCCAGGAACGCGGTGGAGGTGGGCACCTTCACCGGCTACTCCTCCATCTGCCTCGCCAGAGGGCTCGCTCCCGGCGGCGGGCTCACCTGCTTCGACGTGAGCGAGGAGTGGACGGCGGTCGCCCGGAGTCACTGGGAGAAGGCACAGGTCGCCGACCGCATCGAGCTGAGGATCGGGCCCGCGGCCGAGCGGCTGCGCGAGCTTCCCGAACACCCGGCCGTCGACCTGGCGTTCATCGACGCCGACAAGGTCAACTATCCCGTCTACTACGAGATCCTCATGTCGCGCCTGGCCCCCGGCGGGGTGATCCTCGTCGACAACACCCTGTGGAGCGGGCACGTCGCCGACCCCACCAGGGACGACGAGACCGTGCGGCACATCCGCGAGTTCAACGACATGGTGAGCGCCGACGAGCGGGTCACCTCGATCATGCTTCCCATCGCCGACGGCCTCACCATGATTCGAAAGCACTGACGAAAACTTTCCCGAACCGTGGGCGGAGGAAAACTCTTCCGATTACCTTAAGTGATGTGACAAACACGTTGCGCCCACCCGCGCGGAGGGAAGGATGACCTCATGGCCAAGACCCTGGAACGCCGCGAGGCGAAGCTCGTGTCCACCAACCATCAGGAGCTCGAAGCGCACTACCAGAGGACCTGCGACCAGTGGCCCGACCGTAAGGTCGAGATCATCAACGGCCGGATCGTGGTGAGGGAGTTGCCCACACTCAACCACGCCAAGAGCATCCTGCAGTTGTTGATCCAGCTCATCCCGTTCGCCACGGAACAGGGCTGGCATCCCGTATACGACGTCAAGCTCTTCCTGGGCGTCCAGAAAGATCGTTATCGGCCCGATCTCCTTGTCCTGCCGAAGTCTCCCCGCATGTGGGACGAGGAGAACGTCTATGCGGAGGAGACGCTGCTCGTCGTGGAGGTGGTCTCCCCCAGTAGTCGGAGCGACGACCACGTCACCAAACCGGAAAACTGCGCGATCGCCGGGGTTCCGCTCTATCTGGTGATCGACGCCACCCAGAATCTCGCCCGGCTCCTCAGCCATCCCGGGGAGAGGGGCTACCAGCGGCAACACCAGGTGACCCTTGGAGAGCCCCTTGAGCTCCCCGCTCCCTGGAACCTCACGATCGACACCGGCAAGCTGACCGAAGGGTAGGCCCACTCGGCGGGAGGCCCGGCCGGGGCGGGAGGCCGGAGCCCCCGCCGAGCGGGGATCCCCGGACGCCTCGACCGGGCCTCTCCCGCACGGGATCGGCCCTGCACTCCGCGCGCGACCTCGATCAACCTGAAGTGATCACTCGTCGCACCGGATCGGACACGGCCGCTGACCCGCGACGACACGACGCGTGTGGAAAACGGGGGCAACGGATCGTGTGGACCCAGCCATACGCTCCGTCGCCCTCGACGGCGGTGGAAGGCGGTCAGCAGATCTTGTGGACCCAGCTGTGCGGGTCGGGACGGGTCCCGTACTGGATCCCCACGAGCTCCTCGCGGATCTTCGAGGTGACGGGCCCCTGGGTGCCGTCGCCGATCGTCCAGGCGCGGTCGGCGCCCTTGACCGAGCCGACCGGGGTGACGACCGCGGCGGTGCCGCAGGCGAAGACCTCGGTGAGCTCGCCCGTCTCGCAGCCCTGCTGCCACTCCTCGACCGACAGGCGCCCCTCCTCGGCCTGGAGGCCGAGGTCGGAGGCGAGGGAGAGGATCGAGTCACGGGTGATGCCGGGCAGGAGGGTGCCGGTGAGCGCCGGGGTGAGCAGGCGGTCTCCGTAGACGAAGAACAGGTTCATCCCGCCCATCTCCTCGACGTAGCGGTGCTCGCCCGCATCCAGCCAGACCACCTGGTCACAGCCCTGCTCGACGGCCTGGCGCTGGGCGACGAAGGCCGCCGCGTAGTTGCCGCCGCACTTGGCGAAGCCGGTGCCGCCGGGGGCCGCGCGGGTGTACTCGGTGGAGAGCCAGACCGTCACGGCCTGCCCGCCTCCGAAGTAGGCCGCCGCCGGAGAGGCGATGACCATGTACTTGTAGCTCCTGGACGGGTAGTTGACACCGAGCGCCGGCTGCGTGGCGATCATGAAGGGGCGCAGATAGAGGCTGTGCCCCGGCGTGGTCGGGACCCACTCGCGGTCGGTCTGGACGAGCAGCTCCAGCGACTCGACGAACGTCTCCTCGGGCAGTTCGGGCATGGCCATCCGCAGCGCGGAGCTGTTGAAGCGGGCGGCGTTCGCCTCCGGCCGGAAGGTCACGATCGCGCCGTTCTCCTGGCGGTAGGCCTTGAGCCCTTCGAAAAGCTCCTGCGCGTAGTGGAAGACCGACGTCGCGGGGTCGAGGCTGAGCGGGCCGTACGGCATGAGCCTGGCGTCGTGCCAGCCCTCCCCCTCGGTGTAGTCGATCGAGATCATGTGGTCGGTGAAGACCTGACCGAACCCGGGGCTCGCCATTACCTGCTCGCGCTCTGCCGCGGTGCGAGCGTGGTCGGAGAGCTGCACGTCGAAGCTGAGCTTCTGAGCGGTGGTCATCGCACGGATCCTTCTCTTGAGGTCTGGCTTACCCTTGGGGTCCATTCTGCGTCGGACCGGGTAACGGGAAACTACTCCATCCATGCCGAAAACCGGCAGTGCTGGAGAAACAAAAACGCGCCTGGCGGCTCAGGTGAGCCGCCAGGCGCGTCGGGGTCGAGGGAGGCGGCTTCCTCAGCCGGCTACTCGGGCGGTGATGTCGTCGCCGATCTCGTGGGTGGTCCGGCCGGCCCGGCCGGCCGTCCGCTCGACCAGGTCGTCGGCGACGGCCTGCTCGACCCTGGTGGCCTCGGCGGTCATGCCGAGGTGGTCGAGGAGCATGGCGACCGACAGGATCGTGGCGGTCGGGTCGGCCTTGCCCTGGCCCGCGATGTCGGGGGCGCTGCCGTGAACCGGCTCGAACATGCTCGGCGCGGTGCGGTCGGGGTTGACGTTGCCGCTCGCCGCCAGGCCGATGCCGCCGGCGATCGCCGCGCCGATGTCGGTGAGGATGTCACCGAAGAGGTTGTCGGTGACGATCACGTCGAAGCGCTCCGGCTGGCTGACGAAGAACATCGAGGCCGCGTCGACGTGGCAGTAGTCGGTCTGGACCTCGGGGTATTCCAGGCCGACGCGGTCGAAGGTGCGGGCCCAGAGGTCGCCGGCGTAGGTGAGCACGTTGGTCTTGTGGACCAGCGTCAGCTTTTTGCGGGGGCGGCCGAGCGCCTTGTCGAAGGCGTAACGCACGACGCGCTCGACGCCGTAGGCGGTGTTCAGCGACTCCTGGGTGGCGATCTCGTGCGCCGTGCCCCTGCGCATGACGCCACCCGCTCCGGCGTACGGCCCCTCGGTGCCCTCACGGACGACGATCATGTCGATGTCCTCGGGGCGGGACCTGCCCAGCGGCGTCTCGACGCCGGGAAAGAGCTTGACCGGGCGCAGGTTCACGTAGTGGTCGAGCTGAAAGCGGAGCTTGAGGAGCAGGTCGCGCTCCAGGATGCCCGGGGGCACGCTGGGGTCGCCGACCGCGCCGAGCAGGATCGCGTCGTATCCGCGCAGTTCGTCGAGGACCGGGTCCGGCAGGGTCTCGCCGGTTTCGTGGTAGCGCTTGGCGCCGAGGTCGTAGGTGGTGGTCTCCACCTTCGTGCCGACCGCTTCGAGGACCTTCAGCCCTTCGGCGACGACCTCGACTCCGATTCCGTCCCCGGGGATGACCGCCAGGCGAATGTTACGCGAATCCATGCAGGCACCTTACCGGTCCGTCTCGGCGATTGAACACCGGTCTCATTCTGCGGACGTGTTCGCACGACAGACCCTCTGATCGTTTTGTCCTTTTTTGCTCCCTATTGACCGTTTCGGGAGGTTTCGTTATGGTCCTCCCATTCACATCACCGCCTAATCCGTACGGGCCATCCCCTTACCGGGCCCGCACGGAGCCGGGGAACCACTCTTTACGGGATCTACCGCACCCCCGGGAACACCGCTCCTCCCCCGGAGCGCGTCCCCGGTCGTCATCAGGCGGATCCCTTGGGGCGAATCAGCGCGTTCTCGCGTCGTAGGGCGACCTCCAGGCCCGAGCCCGACAGCTCACCCGGCCGGCCTTATGGAAGGAATCATCCTGTCCGGCACAGTTCTCCCCCGCGTCCTGTCCATCTCCGCCTCCCTGATCCTCGCCGGCGCCGCGGTGTGCGCGACCTCGACCGCCGCGCTGGCCGCCTCCCCGCCCCCCGCCCCCGGGCCAGCGGCGCTCAAAACCCCCACGCTGAAGGAAACACTGAAGGCCATGGCCGTCAGGCCCGCCTGGCAGAAGGCCGTGCAGTGGGCCATGTCCAAGCGCGGAACGCCCTACGTCTGGGGCGGCACCGGCAACGGCGGCTTCGACTGCTCCGGCCTGATGCTCCGCGCCTACGGCGCCGCCGGGATCAAACTTCCCCGCGTCACCTACGACCAGTACGCCGCCTTCTCCAAGAAGATCGCCTGGAAGGATCTCAGGCCCGGTGACCTGGCCTTCTTCAGCGGTCTCGGCCATGTCGGCATGATCACAAAGCCCGGCTACATGGTTCACGCCCCGCAGAGCGGCGACGTCGTCAAGGAGGAGAAACTCAGCTCCTGGCGCCGCGCCTCCTTCGTCGGCGCGGTCCGCCCCGACCCGCAGGGGGTCCAGCTCGCCAAGCGGGTCGAGCTCGCGACCGAAGTCGTGCCCGGCGGATGAGACACGCCGGCGGATCGCCGCCGGGAGGCCGTGGAGGCCCCGGTGACGGCGAGAACGGGTTCAGCGGGTGGGGGCACCACCGTTGTCCCTGCGGTCCAGAGCGGTCTGGAGCGCGTCGGTGGCCTCGTCCTCTGTCTCCTCGGGACGGTTCCAGGGATACATGTCGTACATGGCGAATCTCGTCTCGGTCGCACGCGAGCAAGGAAGGTGGTCAAGTCTCCGGTCGGGACTCCGACCAGGCCTGATGTCGAGGGTCCGGATCACGGACCGGCGACGGGGGCTTGGAGCCGGCAAGCGCCACGACACCGCGGCGAGTCGCCGGCCTGCCCCTGTCAGGCCTCGCCGCGGCAGGTAGGAATTACGAGAACCTGGCGCATTTCATTCCAGGTTACCTGCCCACGGAAACGCCGTCTCGCCCGGCGTACACACTTCTCATATGCTGAGACGAGATGTGGCCGCCGCCCCGATCATCGGGGCGGCGGCCACATCGGTGGACCACGGTCGTGTTTCCCGTACGTCCCCCGATCGGTCCTGGGTGATCGCATGTCGTCCTGGATCGGGAAGGGCCACCGACCCGCGACGACGCGGCACGCGCGGGAAACGGGGCTAGTCGGCCAGGTCGGCCGAGCGGCCGCTGTCGGCGCCGATCTCCGCGCCGATCTGGTCGATCACCTCTGCCGGGATCGCGGTGTCGACGGTGAGGGCGATCAGCGCCTTGCCGCCCTTGGCGTCCCGGGCCACCTGCATCGAGGCGATGTTGATCGAGTGGTCGCCGAGGATACGGCCGACCACGCCGACGATGCCGGGACGGTCGGTGTAGGTGAAGAACGACAGGTGGTCGGTGGGCTCGATCTCCATCTGGTAGCCGTTGACCTCGACGATCTTCGTGATCTGCCTCGGCCCGGACAGGGTGCCGGAGACCGAGACCGTGCGGCCGTCGGCGAGGACGCCGCGGACCGTCACGACGTTGCGCCAGTCGGGGCTCTCGGAGCTGGTGACCAGCTCGACCGACACCCCCCGGTCCTTGGCCAGCAGCGGGGCGTTGACGTAGGTGACCGAGTCCTCGACCACGTCGGTGAAGACGCCCTTGAGCGCGGCCAGCTCCAGCACGCGGACGTCGTGGGAGGCGATCTCACCGCGCACCTCGACGTCGAGCTTGGTGGCGACCTCGCCCGCGAGGGCGGTGAACACCCGGCCGAGCTTCTCGGCGAGCGGCAGGCCCGGCTTGACGTCCTCGGCGACGGCACCGCCCTGGACGTTGACCGCGTCCGGCACGAACTCCCCGGCGAGGGCGAGCTTCACGCTGCGCGCGACCTGGGTGCCCGCCTTCTCCTGGGCCTCGTGGGTGGAGGCGCCCAGGTGCGGGGTGACGACGACCTGGTCGAGCTCGAAGAGCGGGCTGTCGGTGACCGGCTCCTTGGGGAACACGTCGATGCCGGCGCCGGCGACGCGGCCCTCCTTGATCGCGGAGTAGAGGGCGTTCTCGTCGATGATGCCGCCCCGGGCGACGTTGATGAGGCGCACGTTCGGCTTGACCGCGTGGAGCTCCCTGTCGCCGATGAGACCGATGGTCTCCTTGGACTTGGGCAGGTGCACCGTGATGAAGTCGGCCTCGCTCAGGGCCTCCTCGAGCGAGACCAGCCGGACGCCCATCTGCGCGGCGCGGGCCGGCTGCAGGTAGGGGTCGTAGGCGATCAGTTCGACGCCGAACGGCTGGAGGCGCTGCGCGACCAGCTGGCCGATCTTGCCGAGGCCGAGGATCGCGACGACCTTCTCGTCGAGCTCCACCCCGGTGTACTTCGAGCGCTTCCACTCGCCGCCCTTGAGCGCGGAGTGCGCCTGGGCGACGTTGCGGGCGGAGGCGAGGATGAGGGCGACGGTGTGCTCGGCGGCGCTGGTGATATTGGAGGTCGGCGCGTTGACGACCATGACACCGGCCTTGGTGGCGGCCTCCACATCGACGTTGTCCAGGCCGACGCCCGCGCGGGCGACGACGCGGAGCCTGGGAGCGTTGGCGATCGCCTCGGCGTCGACCTGCGTGGCGCTGCGCACGATGAGCGCGTCCACGTCGGCGAGGGCGGGCAGGAACTGGGCGCGGTCGGCGCCGTCGGTGTGGCGGACTTCGAAGTCCGCGCCCAGAACCGCGAGACCAGCCTCGGAAAGTTCCTCAGCGACCAGTACGACGGGCTTGTTCACAGGCTGGATCCTTACTAGACGGTGAGGGGTGCACGGACCTCACGTAGTCTATCGGCGCTTGTGAACGCGTTCACGAGTGTCCCGCGATCCGAGACGCTTCGCGCCACCGGGAAACCCCTCGGAGAGGCTCCGGAGACGGGTGGGACGTGAGGGGATCTCGCGACCCACGAGGCGATTACCCGTCCTTGACAGATCTCATGCACCAAAATTCAAGTTGGTCTTGATCCCAAGAAAACTTCGCTATTACCCTGATAAGCCGTGGTCCACTACCTATCGTTCCTCATATGAGCATCGGGAACCCCGCTCTCGGCAACGTACTCGCGCAGCACGGCGACCCGCACCGGCTGCTCGCGGCGCTGGCCGAATGGGGACTCCTGGTTGCCGTGCGACCCGACCGCTCCGTCGTGCTCGGCACGACCCAGGCCGGTGATCGTGTCCTGCTCGGATACACCTCGGCGGACACCTACGCGCGGCACCGCGGCAGCCACTCGCTGTCGGCGTGCGACGCCGACACCATCCTCGACATCCAGCGCGTCACCGGCGTGCGGGAGATCGTGATCGACGCGGCGGGTCCGGCGGCCGCGGCCGTGCCGATCGAGGACCTCCAGCGCTACCTGCTCTCGACGCGCAGCGGCCCCACGCCCGCGCTGTCGAGCGCGGCGCCGACGGCGTACGCGACCGGGGCGATGGCCACGGTCTCGCGTCCCGCGCCCGCGCGCCCGCAGAGAACGCCGGTGCCGGCAGCGCCCTCCCAGCCGTGGATCCCGGCACCTCGCCCGCACCTGTCGGGCCCGATGCAGATGGTGGACCCGGGATACCGCCGATGCGACCACCCGATCCTGCCCGCGCTGCGTGCCGCGATCTCACACCTGCTCGTCGACTACCCGCTCGTCCACCACGTGTGGATCTCCGAGGCCAGTACCTCCTCGGGCGCCCCGGGGATCATGCTGCATGTGAAGGTCCACATGTCGGCGGCCGAGGACGTGGTCAGGGACATCCATCGCGGGGTGCGCGCCAGGTTGCCACAGCTCGCCGCGAGCGAGGCGCCGATCCTGATGGCGAGGGTCGCCGACGCGCGCAGCGAGCAGCGGATGGTCGAGCTGGGCGCCCACGTGGTCTGCGCCGACGTCACCGACTGACTCCGGAGCCGCGGGACACCGCGTGTTCGCCGGTCCCACGGGTCGGGACCGGCGAGAGACCACAGGAGGCGCTAGCCGGTCCTGCGAGTCAGGGTCACCCTCGGGCGAGTGAACACCCCCGCCAGCAGAGCCGCCAGCACCGGCAAGCCGATCACCACGGTCGTCAGGAGGAGCCAGGGGATCTCGAGCGTCGGCGTCCCCAGCGGGAGAGACGGGAACTCACCGACCCGGCTCAGGGAGGCCTCGTACATCGGGGTCGTCATGGGCCAGGTCGCGGCGACTCCCGTCACGGCACCGGCCACCGCACCGATCAGCGCGCCGAGCCCCGCGATGAATCCGGCCTGCCCCGCGACAACCAGTCTGCGCGTGCCGGGCGGCGCCCCGACGGCGGCCATCGTGGTCAGATCAGGCCGCATGTCCGCCGCAGCGAGCCCGGTGGCGACGAACGTACCGCCCAGCACCAGGACGAGCGCCGCGCCCAGGAGCAACCACATCCAGGGGGCGACGTCGCCTTGGAATCCGCGCTCGACGGCGATGCGAAGGTAAGCCCCGGGCACCACCCCGGTGAGCTCCCACTCCAGTTGAGCACCCTGCCGTTCGGTGAGCCGGCGTGCGGCCGGGTCGACGTACAGGACGCGGGGCTCGGTCTTCAGCCCGGCGTCCCGTACGGCGATGATCGGCAGCACCGCGACGGCGTGCCGGGGATCGGCGGCCTCGGCCAGGACGGCGGGAACGGTGATCTCGCGATGCTCCGGGGCTTGGCCTCGATAGGTGTACAGGGTCATGACGAGTTTCCCGTCCCGCACCAGCTCCGGATCGAACACCACCGCCTTTCCCGAGGCGAACGCGGCCGAGGCCACCGGGTCGCGCCGTCCCTGCACGAGGACCAGCAGCCGCTCGTCCCCGACGGGGAGGTCTCCGTAGAAGATCGTCCTCTGGTTCTCATCGGTCTCTCGAAGGGTCAGGTCGCCTGCCACGTTTCCGGCGTCCCGGACCTTGACGCCCTCGATCAGAGGCACCCCCGGCAGGATCCGCTCGACAGTGGCCCTCACCTTCGCCCAGCGATCGTCGTCGAGGTCGTTGCCCTCGATCCTCGTGGTTCCTGTCGGAACGGCCGCCTGGAAGGCGTCCCGGCTCTGGGCGAAGTCACTGTTCACCGCGATGCCGGCCGCGACGACCGTGGCCGTGGCGGTCATCACCGCCGCGACGGCGGACGCGGTGCGGCCACGGTGGCGGGAGGCGTCGCGGGCGGCCAGCCGGAAGGGCAACGGGAGCCGGGTGGCCAGGGCGGCGGCGCTCCTGACCAGCCTCGGCGCCAGCGCGACCAGCCCCAACTGGCTGAGGACCGCGGCGGCGAAGACCCAGACCACGTCGTACCTGATGGACAGGACGGTCGCCATGACTCCGGCTGCGAGGAGTATCAGGCCCAACACCGGGCGGCCCACCCGGTCGCGCACCGTGCTCCGGCGCTCGCCGAGCACAGCCGCCGCGTCCTGGCGTGCCGCCTGCACCGCGGGCACCAGGGCGGCGACGATCCCGCTTACCGCGCCGAGCAGGGAGACGCCCGCGATCGGAGCCCAGGGAATCTCCAGGGGACCGACCGCGCCGATCAGCCGACCGCCCTCCAGTGCGGCCGAGAGCGATGCCAGGCCCACGCCGAGGACCAGGCCGAGGGCCGCGGCCCCGCCGCCGAGAACGACCCCGTCGGCGAGAACGATCAGACGCAGGTGCCTCGGCGAGCCACCCTGGGCGGCGATCAGCGCGAGTTCCCTGCGGCGGCGGCGGAGGCCGACCGCGAAGGCGGGGCCGGCGAGCAACACCACCTCCAGTACGATCATGACCCCGGCGAGTCCGATCGCCACGGGCCGGTTCTCATTGCCCGAAGGCGTGAGCCAGTCGCGGTCGGGCGGGTTCTCGATGACGGCGCGGGACTGGACCACGAGTCCGACCGCGTTCAACCGCTGGACGACGGCCGCGGTGACCGGTCCCGGGGTGTCGACCAGCCAGTTCGTGCCCTGGGTGCCCGGCTGGGCGAAGAGCAGGGTGCCGGGGAGCCCGACGATCTCCGTACTACGGGACCAGTGCGGGTGCTCGACCACGCCGACGACCCTCATCGGCTTCCCGGCCCGAGTGACCTCCAGCCTCGCACCGAGGCGGGCTCCCCGCTCCAGCATCTTCGGAGTCACCGCGATCTCCTGAGTGGAGGCCGGGAAGCGGCCCTCGACCAGGCGGTACATTCCCGCTGTCAGAGGGTCTCGCAGGTCCACCTCGCGCCCGCCCACGTGGTCGCGGCCGTCGGCGGCCAGGTAGTCGACGCTGCCCTCGTTCATCGGGAGGAACCGACCTCCGGGTTCGAGGAGCTCTCCCACCTCGGCCTGTGTCCAGGGCCGTGTGGGACCACCGAGCGACCCGTTGCTCGACCATGCTCGGCCTCTGATGTCCTGCCTCACCTCCCCTCGTACCCCGGAGGCCCGGATCAGGACGTCGGCCGTGCCGAGTTCCGCGGCGAGGCCCTCGCGGGGGTTGATGTCGGCGGTCTCGGCCAGGGTCAGGAAACCGGTGAGGACGAGAACGGGCAGGCCGATCATCAGCATGATCAGCGCGCTGCGGCCTCTGGCCCGCAGGGCGTCCCTGCGGGAGATCCGTAACGCGGCGAGCATGGCGTTCACGTGTTCCTCCCGTCGCGCAGCCGGGTGTCCGTTCGCGTGCTCATCGAGCGCTCTCCGTGGGAACCTCGGTGGAGTCGGCGATCTCGCCGTCGCGCAGGAAGACCACCCGGTCGGCCCAGGCGGCGTAGCGGGGTTCGTGGGTGACGAGCAGCGCGGCGGCTCCCGCGTCGCAGCGGGTGCGCAGGAGCTGGAGGATGTCGTCGCCGGTCGGGGTGTCGAGCGCGCCGGTGGGCTCGTCGGCCAGGATCAGCCGCCGCTCCCCCACCAGCGCGCGGGCGATGGCGACCCGCTGACGCTGGCCGCCGGAGATCTCTTCCGGGAAGCGGTCGGCGATCTCGCCCAGACCGACCTCGGCGAGCACCTCCATCGCCTCGCGGCGGGCGTTTTTGAAAGCGATCCCGTCCAGCTCGCGCGGGAGGGTCACGTTCTCCAGCGCGGTGAGCGACGGGATCAGGTTGAGGTCCTGGAAGACGTAACCCACGTGCCTGCGCCGGAGCCCGGCCAGCTCCCCGGCCCGCAGACTCGCCAGCGGCGTGCCCTCCACGACCACGGAGCCCGAGGTGGGCAGGTCGAGGCCCCCGGCGAGGTTGAGCAGGGTGGACTTACCTGACCCCGAGGGGCCCATCACCGCGACGAGTTCTCCGGCGCCGACGTCGAGGCTCACCCCGCGCAGTGCCGTCACGCTCTGTGGCCCGTCGCCGTGCGTGCGGGTCACGTCCGCGAGCCGGACGACCGGTTCGAAGGTCATCTGGGTACCCCCGGCGCGCGGGTCCCTGGTCGTGGTCCTGGTAAGGGTGTCAACTGTCCGTCTCCTGTGTGTGGGGACCACGCTTCGGTCCTGTGTCTGGGGATCACGCGTCGGGAGGTCACACGCGTGGGGATCCCGCGTCCGGGACTTCCACGTCCGGGACCTCTGCGTTCGGGTGTTCCGTGTCCGGGTTTTCCGTGGCTGCGGACCTTCGCGACCGGGGGGAGGCCGTGAGCACGGCCTCGCAGTGGTCGAGCCAGCGTTGCTCGGCCTCGGCCTGGAAGATCATCGAGTCGAGCACCAGCCGCTGTGCGGGGTTCTCCACGCTCACGCGCCTGGCCTGGACGAACGCCTGCAACGTGCGCATGGTCGCGGTGCGCTGGGCCTGGATGATCGGCCGCACGTCCGTGGTGGCGGTGACCGCCAGGGCGAGCTTGATGACCAGCTCGTCCCGAGGCCGGTCCGACTGGGCGACGGGGGTGCTGAACCATCGCCCCATCTCGGCCAGACCGGCCTCGGTGATCGAGTAGACGACCCGGCCCTGCTCGTCCTGCTCGCCGGGGCTCACCAGGCCGTCGCGTTCCAGGCGGGAGAGCGTTGTGTAGACCTGGCCGATGTTGAGCGGCCAGGTCGCCCCCGTGGACGCCTCGAACTCGGCACGCAACTGGTAGCCGTAACGAGGCCCCTGACTCAGCAGGGCGAGAAGCCCCTGTCGGATCGCCATGAATACCGAGTATGCATACGCAGTATTCATGGCGCAAGAGATCTGCATATTCTGGACAGGCTCCGCCCTCGGGGCCGATACTCGGAGGATGAGCTCGACGCATCCCCCGGCCCGTGCCTCCGACGGGGACCGTGATCGCGCGATCAACGAGCTGCGCGACCGTGCCGTCGAGGGGCATCTGTCGCACGACACCTTCCTCGGCCGCGTCGACATGGCTCTGCGCGCACGCAATCAGGGCGAGCTCGACAATCTGGTCGCCGATCTGCCGCAACGCGGCCGGTTTCGCCGCATGGTCACCGAGGCCGTCGCCTCGGCCTCCGACTTCACCAAGCGGGTGGAGTCGGCCTGGCGGCGCCCACGGCTGCCCCGGCTCGCGCTGCCTGGCGACGGCAGGACCCGCTACGTGGTGGGCCGGGGGTCGTCCTGCGATCTGGTCCTCGCCGACCTGACCGTCTCCCGGGTGCACGCCGAGCTCCGCCGCGACGAGGAGGGCTGGGTCCTCGTCGACCTCGGCTCACTGAACGGCACCCGCCTGAACGACTGGCGCCTGGTCGGCCCGGCCAAGGTCCGGCCGGGCGACGTCGTCTCCTTCGGCGACTGCGGCTTCCTGATGATCACGCCCTAGAGGCAGGGGGATCCTCTCAACCCTCCTGGCCCCTGGCCGCTCCGGCTTCCTGGGCTTCCTTGATCTTCGCCGCCGTCAGGGTGTAGCGCATGGTCAGCAGGATGCTGAGCCCCATCAGGATCGCGGGCAGCAGCGTCGAGCCGTACAGTGCCGCCGTGGTCGCCGACTCGGGCTGGGCGACCGGCGTGGAGGGGTCGGACTCAACGAATCCGGTCGCGCCCAGCAACCAGCCGAGCACGAGCGCGCCGAACGCGAAGACCACGGTCTCGGCGGCCGTCCAGAGCCCGGTGAACACCCCGGCCCTGCGCTTGCCGGTGACCAGGGCGTCGTGGACGATCACGTCGGAAAGCATCGAGAACTGCAGCAGCTGCAACCCGGCGTAGCCGACGCCGACGAGGAACACGCACGCGTGCGCGTACGCCCAGCCGAGCGGACCGGCGAAGGCCATCCCGACGGCGCCCACCATGAACAGCGCCGACGCCAGGATCATCGCGCCGCGCTTGTCGTAGCGCTTGGACAGCCGGACCCAGAGCGGCATGGTGATCAGCAACGGACCGACGATGCCCAGGAAGAGCGTGGTGGTCGCCGCCGGGTCGCCCAGCGTGTAGGTAGCGAAGTACGGCGCTCCGGCGAGCATGGCTCCGGCGGCGAACATCTGGGCGCAGCTCAGACCGAGCAGCACCATGAACGTCGTGTTCGAGCGGGCGGCGGCGAACTGGGCGGCGATCGACGGCTCCGTCTCGGCCCGCGCGACCATCGGGGCCCGGGCCGTGCCGAAGAAGGCGCCGAGCATCGACAGCAGCAGCACGGCACCGATGACCAGCCCCATGGTCCGGTAGCCGGCGGCCTCGGTGCCCGCGATCACCGGCGCGACCGCCCCGGAGAGCAGGATCCCCAGGCCGACGAAGACCATCTTCCACTGCAGCAGCGAGGAACGCTCGTGGTAGTCGTCGGTCATCTCCGCGGGCATCGCCTTGTAGGGGACCTCGTAGAAGGCGTAGGCCGTCGCGGTGAGGAAGTAGAAGAAGGCGACGTACAGGGCGGCGGAGAGGCCGGTGAGCGGGGGGCCCGCGAAGGTGAGGGCGAACGTCACCGGCAGGGTGACCGCGCCCATGAGCAGCCAGGGACGGCGGGCGCCGAAGCGGGAGACCGTCCGGTCGGAGCGCTGGCCCACCCAGGGGTTGATGAACATGTCCCAGAGCTTGGGCAGGAAGACCACGATGCCGGCGATCCACGCGGGAACCGCGAGCACGTTCGTCATGTAGAACAGCAGCAGCAATCCGGGGACCGTGGAGAAGGTCGCGGTGCAGATCGAGCCGACACCGTAGCCGACGCGCACGCCGCGCGACACGGTGACGACGGCCGGTGAGGGCGCCGGGGAGACCATGCCACATTCAATCGCAGCGAGTGTGCGTCCGGTAGGCCCCGGAACCTCGTGATCGCCGGAAGACGAGAATATTTCGGCTCCTGTCGGTCCGGGAGAGCCCGGCGACGAAACCGCCGTCCGGCCCGGATGACCCCCGCGGGACCACCTCCCTTCATGCGGCATATATCCAGCTCAAGTGGCCCATAGAGGGAAATTTCATCTCTCGGGCATCCCTGACGCCGACCGGAGCACCATCGGCCCCAGACGCCTATGCGATCACTCTGGTTTACCTGGGACTCACAGTAAATGTCCGGAATTTGCTGACAAGACGGATCTGTCACCGACAGAATGCGGGGGCCATCCAGCGTCTAACCAACCGGAGGAACCGACATGCGCAGACCGCTAGGGGCGGCACTGCTCTGCCTCGGGAGTCTGGCGGCCATCAGCACGCCGATCGCCACGGCTCACGCCGCGTCCGCTCCGCAGGCCGAGTGCCGTGTGTACGCCGCCAAGCCGTACGTCACCGCGGCGGGACGGATCCAGGCCTCCGCCGCGCGGCTCGGCTGCGACGACACCGCCCTGGTCCGCATCCGCGTCAAGCGCGCCGTTCCCGGGGCCGACCCGATCGTGAAGAGCGCGTCCCGGAAGGGCACCAACGGACGGGTGACGGTGAGACTGCGCTGCGCTCCCGGCGTCTACTACGCCGTCGTCACCGACTACCGGGGAAACAGCGGCCGCTCCAAGCCCGTCAGGCTCGGCTGCTCCCCCACCGACACCCCGGCCCCCACCCCCGCGCCGACCACTACCACCACCCCCAGGCCGACCCCGACCCCGTCGGCCAGCGCCACCCCCACCAAGCCCACCCCCACCCCCAGCTCCACTCCCAGCTCCGCACCGGGATCCTCCCTGTCGGAGGAAGTGGTGCGCCTCACCAACGTCGAGCGGCAGAAGGGCGGCTGTGGCCCGCTCATCTCCGACCCGCAGCTGCGTTCGGCCGCGCAGGGCCACTCGGACGACATGGCGGCCAAGAACTACTTCAGCCACACCTCGCAGGACGGCCGTGACATGACCGCCCGGATCAAGGCGAGCGGGTTCAGCCCGATGCGCGCCTGGGCCGAGAACATCGCGATGGGCCAGCGCACCCCGGCCGACGTGGTCACCGCCTGGATGAACAGCTCCGGGCACCGGGCCAACATCATGAACTGCGCCTACACCCACCTCGGCGTGGGCGTGGCGAACAGCTCCCGGGGCATCTACTGGACCCAGAACTTCGCCAAGCACTAGGAATCAGGCACAACCGGACCGCGAGGCACCCGGTGTGAAACGGCCCGTGCCCCTGGTGACGAGTTCTCGTCACCAGGGGCACGGGCCGCTGCTTTCGGCTCGGCGCCGTCACATGAACGCCGTCACATGAACGCCGTCACCCGAACCTCTACTTGAGCCAGCTCATCATCGGACGGAGCTTGGCGCCGGTCTTCTCGATCGGGTGCTCGGCCAGCTCGTCGCGGTAGGCGGTGAACTTCTTCTGGCCGCCGTCGAACTCGTCCACCAGCTCCTTGGTGAACTCGCCGGACTGGATCTCGGCGAGGATGCGCTGCATCTCCTTCTTCGTCTCCTGCGTCACGATGCGCGGGCCGCGGGAGTAGCCGCCGTACTCGGCGGTGTCGGAGACCGACCAGTACATCTTGTGGATGCCGCCCTCGTACATCAGGTCGACGATCAGCTTCATCTCGTGCAGGCACTCGAAGTAGGCGACCTCGGGCTGGTAGCCCGCCTCGATCAGGGTCTCGAAACCGACCTTGATCAGCTCGGAGACGCCGCCGCACAGCACGGCCTGCTCACCGAACAGGTCGGTCTCGGTCTCCTCCTTGAAGGTCGTCTTCAGCGCGCCGGCGCGGGTGCCGCCGATGCCCTTGGCGTACGACAGGGCGAGGTCCAGGGCGTTGCCGCTCGCGTCCTTCTCGACCGCGACGAGACACGGCACGCCGCGGCCCGCCGTGTACTGGCGGCGTACGAGGTGGCCGGGGCCCTTGGGAGCGACCATGGCCACGTCCACGCCCTCGGGCGCCTCGATGAGGCCGTAGCGGATGTTGAGGCCGTGCCCGAAGAAGAGCGCGTCGCCCTCGACGAGGTTCGGGGCCACGTGGTCGGCGTACAGGTGGCGCTGGATGTGGTCCGGCGCGAGGATCATGGTCAGGTCGGCCTCTTCGACGGCCTCCGAGGGAGTGAGAACGCGCAGGCCGTCGGCCTCCGCCTTCTCCTTGCTCTTGGAGCCCTCGGGCAGGCCGACCCGCACGTCCACGCCGGAGTCGCGCAGCGAGAGCGCGTGGGCGTGGCCCTGGCTGCCGTATCCCAGAACGGCGACGTGCCGGCCCTGGATGATCGACAGGTCGGCCTGGTCGTCGTAGAAGATCTCAGTCACTTGCTTAACCTTTCGGGTTTCTCGTACGCGTTACGCGGTCCGGTCCAGGGCCCGGAGAGAACGGTCGGTGATGGAACGGGCACCGCGGCCGATGGCCACCATGCCCGACTGGACGAGCTCCTTGATGCCGAACGGCTCCAGGACCTTGATGAAGGCCTGCAGCTTGTCCGGAGTGCCGGTGACCTCGATGGTCACCGCGTCGGAGGAAACGTCGACACAGCGTGCCCGGAACAGGTTGACCAGCTCCAGCACGCTGGACCTGTTGTCGGCGTCGGCCCGCACCTTGATCAGCGTGAGCTCGCGCTGCACCGACTGCGCCGGATCGAGCTCCACGATCTTCAGCACGTTGACGAGCTTGTTGAGCTGCTTGGTGACCTGTTCCAGCGGCAGGTCGGCGACGTTGACCACGATGGTCATCCTGGAGATGTCCGCGTGCTCGGTCGGGCCGACCGCGAGCGAGTCGATGTTGAACCCCCTGCGGCTGAACAGCGCCGCGACGCGCGCGAGCACGCCGGGCTTGTTCTCCACCAGCACGGAGAGCGTGTGCCTGCTCATGCCTAGTCCTCGCTGTCCCAGACCGGCGCCATGTCGCGCGCGAACTTGATGTCATCGTTGCTGGTCCCTGCCGCGACCATCGGCCACACCATGGCGTCCTGGTGCACCACGAAGTCGACGACCACCGGCACGTCGTTGATCTCCATGGCCTTCTTGATCGTCGCGTCCACGTCCTCGGGGCGTTCGCACCGCAGCCCCACGCAACCGTAGGCCTCGGCGAGCTTGACGAAGTCGGGGATGCGGCGGACCGTCTGCAGGTCGGTGTTGGAGTAACGCTGGTTGTAGAACAGCGTCTGCCACTGCCGGACCATGCCAAGGTTACCGTTGTTGATGATCGCGACCTTGATCGGCACACCCTCGATCGTGCAGGTGGCGAGCTCCTGGTTGGTCATCTGGAAGCAGCCGTCGCCGTCGATCGCCCACACCGTGGTGTCGGGGCGGCCCATCTTGGCCCCCATCGCCGCCGGGACGGCGAAGCCCATCGTGCCCGCGCCGCCGGAGTTGATGAACGTGCCGGGGTTCTCGTAGCCGATGAACTGCGCGGCCCACATCTGGTGCTGTCCGACACCCGCGGTGTAGATCGCGTCCGGGCCGACGAGCGCGCCCAGCCGCTCCATGACGTACTGCGGGGCGAGGGAGCCGTCCTCGAACTCGGTGTAGCCCAGCGGATAGGTCGCCTTGTAGGCGTTGAGCGCCGTCCACCAGTCGGCGTAGTCGCCCTTGCGCCCCTCACCGCGCACCGCGGCGATCAGGTCGGAGATGACCTCCTTGCAGTCGCCCACGATCGGGACGTCCGCGTGCCGGTTCTTGGAGATCTCCGCCGGGTCGATGTCCGCGTGGACGACCTTCGCGTGCGGCGCGAAGCTGGACAGCTGGCCGGTGACCCGGTCGTCGAAGCGGACACCGAGCCCGATGATCAGATCGGACCTCTGCAGCGCGCCGACCGCCGAGACCGAGCCGTGCATGCCGGGCATGCCCATGTGCTGCGGGTGGCTGTCGGGGAAGGTGCCCCGCGCCATCAGGGTGGTGACCACCGGGATGCCGGTCAGCTCGGCGAACTCCAGCAACTCCCCCGACGCCCCGGCCCGGTGCACGCCGCCGCCCACGTAGAGGACGGGCCGCCTCGCCTCGGCGATCAGCTTCGCCGCCTCGCGGATCTGCTTGGAGTGCGGCCGTGTCACCGGACGGTAGCCGGGCAGCTGCATCGCGACCGGCCACTCGAAGGTCATCTTCGCCTGGAGCGTGTCCTTGGCGATGTCGACCAGCACCGGCCCGGGACGCCCCGTCGAGGCGATGTGGAAGGCCTCCACGATCGTCCTGGGAATCTCGTTCGGGTCGATGACCAGGAAGTTGTGCTTCGTGATCGGCATGGTGATGCCGGAGATGTCGGCTTCCTGGAAGGCGTCCGTGCCAATGGCTGCGCTGGCCACCTGACCGGTGATCGCGACCATCGGGACCGAGTCCATGTAGGCGTCGGCGATCGGGGTGACCAGGTTGGTGGCGCCGGGGCCGCTCGTGGCCATGCACACCCCGACCTTGCCGGTGGCCTGCGCGTAGCCCTGAGCCGCATGCCCCGCACCCTGCTCGTGCCGTACTAGCACGTGCCGGACCTTGGTCGAGTCGTAGAGAGGATCGTAGGCGGGGAGAATCGCGCCGCCCGGGATCCCGAACACGGTGTCGACCCCGACGAGCTCCAGCGCCCTCACGAGGGCCTGGGCTCCTGTCATCTGTTCGGTCATCGGCTCGTTCCTTGTGGCTGAACATGCTTAATGGCATAAAAAATGCCCCATCCCGCCTGGTCGGCGGAGCTGGGGCGGCGCGCAGGTCGTAGTGATTCGCTATCGGCCCGCGCGCCGGCGAAGTACTACGAGAATCCCACGGTGAAGCTGCATGGCTCCACCATGGCCGACGGAGTACCCCCGCGTCAAATTCATGGGACACATATCTCAGAGTCCGAGATGCGAGGTCACGCGGGAGACCCGAGGCTGGAGAGGCTGGTGCGGATCAGCGAGTCGACGCCGCGCGCGGCCATCGGGCGCGCCACCAGGAACCCCTGGCCGCGGGTGCAGCCCATCTCGCGCAGCAACTCCAGCTGCTCGGGCCGCTCGATGCCCTCGGCGACCACGATCAGCCCCAGGTCGTGCCCCAGCCGCACGATCGTGCGGGTGAGCAGGGTGAGCGTCTCGTCACGGCCGAGCCCGGACACGAAGGACGGGTCGATCTTGATCATGTCGACCGGGAGCTGCCGCAGGAACGCCAGCGAGGCGTATCCGGTGCCGAAGTCATCGATGGCGAGCCGGACGCCGAGGGCACGCAGCTCGGAGAGCCGGGTGATGGTCTCCTCCGCGTCCTCGACCAGCATCTCCTCGATGACCTCCAGGGTGAGCGCACTGGGCGGCAGCTCGCTCTCGGCCAGGACCGCCTCGACGGTCTCCACGAAGCGCGGCGCCATGATCTGCCGGGCCGAGAGGTTCAGCGAGAGCCCGATCTCCCAGGAGGAGGCACGCCAGGCGGCCACCTCCCTGCAGGACTCGCGCAGGATCCACTCGCTCAGCGGCACGATCAGGCCGGTGTCCTCCGCCGGGCCGAGGAACTGCTCGGGCGGGACGAACTCGCCGCCCCGGCACCAGCGCACCAGCGCCTCGACGGCGGTGACGCGCGAGGTGGCCAGATCGACCACCGGCTGGTACTCGATCGCGAACTGGTTCTCCAGCAGCGCCCGCTGCAGGTCGGCGGCGAGCTCCAGGCGTCGTACCACGTCGGCGTGCATGTGCGCGGCGAACACCTCGACCCTGCGCCCGCCCAGCTCCTTCGCCCTCGCCATCGCCACGTCGGCGTTGCGGATCAGGTCGGCGGAGGAGACGTCCGCGGTGGAGAAGGCCACCCCGACGCTCGCGGTGAGCGCGACGTCGCGGTCGGCGACCCGGAACGGCTCGGACGAGACCGTACGGACCAGCAGCTCGGCCAGGTCGACCGCTGTCTGGGCGTCGACCGGCGCCTCGAGCAGCACCGCGAACTCGTCGCCGCCCCAGCGCGCCAGGGTGTCGTCGGCCCGTACGGCGGCGCGGAGCCTGCGGGCCGCCTGACCGAGCAGGTAGTCGCCGCTGGCGTGGCCGACCGAGTCGTTCACCGCGGTGAAGCCGTCCAGGTCCAGGAAGACCACGGCGACGTTGCTCGCGCCGGGACGGGCCAGCACCTCCCGGGTGCGCTCCTCGAAGTAGGCCCGGTTGGGCAGGCCGGTGATGCCGTCGTGGAAGGTGAGGTGGGCGACCTGGCTGCGCAGGGCCTCCTGGTCGCTGATGTCGCGGGTGGTGACGAGGAGCAGGTCGTCGCCGCGCACGTGCCGGGTCGCCACCGACTCGGCGGGCCGCCACGTCCCGTCGGAGGCCCGGACCCGGCAGGCGACCATGCAGGCGCCCGGCCCCTCCTCGGCCTCCTCCTCCAGGCTCATCGCGCTCAGCGCCGCCTGGATCCCCGGCACGTCCTCGGGGTGGATGTAGTCGAAGATCTTCCGGCCGACCAGGTCGTCAGGACGGTAGCCGTACGTGATCTCGACGCCCTCGCCGATCTCCCGCACCACGCCGTCGTAGCCGCACAGCATGACCACGTCCCCCGCGCTCTCCGCGAGGTCCCGCAGCTGCAGCTCGCCGAGATGCAGCAGGCTCCGCATCCGCCCGGTCTCCATCAGCATCACGAACAGGCGCACCACCAGGACGGCGACGATCGACGCGCACACCGAGGCGAGGACCGCCGGGGGGCCCTGCACCCCGCCGCTGATCACGCGCAGGAGCACGACGACGGTGGCCGCTCCCACGAGGAACAGCGGCACCGCCGCGATCAGCGAGGACGTGCTCTCCCTGACGAACGGCTCGTCGTCCCTGGGCGCGACAGACCGCGTCGCGGGCCCGCTCCACGGGACCGCGGCGAGCACCAGGAACGCGGCGGGGGCGAGCCACACCCAGGTCAGGGACGGTGTGTCGCCGTTCACCCGGGCCACCGCGGTGATCGTCTCGGAGGTCGCGATCGCGGCGAGCACGGCGAGCGCGGCGAGACCGACCGGCCAGGCCGAGCGCCGGATCGGCACCACGGCCGGGCCCACGACGCTGGCGAGGATCAGGCAGAACAGCGGCGAGGCGAAGGTGACCGCGGCGTCGCCCGCGTCACCGCCGGTGCCGTAGAGCGGACCCACCAGCGACACCCAGACGATCACCATGATGGCCGCGGCGCACACGTAGGAGTCGGCGAGGTCACGCAGCAGGGCGTGCCCGCGCGCGGGTCTGGCCGCCGACAGCGCGGTGCCGACCGCGAGCATCGCCGTACCGGCCAGGAGCACCAGGTCGGCGAAGGTCACCACGAAGGGTGTGCCTTCCGCGATCGGCCGTACCCCTACCCCGGCCAGCCAGGTGAGCGATCCTCCGGCCAGCCAGCGCCAGGCCAGCGCCCTGCGCCGGTCGGTGATTTTGGAGGCGGCGGCGAACAGCGAGCCCGCGGCCGCCGCGGCGGTGACGACGCCCGCCACCGCCTCGACGACCACGGCCGGAGCGCCGCTGACGAGCGCGGCAACGAGCCCCACCACGCCCGCGGCGGCGGCGGTCAGCGGTACCCGGGGGTCACGCCAGCGGATCAATGTCGTCTGCCCATCAATGTCGTTTGGTGTTTTTCGCTTTCGCAGCTTCCCTTGCTCGCTGCGCCCGCGCTGCCGGTGCGAGCGCGTCGTCCTTCGTCCTCGGCGCTCGTACCGGCACAGGGCCAGTGTGTGCCGTCCGACCCGCGCGGGTGGTGACAACGCCGTAGTCGTCACCGATCTGATAACCACGCGAGCAACGGTGATCGCTTTTACCGACGGTACGCACCGCAGGTCACGGGGCAGCCACGGCCCGGATTCCTTTGCCGGTCAGTACGAACCCGTGATCACATCTTTGAGCGGCTCCCTCGCGAGGTGACGCGACGGCTGGGAGCGAGGGCTTGCCACAGGGGCCCCACCCGTCAGTACGAACCCGTGATCACGTTTTTGAGCGGCTCCCCCGCAAGGTAACGCAACAGCTGGGAGCGCAGAAGCTTCAGCGTGCGCCGTACGGACGCCGGAGTGCTGCCCGCGACGTGCGGGGTGATGAGAACCCCCGGCGCCGTCCACAGCGGGTGGCCCTCCGGCAGGGGCTCGGGGTCGGTGACGTCGAGCGCGGCGAGGATCCGGCCCGCCCGCAGCTCGGCGACGAGCGCGTCCGTGTCGACCACCGTGCCCCTGGCCGCGTTCACCAGGAGGGCGCCGTCCCTCATCGCCGCCAGGAACCCGGCGTCCACCATGCCGGTGGTCTCGGGCGTCGAGGGGACGAGCAGCACCACCACGTCCGCCCCCGGCAGCAGCCCCGGCAGCTCGTCCAGGCCGTGCACACCGGCCCTGGCGGTCCTGGCCACCCGGACGACGTCGACCTCGAAGCCGTTGAGCCGCCGCTCCAGCGCCTCACCGATCGAGCCGTAGCCGACGATCAGGACCGTGGAGTCGGCCAGCACCCCGGTGTGGTGGTAGGTCCACTCGCCCTCGCGCTGCGCGTGGACGAACCCGGGAAACTCCCGCAGCACGGAGATCATGGCTCCCACCGCCCACTCGGCGGTGCCCGCGTCGTGCACCCCCCTGGCGTTGCACAGCGTCACCCCCTCCCGCACGTGCGGCCGGTAGGCGTCGACACCCGCGGTGACGGTCTGCAGCAGCCGCAGGCCGGTCATGCGGGCGAGCAGACCGGGAAGATCCGCCAGCGGCGTGAGCGGCGGGATCCAGACCTCGGCCTCCTCCACGCCCTCGGGCACCGGCTCCGTGCCGTCGTAGACGACGCACTCCACTTCCGGGAGATCACACAGGACATCGGCGATGGCTTTGGAAGGTACCCAGATCTTCATGTGCGCATTATCCAGCCGTACGGCCGGTGGCGCCGCCCCTCACGACCGCACCGTCCGGCCGTGCGGGACGCGCCGGCGCCGTGATTATTCGGACACGCACTTCAGGTCGAGTTCGGGGCGGTAGACCGTGGTCTTCTTGACGCGCTTGATCTCCTTGCCGTCCTGCTTGAAGACGCGCCAGACATCGATCGTGAACCCGTTCTGGCCGACCATCGGGATGCAGGTGGGGCCGCTGTCGGTCTCGCTCTTGAACGGGGTGACGTTGTATCTCTCCGAGGAGATCGACTCGATCTCGTAACGCTTGGTGCTCCAGAAGGCGACGGTGACCCCGCTGTCGTTGTAGGAGGTCTTCACCAGCACCCCGTACGGCGAGTCGTTCTTCCAGCGGAAGTCGGGCTGGGGCCAGGAGACCGTGGACTCGCGTCCGGCCGGGTAGCGGGAGATGTAGAACTCGTGCGCCATGTGCTGGACGTCCTCGAGGCCGCCGAAGAACACCGCGTTGTACATGGTGGTGACGAACTGGGAGATGCCGCCGCCGACCGAGTCGACCAGCCTGCCGCCCTGGATCATGGGGGCGGGGACGAAGCCGCGTGCCGTGTCGCGCTGGCCGACGACGCCGTTGAGCGAGAAGGTCTCACCCGGCTTCACCAGGTGACCGTCCAGGAGCTTGGCGATCGTCCTGATGTTGGTGACCCGCGGCGGGCAGCAGGTGTAGGGGGTGGTGAACTGGCTGATCCGCTCCTTGATGCCGAGCTTGCGCGCGTCGGCGTCGGACATCCTCGGCTTGACGGTGGCGAGGAGGACCGGGATCGTCCGGTCGCCGTCACGGGCGACCATGTTCGCCACGTCGGTGGCGAGCCGCTCGTCGTCGACGCCCTTGCCCTTGCGTCCGGGCACCAGCTTCGGCTTTCCCCCGACGATCTGGAACGTGGGGTCGCGGGGGGCGAGGGCCGAGTCGATCAGGTCCCCCTCCACGGAGGCCACGGCGTTCTTGGCGTCGAACTTCGGGCTCATACCGCCGGAGCTGTCCGGTTCGAAGGACAGGTGGGCGGCGAGGGTCTCCACCGGCAGCTGGGTCTGCTTGCCGGCGAAGGTCAGCGTGACCGGCCCCGACAGCGCCTTCCGCGCACTGGCCGCGGCCTGCTTGACCGTCTCCGCCCCGGCCATCGGCTTGATCACCGAGACCGGGAGGCGGACCTCCTTCTCCGGGCCGAGGAAGGCCTTCGTGATCGCGGCGACCGCGGCCTCCCTCTCCAGCTCCCGGCCGTCGCGGGGCGTGACGACGACGGGCTTGACGCCTTCGAACGTGACCGAGCCCTCACGGACCTTGAGATCGACCTTCTTGGCCAGGCCGGCGACCGCGGCTCTCATCTTCTCAAGGTCGGAGGAGACCTTGGGCTCCAGGTCGGTGGTGCCGGTGAAGGCCCGCCAGACCTCGGCGGGGCTGGGAAAGCCGCTGGGCGCCTGGGCGATGGTGGCGACCACGTCGAACTCCAGGCCCGACTTCGCGGGGTCGAAGTCGTAACGCTTGCCCGCCGCCAGCAGGTTCATCTTCTCGCCGGCCTTGCCCGACAGACGGTCCCTGAGCTTGTCGGCCGCCTCGGTCGCGGTCAGGCCGCCGATGTCGATGCCCCGCACGGTGGTGCCCGGCAGCATCTTTCCGGACATGATGACGGCGGGCACCGCGTAGGCGAGCGCGACGACGAAGAGTACGGCGAAAACGATCAGGAAGAGCCTGCGGGCCCCGCGGCGACGCGGAGGCGGCTCCTCGTAGCGGAGCCCGTCCGGTTGCGGGAACCCGCCGTCGCCACCGGGGACGAGCGTCGGCTCGTCGCGCCGGAAGGGGCGTTCCGGAGTGGCCATCTGCCAGGGCTGCGGGGGCTGGGCCGCGGGGGGAAGCGTCGTCCCGCGGGACGGTGCGGACTGACCACCGGGGCCGGGCCTTCCTGCACCCGGAGATCCTCCGTGGCCGGTGGGGCCGAAGATGTCGGGCGAGACACCGGGGGGAAGGCGCGAACCCCCCTGGGGTTGGGCGGCCTGAGTGCCGGGAGCTCGTCGCGGGTCGCGGGCGCCCGGTGGTACGGGGCGTGAAGGAAGGGGCATTGCCTCAAAGGGGTCCGTCGGTGGGTCCACAGACGCTCCGGCGTTCCGCACGGCCTCCGCATCCTCCTGCTTCGCAGCTTCCACCTCCGGCAACCTTAAACCACATTGGTCAGCCTCCGCCCAAAATGAAATAACAAATCATCCTGTCCATCGGTAGCGATGCTCGGGTCTTCCCGCCGTGCCGTACTTCGGGCGGAGCTCCGCCTGGCCCACCGCGCACAGGTGTTCCAGATACCGGCGGGCGCTCACCCTGGACAGACCGGTCACCGTCGCCGTCTCGGTCGCCGACAGGTCGCCGCCGCTCTCCCTGAGCGCCTCGGCGACGAGGGAGCACGTGGTGCCCGACAGCCCTTTGGGCAGCGGTGGCGGAACCCCCCTGACCGCGCCGAAGAGCCTGTCGACCTCGTCCTGACGGGCCTCGTCCCCGAGGGTGGCGAGCCGTCTGCGGATCTCGGCGTACTGTTCGAGGCGCTCGGTCAGGGCGCGGGCGGTGAAGGGCTTGATCAGGTAGTTGACCGCGCCACCGCGCATCGCCGCCCGGACCGTGGTGACGTCGCGCGCGGCGGTGATCACCAGGATGTCCACCGGTTGCGCGGCCCCCCTGAGCTTCCTCAGGACGTCGAGTCCCGACATGTCCGGCAGGTAGATGTCGAGCAGCACCAGGTCGGGCCTGCGCGCCGCGGCCGAGGCGATCGCGGCGCCCCCGGTGTGGACGACACCGGCGACCGTGAAGCCCGGCGTCCTGGTGACGTAGCCACCGTGGATCCTCGCCACCATGAAGTCGTCGTCCACGACCAGGACGCGGATGTCGCCCATGTGCGTGTCCCCGGTCAACTCGGCACCTTCCGTTCCGTGGAGGCGGATTCCCCCGCTCCTTCCGCGAGAGGCGGTGCGGGCGCCGGCCGCGCTCGATCGCCCCACCCACCGAGGGCTCCTTCCGCGGCGGGCGGTGCGGGCTCCCCGGTGGGAAGGAGCGCGGTGAAGACGGCGCCGCCCGCGTTGTGCACCCGCACCCAGCCGCCCCGGCGTGCGCACGTCTGGCGGGTGAGGGCGAGGCCCAGGCCGCGCGGTCCCGCGTGGGCCGCCTTCGTGGTGAAGCCCTCCCTGAACACCTCGTGGACCAGGCCGGGGGTGATCCCGGGACCGGAGTCGCCGACCCGGACGCGCAGCCCGTCCGCCTCGGTACGGACCGAGACCTCCACCGTTCCGCCGGTCTCCTGCAGCGCGTCGAGGGCGTTGGCGACCAGGTTGCCGACGACCAGGACCGCGTCGTGCGGGTCGCCGAGCATGCCCTCCTCCACCCGGGAGTCGTCGGACAGCACCAGGGTGGCGCCCCGCTCGGCCGCCTCGGCCGACTTGGCCAGCAGCAGGGCGGCCAGCGTCGGGTCGGCGACCTTCTCCCTGATGCCCGAGGCGTGCCTGCTGTAGGCCTCGGTGGTCTGGGTGATGTAGCTGACGGCCGTCTCGTACTCGCCGAGTTCCAGCAGGCCGACCACGGTGTGCATCCGGTTGGCGAACTCGTGGGCCTGCGCGCGCAGCGCGCCGGTCGTGGTGCTGGCCCGGTCGAGCTCGCGGGTCAGGCGCACCAGTTCGGTACGGTCCCGCAGGGTGACCACCCAGCCGCTCTGCAGTTCCCGTACCGCCACCGGGGTCCGGTTGAGTACGAGCACCCGGTCTCGGTGGAGCACCACCCTGTCGTCGCCGGGGTCCACCCCGTCGAGCACGTCCCGCATCCGGTCGGACAGGGGCATCTCCCGCAGGCTCCGGCCGACGTCGTGCCGGGAGAGGCCGAGCAGTTCGCGCGCCGCGTCGTTGACGAGCGTGACCCTTCCCTGGAGGTCGAGGGCGAGCACCCCCTCCTTGACGCCGTGCAACACGCCCTCGCGCTGTTCGAGCAGGGCAGCGATCTCTCCCGGTTCCAGGCCGAACGTCTGGCGGCGTACCCGCCGGACGATCAGCGCGGCGGCGCCCGACCCGGCGACGAGGACGGCGAGGACCGTCCACAGCAGCGGCGGGAGCGCCTCGCCGAGCTGGTCGGCGAGACGCTCCTCCAGGATCCCGACCGAGGCCAGGCCGATGACCCGCCCCGAGGAGTCGAAGATCGGGGCCTTGCCGCGTACCGAGCGGCCGAGGGTGCCCGTCTGGACGCCGGTCCAGCGCCGCCCGTTCGTGAGGATCTCCGAGCCGTCGGTGGACAGCCTCTTGCCGATCAGGCTCGGGTTGGGGTGGGCGTAGCGGATCTGGTCGCGGTTCGCGATCACCACGTAGTCGGCGCCGGTCGCCGCCTGCACCCCGAGCGCGATCGGCTGCAGGCTCAGCTCGGGTCTGGGCAGGGCGAACGCCTCGCGCACCTGGGGAAGCCCGGCCACCGACTCGGCGATCGCCAGGGCACGCTGCTGGTACTGACGGTCCAGCAGGGCGCGGGTGTGCTCCATCCAGACACCCGCCGTGCCGGCGACCGCGAGGAACACGATGACGGTCTGCAGCACGAAGAGCTGGGTGCCGAGCGAGGCGTCGAGTAAGCGTCGCACGAGTTGACTCCTGGTCGGAGACCTCGATGAAAGCAGTCCGAGATAACGGCGCGGTCGAGGACGCGTGACCAATACGACCGATACGACGGCAACCACGCAAAGCATCGACAGGCTGCCCTCCTGAGGTCAGCATCCTCACCACGCTTTATTGACGTTTGTTTGGAGCTGACCATGCGACTTCGGAGACTGGCCGCCCTCGCGGTGCTGTCCCTCGCCGCCCTCACCGCCTGCGGTTCCGATGGTGGCTCGGGAACGAGCGCGCTGAGAATCATGGCTCCGGCCTCACCCGGAGGCGGCTGGGACCAGACCTCCCGCGTCGCCGGCGAGGCGCTCAAGACCGCCGAGCCGTCGCGCAAGATCGAGGTCTACAACGTGCCCGGCGCGGGCGGCACCATCGGCCTGGCCCAGCTCGCGGGCGAGAAGGGCAACGGTGACCTGCTGATGACCATGGGCCTGGTCATGGTCGGCGCGATCGAGCAGAACAAGTCGAAGGTCACCCTCGCCGACACCACGCCGATCGCGAAGCTCACCGAGGAGTACGAGATCGTCGTGGTCCCCGCGGGGTCGCCGTACAAGACGCTCGGCGAGCTGGTGACGGCGTGGAAGGCGGATCCGACGAAGATCGCCATCGCGGGCGGCTCCGCCGGGGGCACCGACCACATCGTGGCGGGCCTGATGGCCAAGGCCGCGGGCATCGACCCCAGGCAGGTCAACTACATCGCCCACTCCGGCGGCGGCGAGGCGCTCAACGCGCTGCTCGGCGAGAAGGTCGCGATGGGGATCTCCGGCATCGGCGAGTTCGCCGAGCACGTGAAGTCCGGCAAGCTGCGCGCTCTCGGCGTCAGCTCTCCGGCGCGGCTCGGCAATGTCGACGCGCCCACTCTCAAGGAGGGGGGTCTGGACGTGGAGCTGGCCAACTGGCGGGGCTTCGTCGCGCCCGGCGGGCTGGACGACGAGGCGAAGAAGAGCCTCACCGACCTGGTCACCAAGATGCACGAGTCCTCCGCGTGGAAGGAGGCGGTGCTCAAGAACGGGTGGGCCGACGTCTTCCAGACCGGTCAGCCGTTCGCCGACTTCCTCGCGGCCGAGCAGACCAAGGTCAAGGGCATCATCGCGGAGATGGGCCTCGTCTCCTGATGCCTCCCGTGGAAGACCCGTCCGGCCGTACCGGCACCGGCGCGACCGGTGCCGGTACGGCCGGCACCGGACCCGAACCGGCCGCCGTCACCCGCGTGGGCGACGGCGGCGCCGATCCCGCCCTGGATTCCGGCTCGGGTTCCGGCTCGGGTTCCGGCCCCGATCCCGCCCTGGATTCCGGCTCGCCTTCGGGAGGCGGGGTGGCGACCGCGGCCGGGTGGTCGTGGCGGCGGCCCGAGCTGGGGCTGGCGGTGCTGGTCCTCGCGCTGGGAGCGTTCGTGATCGTCGGTACCGCCGACGTCACCGCCGCGGGCTCCGTCCTCGGTCTCGGCCCCCGGTTCTTCCCCGCCCTCGTCGGGGGGGCGATGCTGCTGATCGGGCTGTTCTACGTGATCGACGTGCTCAGGGGAGGTCACGGCGACCCCGAGGACGCCGAGGACAGCGAGGACGCAGACTCGGCCGCGCGGGCGGACTGGCGTACGGTCGCGCTGGTCAGCGTGATCTTCCTGGCCTTCACCGGGCTGCTCGACCTGCTCGGCTGGATCATCGCGGGCGCGCTGCTCTTCTTCGGCCTGTCCGTGACCCTCGGGGCGACCCGGCGGCTGCGCGCGGGGGTCGTCGCGATCCTGGTGTCCTTCCTCACCTACCTGCTGTTCGTCAAGGGCCTCAGCGTGACGCTGCCGGCCGGGCTGCTGTCCGGGGTGATCTGAGTGGACTCTCTGCGGCTGTTGCTGGACGGCTTCGTGACCGCGCTCACCCCGGTGAACCTGCTCTACGCGCTGGTGGGCGTCACGCTGGGCACGCTGGTGGGCGTGCTGCCCGGCATCGGCCCGGCCATGACCGTGGCGCTGCTGCTGCCGATCACGTTCACCGTCCCTCCGGAGAGCGCGTTCATCATGTTCGCCGGGATCTACTACGGCGGCATGTACGGCGGGTCGACCACCTCGATCCTGCTCAACACGCCCGGCGAGAGCTCCTCGATGATCACCGCCCTTGAGGGCAACAAGATGGCCAAACGCGGCCGGGCGTCCCAGGCGCTGGCGACGGCCGCGATCGGCTCGTTCGTCGCGGGCACCATCGCCACCACGCTGCTGGTCGTCGCGGCGCCCCTGGTGGTGGACTTCGCGATCTCCTTCGGCCCCGAGGACTACTTCGCGCTCGCCGTCCTCGCCTTCACCGCGGTGTCGTCGGTGCTGTCCCGCTCCGTCGTACGAGGGCTCGCCTCGCTCGGCCTCGGCCTGGTCGTCGGGCTCATCGGCATCGACCAGCAGACCGGGCAGGCCAGGCTCACCCTGGGCGTCCCCCAGCTGCTCGACGGCATCGACGTGGTGATCGTCGCGGTCGGGCTCTTCGCCATGGGCGAGGTGCTCTACGTCGCCTCGCGGCTGCGGCACGACCGGCCGGAGGTGATCCCGGTCGGCCGGGCGTTCCTCGGCCGCTCCGACTGGTCGCGTTCCTGGCGGCCGTGGCTGCGCGGCACCGCGCTCGGCTTCCCGTTCGGCGCGCTGCCCGGCGGCGGCGCGGAGATCCCCACGTTCCTGTCGTACTCGGTGGAGAAGCGGCTGGCGCGCGGGGTCGCCCGCGAGGAGTACGGCAAGGGCGCGATCGAGGGGGTCGCCGGTCCCGAGGCCGCGAACAACGCCTCGGCGGCGGGCACGCTCGTCCCGCTGCTCACGCTGGGCCTGCCCACCTCGGCGACGGCCGCGATCCTGCTCGCGGCCTTCCAGCAGTACGGGCTGCAGCCGGGCCCTCAGCTGTTCGACCACAACCCGGCGCTGGTCTGGGGCATGATCGCCTCACTGTTCGTGGGCAACACCATGCTGCTGGTGCTCAACCTGCCGCTCGCCCCGCTCTGGGCGCGGGTGCTGCAGATCCCCCGGCCCTACCTCTACTCGGGGATCGTGCTGTTCGCGGCGCTCGGCGTCTACGCGCTGAACTCCTCCTGGGTGGAGCTGGTCATCCTCTACGTCCTGGGCATGCTCGGTTTCGCGATGCGCCGCTTCGGCCTGCCGGTGGCCCCGGCGGTGATCGGCCTGATCCTGGGCCCGATGGCCGAGATCCAGCTCCGCCGGGCCCTCGCGATCGGCGCGGGTGATGTGACGGTCCTGGTCAGGAGCCCGATCGCGGCGACGCTGCTGGTCATCTCGCTTCTGGCGTTGTTCACGCCCCTCATCAGGAAGGTGGCCGCCCGCCGCGGCGCCTGACCGGAACCGGCCGCACCGGGTGCGGCACACGCGGGCACGGACGGAGGTCCGTGCCCGTTTCCGTTCCGGCCCCGTTCTCCCGTCTGTCGCGCGGGCGTACGCTCCGTCTCCGCCCGGAGCGTACGCCCGCGCGGACCGTCGGAAGGCGCCCGGGCGCTCAGGGGGTGAAGGCGGCCAGCAGGTCGTCCAGCCCCGCCTTGACGCGCTCGACCGTCACCCCGTGCTCGCGCAGGCGGTGGGCGAGCAGCGGCGCGG
The DNA here is from genome assembly GCF_040649155.1 of Streptosporangium sp. NPDC049046. Taxonomy (NCBI): domain Bacteria; kingdom Bacillati; phylum Actinomycetota; class Actinomycetes; order Streptosporangiales; family Streptosporangiaceae; genus Streptosporangium; species Streptosporangium sp. NPDC049046. Next base: position 162,336 of record NZ_JBEZEZ010000010.1, on the reverse strand, counting down.
CGAGCGGGGCGAGCAGGGCGTCGGCGAGGACGTAGGCGTCGGAGCCGGGGCCGACCTGGGTGACGAGCATCGACAGGTGGGCGTGGTATGCCTCGTAGGCGCCCCCGAAGCGGGCGAACGGTGTCGCCGTCTCGGCCATCACCAGCAGGTCCAGCTGTTCCACCGTCCTGTCGGCGAGGGCGTGCAGGAAGCCGCGGATGCGGGCGGGCGCGTCGGCCCCTGGCCCCAGCGGCGGCGGTCCCTCGATGAAGGCCGCCTGGAACTCGCGTTCCCGTTCGTCGATGAGCGCGTACGCCAGCCCTGAGCGGTCGCCGAACCTGCGGTACAGCGTGCCGACCCCGACCCCCGCGGCGGCGGCGACCTCCGCCATCGACAGCCCGTCGACGCCGTGATCGGCGACGATGCCGGCGGCCGCGGCGAGGATCTTCGCCCGGTTGCGCGCCGCGTCGACCCGTTCGCGGCGGGGATTCGTGACGACGTCCACGATCACAGGCTACTGGAGGGTTGTAAGCGGAATCAGTTCCGCTTTATGGTTAAGCGGAACTGATTCCGCTTAAGGAGCACACCATGACACGCAGGGTCGCCCTCGTCACCGGGGGAAGCCGTGGGATCGGCGCCGCCATCGCCGCACGCCTCGCCACGGAGGGCACCGACGTGGTGATCACGTACGCGCGTTCGGCGGAGCGGGCGGTGGCGGTCGTCAAGGAGATCGAGGCCGCCGGCGCCCGCGGGCTCGCCGTGGCGGCGGAGGCCACCGACGCGGACGCGCTCGTCGCCGCGGTCGAACGGACCGTCACCGAGTTCGGGCGGATCGACATCGTGGTGAGCAATGCCGGCATCGCCCCGTTCGGCCCCCTGGAAGAGGTGACGCTCGCCGAGGTCGACCACACCCTCGCCATCCACTCGCGCGCCTCGTTCGTGCTGGCCCAGGCCGCCGCCCGGTACATGGGCGAGGGCGGCCGGATCATCTGCATCGGCAGCAGCCTCGCCGAACGCGTGCCGTACCCGGGGTGGACCCTTTACGCGATGAGCAAGTCCGCGCTGGTCGGCCTGACGAAGGGTCTCGCCAGGGACCTCGGCCCGCGGGGCATCACGGCCAACCTCGTCCAACCCGGCTCGACCGACACCGAGATGAACCCCGCCGACGCCCCCGAGGCGGAGGAGGAACGGCGCCTCACCGCCCTGGACCGCTACTGCGACCCCGGTGACATCGCCGCCACCGTCGCGCACCTGGCCGGAGAGGGTGGCAGGAACATCACCGGCGCCACCCTCACCGTCGACGCGGGCACCACGGCCTGACCGGGCCCGCGCCGGGCCTGCGCCGGGGAAGACGACGGGTCCGTGACGGGAAAACGGGAAACGGCCGCCCGGTTGTGGGGAGCCGGGCGGCCGGGTCTTGTCCGGGAAAGTTCAGGGAAAAGGCTATTCCCGCAGGGTGTCGACGGCCGGTCCGTTGAATTTCAAGCCGTCCTCCCTCGCCAGATAGCTGCACGAAACCCATCCCGTGGTGCCGGAGGGCAATCCCGAGGCCGACCTGGCGCCCAGCCGGAAGTTACACCAGCCGCCCGTCGAGTTCGGGTTGAGAATCTGCCCGTAATCGCCGTAGTAGAGATAGCCGATGACCGTTGAGCCTCCCGCGCTCGATCGCAGGCGCACCCCGTCCGCCACCACCACCGCGTCCACGCCCGGGGCCGCCGACAGGACGAAAGCGCTCCTCACCGGGCCCGCATGAGCGGGAACGGCCGCAACGGCCATCCCCGCGGCGGCCGTCAACGTCGCGGCGGCGAATGCCAGAAGCTTTTTCATTGGACGTTCTTCCGATCGTGAGGTCAGGTCATGCCGGAGTTAAAGGTGAGACTGCAGTGATTACTGTGCAAGCCATCAAGAATTTCGTCAACACCTGTTCAGTTTCAGAAATGTGAATTACCACATAAAAGAGGCCCTTCCGATTAAGGGCACGCAGGCGACCGGAAGGATCCTCGACATCCGTCACCGGGCCGGTCCCGCCGACGGTCCAGGTCGCGTCGCAGGCCTCGCTCCGGGCGGCCACGGCGCCCGGCCCCTCGCGCTCCCAAGCGGAACACAAGTGGTCCACAAGTGATCGTTCCTAGGTTCCTCCGTAGAACCGGGGGCCGAAAGCGGCAACCCGGTGACCGGTTCTCGACACCGAGGCCGGAGGACCAGCCGGGGTCGCGACGACGCGGCCGAGAGGAATGATCATGTCGAAGATCACGATTGACGACCTGCCCTTCGAGGGTGCCGAGCTCGCCGAGGCCGAGCTGGGCGAGGTGTCCGGCGGCAAGTGGTCGGTCAGCGCGTGGAAGAAGGACCTGCCGTGCGAGTGGTGGCAGTACTAGTCCGCGGATCCAGCGGCTGATCGGGCCGGCCCACCGACGGGACCTTCCCCCCGGTGAGGCGGGCCGGACCCTTCGGCGGACGGGCGCATCGGACGAACACGGCGCGGTGGGACGGGAGACCCGTTCCGCCGCGCCTTCGAGACGGGACCGGACAGTGATTCTGATCATCAGCAGGCGGGGTGACGGGGCGGTCGAGAGGGTCGTGGCCGCACTCCGGCGGCGCGGCGCTCACCTGGTGGGAGCGGACGGCGACGCGAACACCACCGCGACCTGCTCGGGGACGCCCGTACTGTGGTGGGACACCGGTGACTTCCCGAGCCGCAGCCGGATCACCGCGTCGTTCGCCGGCGGGGAACGACGGCTTCTGCTGGACACCGGCGCGGAGACGATCGACCTGTCCCGGATCACCGCGGTCTGGCGCAGCCGTCCGAGCGCGCCCTCCGCGGCCGACACCGTGACCGAGCCGAGTCACCGCGCGCACGTCGACCGGCAGGCGGAGTTCATGCTGGACGGGGTGTGGAGCCTCCTGCCCGCGCGCTGGCTGCCCGGCCGCCGGGCGGACGAACGCCGCGCGCACAACAAGATCTTCCACATGGCGCGTGCGATCGAGCTGGGCTTCTCCGTACCCGACACGGTCTACACCAACGATCCCGCCGAACTCGCGGGCGCGTACGAATCGGCGGAACGGCTGGTCGCCAAGCAGATCACCGCCGAGCCGTTCCAGGTCGACGGCGCCGAGCACCGCGCGTTCACGACCGTGGTCACCCGCCGCCACCTGACCTCCCGGCACCGCCTCCAGGACGAGCCGGTGATCCTGCAGCCCTACGTTCCCAAGGCGGTCGAGCTGCGGGTGATCGTCGTGGGAGAGCGCGTGTTCGCCGCGGAGATCGACGCCTCGGCCTCCCGGGCGGCGAGGGACGACTGGCGGCACTACGACAACGACCGGGTCAGGTACGGCGTACACGAACTGCCCGCCGAGGTGGCGTCGCGCTGCACCCGGCTGGTCGCCGACGTCGGCCTCACCTACGCGGCCCTGGACCTCATCGTCACCCCCGGCGGCGAGTACGTCTTCCTGGAGCTGAACTCCAACGGCGCGTGGGGGTTCGTCGAACTGTGGAGCGGACTGCCCGTCAGCGACGCGATCGCGGGCTGGCTCATGGACGGAGAGAAACCGTGACCGATTTCGCGCAGGCCCTGCGATCCGGGGTCTCCCTGCTCCGTACGCTGCCCCGCCGCGACGCGGGCGTCGCCGACGCCCACCGTGCCGTCGGCGAGTGGGCGGCGCGGCACCCGGAGATCCGGGCACAGCTCGTCGTCGACCGGCGCCCCGGAACCCCGGTGGTCGACTACGACCTGCTCCTCGACCATCCCGAGGGCGGCACGGTCGCACTGACCGCCCCTGCCGAGGACGGGGTGCCCTGGCTGATCGACCACTCGACGCACTGGGCGGCCGGGTATCTGGTCAGCGTCAACGACGTGGACGTGACGGTTCCCCAGGCGCTGACCATGCTGCGCTCGCTCTCCCGGAGGGACGCGTCGCCGTACCAGGAGATCGTCGACCAGTGCCTGCTCGTCGAGGCCACCGAAGAGGCCGCCGGCACCGAGCCGCTCACCGCCGCCGACCTCCAGGCGACGGCCGACGAGTTCCGCAGGAGCAGAGGGCTGCACGACCGCGCGTCGACCCTGGCCTGGATGACCGAGGCCGGGATGTCCGGCGAGCGGTTCGAGGCGTACATCACCGAGATCGCCCGCCGCCGCCGCTTCCGCCGGGACAAGGAGGCGGAACTCGCCCCGGGCCACCTGGCCGCGAACCCCGGCGCCTTCGCCCGGGTCAGGGCCGTGTGGGTCACCGGCGAGGAGAAGGTGTCCGCCGCCGGCACGACCGACCTCCTCTCCGCCCTGACCTCGTTCGGGGAGGGGACGTCGGCGGAGGAGACGGTGGTGACCTTCGCGACCCGCTGGGAGACGGATCTGCCCGAGGCACTGCGCGGCGCGGCGCCCGGCCGGGTCGTCGGCCCGGTGGAGCTGCCCGACGGCGGCTTCCTGACCGGAGCCGTCCTGTCCAGGAGCGCGGCCACCGGCGACGCCGAGACCCTCGCCGCCGCCGGACGCGCCGCGTTCGCCCGCTGGCTGGCGGAACGTCGCGCCTCGGCCACGATCGAGTGGCACTGGTCGTGATCGATCCGGACAGCACACAGGCCGTCCCGGCGCCCGGCCGGCACCGGGTGCGGCACTGGGAGGACAGCGAGGGGTACCGTACGCGGCCCCCCTACGCCCCTCCCGCCTCCCCTCCGCACCCCGCGGCCGACGCCGACGACCCCCGAACGCGTTTTCCCGCAACCGCCGACGCCACCGAGACGCGGACGCAGCCCTCCACCACCGCCGACGCCACCGACCCCCGGACGCGCCCCCCGGCCACCACCGGCCCCGGGGTGCCCTCCTCCGCGGCCGGCCCCGCCGCGCCGACGCCGTCCGCACCGGCCGGTCCCCCCTCGGGGAGCGGTCACGGGCGGCCCATCTACCGGGAGGAGGCGCTGCGCCGGCACGCCGACTCCCGCGCCGCCGCCAAGATGCCGCTGGTGATCAGCGGTCCGTCGTTCCTGCTGCTGTGGATCGTGGTGGCCGCCGTCCTCGCGGCCGGTGCCACGCTGATCACGCTCGTGCTGGGAGCGGGCGGATGAGGAACCGCGTACCGGTCCTGCTGCAGAACAGCGTCACCGAGTGCGGCGCGGCGTGCCTGGCGATGGTGCTCTGCCACCACGGCCACCGCACCACGCTGCACCAGGTGTCCGAACGGCTGCAGGTCGGCAGGGACGGGCTGAGCGCCAAGGCCATCGTGGAGGGCGCCCGCGAACACGGCCTGAAGGCGCGTGCCTTCTCCCTCGCGCCCGAGGACCTGGCGCGTGTGCCGCTGCCCGCGGTCGCGCACTGGGAGTTCAACCACTTCGTGGTGGTCGAGCGCTGGTCACCCGACCGGGTTGACCTCGTCGATCCCGGGCGGGGCCGCCGCCGCCTCACCGCGGAGGAGTTCGGCGCCGGGTTCACCGGCGTACTGCTGGTCTTCGAACCCGGCGAGGGGTTCCATCGCGGCACGTCCTCGATGGCGAGCGCCTGGCGGCGCGAGTTCGTCCGCACCCTGTTCCGGCGCCGCCGCGGCCTGCTCGCGCAGGTCATCGCCGCCTCGCTGCTGCTGCAACTGCTGGGCCTGGCGCTGCCCTTGCTCTCCCAGCTGCTGATCGACAAGGTCATCCCTTCCCGGGGAGCGGACCTGCTCCCCCTCCTCGGCGGGGCCGTGCTGCTGGCCGGGGTGGCCCAGTTCGTGATCGGCTACCTGCGGGCGGCGCTGCTGGTGGCGGTACGGGCCCGCGCCGACCAGGAACTCACCGAGGGGGTGATCGGCCACCTGGTGACGCTGCCGTACCGGTACTTCGCGCAGCGCGGCAAGGGCGACCTGCTGACCAGGGCCGCCAGCGTCTCCACACTGCGCGACATCCTCACCGGCCAGATCGTGGCGGCGCTGCTGGACGGCCCGCTCGCCATCGGCTACCTCGTGCTCGTCTACATCTGGGATCCCGTCTTCGGGCTCGCCCTGACCGGGGTGGTCGTGGCTCAGGGGCTCCTGGTGCTGGCCACCACCCGCCGGATCAACCTCCTCACCCAGCGGGAGCTGACCGCCTACTCCGCGTCGCAGAGCAGCCTCATCCAGGCGATCACCGGCATCGAGACGCTGAAGGCATCCGGGGCCGAGAGCCGGGCGGTGGAGCAGTGGTCGGCCCACTTCACCGAGCAGCTCAACGCCGACGTGCGCAGCGGCCTCACCCGGGGCCTGGTGGAGGCCGCGCTGTCCGCGATCCGGGTGGTCGCCCCGCTCGGCCTGCTGTGGCTCGGCACCTGGCGGGTCCTCGACGGGGAGCTGACCGTGGGCGCGCTGATCGCGCTCAACGCCATCGCGCTCGGCGCCCTCACCCCGCTGGGCTCGCTCATGACCGGCCTGCAGAGCCTGCAGCAGGCGGGCGCGCACTTCGACCGGCTCTCCGACATCCTGGCCTCGGAACCCGAACCCAGCGAAGGCATCGAGGTGCTCCGGCTGCGCGGCGCGGTGGAGTTGCGCGGCGTGAGCTTCCGGCACGACCCCCGCGGCCCGTGGGTGGTGAGGGACGTCTCGGTCTCCATCCGGCCCGGGCAGAAGGTCGCGCTGGTGGGCGCCTCGGGCTCCGGCAAGAGCACGCTGGCCAGGCTGCTGCTCACCCTGCACACCCCGGTGGAGGGCGAGATCCTGTACGACGGCGTTCCGGCCTCCGAGCTCAACCTGCGCACCCTGCGCCGCCAGTTCGGCGTGGTCGGCCAGGACTCCTCCCTGTTCAGCGGATCGATCAGGGAGAACATCGCACTGAACCTCCCCGACGCCCCCCTGGAGCGGGTCGTCGCCGCGGCCGAGGTGGCGGCACTGCACGAGGAGATCATGGCCATGCCGATGAAGTACGAGACGGTGCTGACCGACGGCGGCGGTCTCTCCGGCGGCCAGCGTCAGCGGCTCTCGCTCGCCCGCGCGATCCTGCCGCGACCGAAGATCCTGCTGCTCGACGAGGCCACCAGCAACCTGGACAGCGCCACCGAGGCGACCATCGAGTCCAACCTGTTCTGGCTCACCCAGACCCGCATCGTGATCGCCCACCGGCTGAGCACGATCAGGGACGCCGACCTGATCCTGGTGATCGACTCCGGACGCGTCGTGGAACGCGGCACCCACGACGAACTGATGGCCGCCGCCGGCAAGTACGCCGAACTCGTAACCGCCCAGACCACATCGAACTAACCTCACACACCCCGCGCGACATCGAAGAGACCTTCGCGCGGACCGGCCCTGGAACCTCCGGCGCGACCTCCAGGACGCCGGCGCGGTCTTTTCACGGAACCTCCGGCGGCCACCTCCCGGACGCCGGCGCGCGGGCTCCTCGCGGAACCTTCCGCGTGGGCCTCCCGGAAGCCTCACGCGCGGGCCACTCTCAGCCCGTCGCGTGAGCCTCCGGGAGACCCCGCACGCGGATCGCCCGGTCAGCCGGAGACGCCGAGGCGCTCCAGGATGAGCTCGCGGGCGCGGCCCGCGTCGGCCTTGCCCCTGCTCGCCTTCATGACACCGCCGACCAGGGCGCCGACGGCGGCGACCTTGCCGCTGCGGACCTTGTCGGCCGCGTCGGCGTTGCTCGCCAGGACCTGGTCGATGATCTCCATGAGCTCGCCCTCGTCGTTGACGATCTGCAGGCCGCGGGCGGCCACCACCTCGTCGGGCGAGCCCTCACCGTTCAGCACGCCCTCAAGCACCTGGCGGGCCAGCTTGTCGTTCAGCGCTCCCCCGGCGACCATCGCGCACACCCTGGCGATCTGGTCGGGGGTGATGCTCAGCGCGCTCAGCGGGAGCCCGGCCTCGTTGGCGCGGCGGGCCAGCTCACCCATCCACCACTTGCGGGCGTCCGCGGGCGGGGCGCCCGCGGCGACCGTCGCCTCGACCAGGGAGATGGCGTCGGCGTTGTGCATGGAGGCCATGTCCAGGTCGGAGACGCCCCACTCCTGCTGGAGCCGCTTGCGCCGCGCGCCCGGCAGCTCGGGCAGGGCGGCCTTGAGGGTCGCGACCCACGCGGGGTCGGGGGCGATCGGCACCAGGTCGGGCTCGGGGAAGTAGCGGTAGTCCTGCGCCTCCTCCTTGGACCGTCCCGAGGTGGTGGTGCCGGTGTTCTCGTGGAAGTGACGGGTCTCCTGGATGATCCGGCCGCCGTCGGCCAGGATCGCGGCCTGACGCTCGATCTCACCCCGTACGGAACGCTCGACGCTGCGCAGCGAGTTGACGTTCTTGGTCTCGGTGCGGGTGCCCCACTCCGAGGAGCCGCGCGGCATGAGGGAGACGTTCACGTCGAAGCGCATGGAGCCCTCCTCCATGCGCACGTCGGAGACACCGAGACCGCGCACCAGCTCACGCAGCTCGGTGCCGTAGGCGCGGGCGACCTCAGGGGCGAGCCTGTCGGTCCCCGGGATCGGCTTGGTGACGATCTCCACCAGCGGGATGCCCGCCCGGTTGTAGTCGACGATCGAGTAGTCGGCGCCGTGGATGCGGCCGGTCGCGCCACCCACGTGGGTGGACTTGCCGGTGTCCTCCTCCAGGTGGACGCGCTCGATCTCGATCCTGACGGTCTTGCCGTCGACCTCGACGTCGAGGTAGCCGTCGAAGCAGAGCGGCTCGTCGTACTGGCTGATCTGGTAGTTCTTCGGCATGTCCGGATAGAAGTAGTTCTTCCGGGCGAAGCGGCACCACTCGGCGATGGAGCAGTTGAGCGCGAGACCGATGCGGATCGTCGCCTCGATCGCGGCGGCGTTCGCCGTCGGCAGCGAGCCGGGCAGCGCCAGGCAGACCGGACAGACGTGCGTGTTCGGCGGTGCGCCGAACGCGGTCGGGCAGCCGCAGAACATCTTCGACGCCGTACCCAGCTCGACGTGCGTCTCCAGGCCGAGCACCGGCTCGAAGCGCTCCAGCGCCTCGTCGTACGGCATCAACGTCTCAGCGCTCATTGTCGTTCACCGCTCCTCGCTCGCTACGCGGAGCGCTCGTCCCTCGCGCGCCACTCCGCTCACTGCGTCGGGCTCTCTCAGCGCTCATTGTCGTTCACCATTTCCATAGAAAACGTCACAGATATCCAAGTCCCTTCAACGCGTTCCTCGTCTCGGCCACCCAGTTCGCGTAGGCGGGCACCTGGGCCAGAACGGCGAGGTCGATGTTGCGTCCTATGTACTCGAAGTAGTCGCGGGCGGGCTTGCCGCGCTGGGGGACGGTCGTGGCCAGCACCCCCGCGGGGTCGGAGATCCTCTCGACGTCGCGAGGTCGCGCGGGCAGCCTGCTGAGGTCGCTGCCCTCCAGTTTCGCCCACGCGGCGGGGTCGGCGAGCATCCAGCCTTCGGTCTCGCCCATTCCGATCACCGGCACGAGGTAGTGCGAGTGGTAGCGGACCCCCTCTCTGCGGCGGCGCTCCCGCTCGTCTTCGTGCGTGAAGAGCAGGTGGCAGTCGGCCGCGAGCTCCTCCAGCGCGGTGACCAGGTGATCCCGGTCACAGGAGACGACCTCCGTCGCCTCGACGTCCACGGCGTACGGCGACATCCAGGTGAGCTCGCGCAGCTGCCTGGAGATCAGGACGCCGAGGAAGCCCTCGTCGACCTCCCCTTCCGCGATGAGTCCCGGCACCAGGGGGCGGCTGCTCATGCCGCCGCTCCCAGGTATTCGCGGACCTGCCGGGGCGAGACGAACGTTCCCGGCTCGCCGTCCGGCTGGATCGACTTGGCCACGGTCACCCGCGAGACCCGATCGTTGTCGGGGTCGACGCGGACCGCGGTGTCGAGGAACGTGAGCGCGTCCGGCTCGGTCCGGTAGACCTCGGCGACGACGATCGGGGACTGACTGGTGAGGATGAGCTGCCGCAACGGCTCGGGACCTCCGGGCACGGTGATCCGGCGGCGCACCCGCCGGAGCAGCTCGCCGAGGCGGGCCGGGTGGACACCGTTCTCGATCTCCTCCACCAGCAGCGTGCCCGGGTGGTCGGGATCGTGCAGGGCGGTGAGAAGGCCGAGGATCCGCAGGGTGCCGTCGGACAGCAGCGCTGCGGGAACCGCTCCCTGGCCGTCGACGAGCAGCTCGAAGGAGCACTCCCCGCGCTCGACGCGCGGCACCAGGTCGATCACGTCGGGAACCACCCCGGCGAGATCGGCCGCGAGGTCGGCCAGCGCCCCCGTACCCGCCATCCGCCCGAGCACCGCGGCCAGGTTCGCGCCGTCGGCCGCGAGCGGCCCCCGGTCGGCCGAGGGGCACCGGCGGCGCATCGCCGCGGGTGACGGCGAGTATCGCCGCCACGACTGGACCGTACGGCGAGGCGTGCCCTCCGGGTCGGGGTCCTCGACCATGAGCTCCAGCAGCTCCTCGGGGATCCGCTGGACCGCGTGGCTGACGACGGCACCGCTGGATCTGGGGATCTTCAGCACCATCTCCGCGCCCACGTCGAACCTGACCGGGACCACGGAGCCCGGCTCCGGGGTGACCAGCGCCTCCACCGAGACGACGAACCCCGGCACCGCCGAGCCGTGGGCGACCCGGTGGAACTGCTCCCCGGGCAGCCCTCGGGTCGCCCCGAGCAGCCCCCCGGAACCTTCGATCTCGGCCGCCACGAACCCCACGGCGTCGAAGAGGTTCGACTTGCCGCTCGCGTTGGGACCGACCAGCGCGAGGAAGGGCGGCACATCGAGATCGAAGCTCAAGAAGGACTTGAACCCGTCGATCTCGATCCGAGTGATCATGCCACCGTTCTCCCTGTCACCTGTCTCCCCCTCGCCCCACGATCCCGGAAAAGCCCTACAGCTCCGGTGCTTTGGACAGCAGGTCGCCGCCCCACCGGCTCTGGAGCGCCTTCTCCACCGCGGCGCCGACCCGGTAGCAGCGGTCGTCGCCGAGCACCGGGGCCATGATCTGCAGACCGACGGGCAGTCCGTCCTCGTCGGCCAGGCCGCACGGCACGGAGATCGCCGCGTTGCCCGCCAGGTTGGTCGGGATGGTGCACAGGTCGGCCAGGTACATCGCCATGGGGTCGTCGGCGCGCTCGCCGATCGGGAACGCCGTGGTGGGCGTCGTCGGCGAGATGAGCACGTCCACCTGCTGGAAGGCGGCCTCGAAGTCGCGCGCGATGAGCGTGCGGACCTTCTGCGCCTGCCCGTAGTAGGCGTCGTAGTAACCGCTGGACAGCGCGTACGTGCCCAGGATGATGCGGCGCTTGACCTCGGGGCCGAAGCCCTGCGCGCGGGTCAGGGCCATGACCTCCTCGGCGCTGCGGGTGCCGTCGTCGCCGACGCGCAGGCCGTAGCGCATCGCGTCGAAGCGGGCCAGGTTGGAGGAGCACTCCGAGGGGGCGATGAGGTAGTACGCCGGGAGCGCGGTGGTGAACGACGGGCAGGAGACCTCGAAGACCTTCGCGCCCAGCGACTCCAGCAGCTCCACGGTCTCGTGGAAGCGCGCGAGCACGCCCGCCTGGTAGCCGTCGCCGCCGAACTCCTTGACCACGCCGATGCGCAGCCCGGCCACGTCGCCGTTGCGCGCCGCCTCGACGACCGAGGGCACCGGGGCGTCGACGGAGGTGGAGTCCATGACGTCGTGCCCGGAGAACGCCTCGTGCAGCAGCGCCGCGTCGAGCACGTTGCGGGCGAAGGGGCCCGGGGTGTCGAGCGAGCTCGCGAAGGCGATCAGGCCGTATCGGGACGAACCACCGTAGGTGGGCTTCATGCCCACGATGCCGGTGACCGCGGCGGGCTGGCGGATCGAACCGCCGGTGTCGGTGCCGGTGGACAGCGGGGCCTCGTACGCGGCGACCGCGGCGGAGGAGCCGCCCGAGGAGCCGCCGGGGATGCGGGAGAGGTCCCAGGGGTTGTGGGTGACGCCGTACGCCGAGTTCTCGGTGGAGGAGCCCATCGCGAACTCGTCGAGGTTGGTCTTGCCGAGGATCACCAGCCCGGACTCGCGCAGGCGGCGGGTCACGGTCGCGTCGTACGGCGGCTTCCAGCCCTGGAGGATCTTCGATCCGGCCGTGGTCGGCATGTCCCTGGTGGTGAAGACGTCCTTGTGCGCGATCGGCACCCCGGCCAGCGGGCCGAGCTCCTCGCCGGCGGCCCTGCGGGCGTCGACGGCGCGCGCCTGTTCCAGGGTCGTCTCGGCGTCGACGTGGAGGAAGGCGTTCACCTTCGGCTCGACGGCGGCCATCCGGTCGAGGTGGGCCTGGGCGACCTCGACGGCGGAGACCTCACCGCTCGCGATCAGCGCGCCGAGGTCCGCGGCGGACTTGCGGATGAGGCTCATGCTTCCTCCCCGAGGATGCGCGGGACGCGGAAGCGGTCGTCCTCGACCGCCGGGGCGCCGGACAGCGCCTCCTGCGGCGTCAGACTGGGTCGCACCTCGTCGGGACGGTAGACGTTGGTGAGAGGGAGCGCGTGCGAGGACGGCGGGATGTCGTCGGCCGCCACCTCGGCGACGCGGGCGACCGCACCGATGATCACATCGAGCTGGGCGGCGAAGTGGTCGAGCTCCTCGTCGGCCAGCGCCAGCCGGGACAGCCGGGCGAGGTGAGCGACCTCGTCGCGGGTTATGGCGGACATGAGTCGTTGAACCCGTTTCGTGGAATGGCAATTGGACACTGTCATCCTATGGCTCGCGACCTGAGGGTCCCGACTCATTAACACGGCCGCAACCGAGCGAAGATCTCTTACTCAGGGCGGTCAGACCGCGTCCGGGCCGTCACCCCTCGCGGGAAACCCCCCGAAGTCCGCCGGTGCGGGTCCGGACGGGGTCGCGACCACGATCCCGACGGGCCGTCGATCGCGAATCGGCTTCCGTCACGGACTCGGGCGACGTCCGGCGAGAACCTTACGCGCCGGAGGGAGCGGCCCGTCTCGTCCCGTGCGAACGGTCGGCCGTGCGCCTTTCCTGAGGAGATCGCGGAGCACGCTCCTCATCGCGTAGAAGCGTACTTCTTAGAAGTACGCTTCCATCTTCCTTCGCCGACAATACTATCGCCAGCGATAGTATTGTCGGCGATAGTATCGCCGATGGAAGTATTGGGGGAGGCGTGGGCGAGTTCATCGGCAGGGAGCGCGAGCTGGCGGCTCTCGGTTCCCTGCTCGACCGCGTCCGGACGGAGGCGACGACCGGGCGTCCCGGGCGGTGCGTGCTGATCCGGGGACGCAGGCGGATCGGCAAGTCGGCCCTGGCCGAGGAGTTCATCGCCCGCAGCGGCCTGCCGTCGCTCTTCTACACCTCTGCGCGGGCGGACGCCCAGAGCGAGCTCCACCAGATCATGGCCGATGTCGCGATGTCGGACCTGCCGGGCAGGAACACGTTCCTGGAGGCGGCACCCGGCACCTGGAACGGAGCACTGCAGCTGCTGGCGGACGCGCTTCCCGACGACAGCCCGTCCATCGTCGTGATCGACGAGGTCCCCTATCTCATGGACCGCGTCGACGCCTTCGAGGGACTGCTCCAGCGCGCCTGGGACCGGTTTCTCAGCCGCAAGCCCGTGCTGCTGATCCTCATCGGATCCGACCTGTCCATGATGGAGGCGCTGAACAGCTACGAGCGCCCCTTCCACCAGCGTGGCACCGAGATGATCGTCGGGCCGCTCAACCCCGGTGAGATCCAGCAGATGCTCCGCCTCACGGCCGCCGACGCGTTCGACGCGGCCCTCGTCACCGGCGGTCTCCCGCTCGTCTGCGGGGAGTGGCCTCGTGGGGCGTCGCTCTGGGAATATCTGCACGCCGCCCTGACAAACCCGGTCTCGGCCCTTCTGGTGTCCGCCGAGCGCTCCCTCGCGGCCGAGTTCCCCTCCGCCGCCCAGGCGAGTGAGGTGCTCCGGGCCATCGGCAGCGGCGAGCGCACGTTCACCAACATCGCCAGAAGCGCGGGCGGGATCTCGCACAGCACCCTCTCCAGGGCGGCCGAGCTTCTCACCTCCAAGGGGATCGTCACCGGTGACCTGCCGCTGTCCACCCGCCCTTCCAAAGAGCGCCGATACCGCGTGACCGACCCGTACCTGCGCTTCTGGCTCCACTTCGTCCGGCCGCACATGCCCGAGATAGAGCGTCGCAGGGGTGACCTGACCATGCGGCGGGTCGCCTCGCAGTGGAGCAGCTGGCGAGGCCGAGCCGTGGAACCTCTCATCCGCGAGTCACTGGCCCGGCTGCTCCCCGACGACCGGTTGCCGGAGGCGCCGGCGATCGGCTCCTACTGGACCAGGAGCAACGACGTGGAGATCGACATCGTGGGTGCGGACAGGGGGCCGATCGCCCGGCGGCTGTGTTTCCTGGGGTCGATCAAGTGGCTGGAGAACGCCTCGTTCGACGACCACGACCTCGCCGCCCTGGCCGGACACCGAGCGGCCTTGACGGACGAGCCCGTCCCGCTCGTCGCGGTCTCGCGCGGCGGAGTCTCCTGCGCCGGCCTCACCGCCGCGTACGGCCCCGATGATCTCATCCGGGCGTGGAGCTGACCCCGTTGCCGGCAGGTACCTCATCGTCGCGAGTCGGCGGCCGTGTTCGCTCCGGCGCGGCGGGTGATCACCCCCGGGCCGATCGGGGGGCACGCGGGGCGGTGCGGCCGGGACATCAGGGTGCGTGGACGTCCCCCGACTGCATGGCGGCCCGCCCCAAGGACGACCTAGGCCCTCTGGGGATCGAGGATCTCGGTGCGGCGCAGGAAGCCCAGGTCATGGGTGGCGATGGCTCGATGTTCGCGCAACCATACGGTCGCGTCGGCAGCGGACATGGGTTCGGCGAACAACCAGCCCTGGCCGAGGTCGCAGCCCATGTCGGCCAGACGCTTGGCCACCTCCTCCGACTCGACACCCTCGGCGACCGAGCGCAACCCGAGGGAGCGGACCAGGTCGATGATGGAGCGGACGATCCGCTCGTCGTCCTTGGACTCGCCGATGCGGCGGACGAACGAGGAGTCGATCTTGACCTCGGAGACGGGAAGGCGCTGCAGGCGCACCAGCGAGGAGTAGCCGGTGCCGAAGTCGTCCAGCGCGAGCGGCACCCCCAGCGCGGTGAGGGCTCGGACGGCCCCGTCGGTGTACGCCTGGTCGGTCATCAGGATGCGTTCGGTGACCTCCAGCTGGATCGCCTTGGGCGGCAGCCGGTAGCGCGCCAGCCCCTCCCCCAGCTGGTCGGAGAGAGCGCAGTCGAGCAGGTCGCGGGCCGAGACGTTGACGGAGATCTGCTCGTGCAGGCCGGTGTGCCACCAGTGGGCGGCCTGCTCCAGCGCGGCGTCGATGACGTATCCGGTGAGGTGGCGCATCAGATAGGACTGCTCGGCCATCGGCACGAACTCCCCCGGAGGGATCATCCCCCGCTCGGGGTGGCGCCACCGCAGCAGTGCCTCCACGCCCCTGACCTGCCCTCCCTCCAGGTCGAGCTTGGGCTGGTAGTGCAGCCGGAGCTCGGAGCGGTCGATCGCCCTGCGCAGGTCGCCGAGAAGATTGAGGCGTTCCGGACTGTTGCGGTCCTTGTCGGCGGCGTAGATCTCGACCCCGCTCCTGCTCTCCTTCGCGAGATACATCGCCACGTCGGAGCGTTGCAGGAGCATCTCGAAGTCGGGGGCGTGGTCGGGGTAGATGGCGATGCCGAACGAGGCGTCCAGGTCGAAGCTCATGCCCTCCAGCCGGACCGGCTCGGTGATCGCCACCCGCAGGCGGGCCGCCACCTCCCTGGCCGCCGTGGCGTCCCGCACCGAGGGCAGCAGGACGGCGAACTCGTCGCCGCCGAGCCTGGCGACCACGTCGCCGGGCCGGACGCTGTGGGTGAGGCGGTGCGCGACCAGTTGCAGGAGCCGGTCGCCGACCGGGTGCCCGAGGGTGTCGTTGATCTCCTTGAACCTGTCGAGGTCGAGCAGGAACAGGCCGACCCGCTCGCCGTCGCGCGCCTCGGCGAGCGCCTCCTCCGTGCTGAGCACGAGCATCTTGCGGTTGGGCAGCCCGGTCAGCACGTCGTGCGTCGCCTGGTGGTCGCGGCGGACCGACATGGTGGCGGTGAAGTAGACCGCCACCATCGGCGCCAGGAAGAGCGGCACCAGGGCCGGTGAGTGGTTCATCACCACCACGACGAGCGGGGCGAGGCCGAGCAGCCCCGTGTAGACGAGGCTCTGGTGGCCGACGGTGGTCCTGATCACCCGGTAGATCGACCTGCGCTCGTGCAGCGCCACCGCGCCGGAGACCAGCAGGGCCCGGATGACGAAGTAGGCGAGCCCGGCCAGCCCGATCGCGAGTAGGTCGGAGCCCGTCGGCACCCAGGCGGTCGCCGTGACAGGCCGGTCGCCGAACAGCCCGAGCACCAGCCCGGCCGCACCGCAGGCCATCGTCACCTGCGCGATGTTGAACATGATCCGATGGATCGCCTTGCGGGTGACGGCCCCGTTGACGATCATGGCGACCGCCTGCAGCAGCACGGCGACCGGCAGGCCGTAGTGGAGCAGCGCGGCGAAGGTGAACATGGTCGACGGGTAGGTGCCCCCCACCGTCATCGACGACGACAGGACCACCGGCCGCAACTCGCCCAGCACGATGAGGGCCGCGAGCATCCAGAACAGCGGGCTGCGGACGAGCTCCGCGGCCTCGGCCACGTTCATGCTCAGCAGGGATACGGCGAGCGCGGTGAACCCGATCGTGATGACGACGGCGAGATAGGCCCACAGGGGCGTCCCCGGTCGCGGTCCGGTGTCGCGAGTGTCGGTTGGGTCGGCCATGAGTAACAAAACCCCCATTAGTTCACTATGGGAGAGTACGGCCTACGGGCCACTTCGCGGAACCGATTGCGCACGTTCTGTCACTATCAATTCGCACGTTTTTGAGACACAAGTCTGGGGTGACCCCTACTCCTCAGGCTTCACCGTGACCTCCGACGCCGCCTCGGGCCCCTCGCTCAGCAGAACCCGCAGGCCCGCCTCGTCGAGGATCGGCACGCCGAGCTTGACCGCCTTGTCGAACTTGGAACCGGCGTTCTCCCCCACCACCACGAAGGAGGTCTTCTTCGACACCGACGCCGAGACCTTGCCGCCGCGGGCGGCCAGGGCCTCGCCCGCCTCGTCACGGGTGAAGTCGGCGAGCGTGCCGGTCACCACGAAGGTGAGACCGGCCAGGGTCTGCGGGAGCTGCTCGGCCGGAGGGTCGTCGACCATCCGGACTCCGGCCGCGGCCCACCTGTCGACGATCTCCCGGTGCCAGTCGACCGTGAACCAGTCGTGGATCGCCGCGGCCACGCGCGGGCCGACGCCCTCGACGGCGGCGAGCTCCTCCTCCGACGCCTCCGCGATCGCGGGGATCGAGCGGAACTCGTCGGCGATCGCCTGGGCCGTCGGAGGACCGACATGCCGGATGGAGAGCGCGACGAGCACCCGCCAGACCGGCTGGGTCTTCGCCTTCTCCAGCTGCTCCAGCATCTTCTCCGCGTTCTTGCTCGGCTCGCCGCTCTGGTTGGCGAAGAAGGTGACGACCTTCGGCTCGCCGCTCTCCGGATCGGTTTTGGGCAGGCCGGTGTCGGGGTCGCGGACCACCGACCTGATCGGCAGCAGCCGATCCATCGTCAGGTCGAACAGGTCGGCCTCGGTGCGGACCGGCGGCTCCTGCGGCGGCAGCGGCTGGGTCAGCGCGGTGGCCGCCACGTAGCCGAGCCCTTCGACGTCGAACGCCCTGCGTCCGGCCGCGAAGAAGATGCGCTCGCGGAGCTGGGCGGGGCACGCCCTGGTGTTGGGGCAGCGCAGGTCGGCGTCGCCCTCCTTCTCGTACGCCAGCAGGGTGCCGCACTCCGGGCAGTGCTCCGGCATCACGAACTCACGCTCGGTGCCGTCACGCAGGTCGACGACCGGGCCGACGATCTCGGGAATGACGTCGCCCGCCTTGCGCAGCACCACGGTGTCACCGATCAGCACGCCCTTGCGCGCCACCTCGGAGGCGTTGTGCAGCGTGGCCCGCTCGACCGTGGAACCCGCCACGACGATCGGCTCCATGACGCCGTACGGGGTGACCCTGCCGGTGCGGCCCACCGCGACCTGGATGTCGAGGAGCTTCGTGTTGACCTCCTCCGGCGGGTATTTGTAGGCGATCGCCCAGCGCGGGGCCCTGCTGGTCGAGCCCAGGTTGTGCTGCAGCTCGATGCGGTTGACCTTGACCACGACGCCGTCGATCTCGTAGGCCGGGTCGTGGCGGTGCTCGCGGTAGAACTCGATGAAGCCGTTGATGCCGTCGAGATCGTCGACGACCCGGTAGAGGTCGCTGACCGGCAGGCCGAACCCGCCGAGCCGTTCGTAGATCTCCGACTGGGTGCGGGGCGCGGCGGCACCCTCCCACTTGCCGATCCCGTGAACGATCATGTAGAGCGGCCGCTGGGCGGTGATGCGTGGGTCCTTCTGCCGCAGGGAGCCCGCCGCGGAGTTACGCGGGTTGGCGAACGGCGCCTTGCCCGCCTCGACCAGCTGCTCGTTGAGCTTCTCGAACTCCTCGACGGGGATGTAGACCTCGCCCCTCACCTCCACCACGTCGGGCACGTCGTCGCCGGTCAGGCGGTGGGGGATGTTGGCGATCGTGCGGACGTTGGCCGTCACGTCGTCGCCGACGCGGCCGTCGCCCCTGGTCGCACCCCTGGTGAGGCGCCCCTTCTCGTAGAGCAGCGCGATCGCCAGGCCGTCGATCTTCAGCTCGCACAGGTAGGGCGCGGGGTCGCGCTCGGCCAGCCGCTCGGCCCTCGCCCGCCAGGAGGCGAGGTCGTCGGCGTTGAAGGCGTTGTCGAGGCTCTCCATGCGCTGCAGGTGACTGACCGGGGTGAAGTCGCTGGAGATCGGCGCGCCGATCTTCTGGGTGGGCGAGTCGGGCGTGCGCAGGCTCGGGCTCCGCTCCTCCAGCTCGCGCAGCTCACGCATCCACCCGTCATACTGCGCGTCGCTCACGGTCGGCGAGTCGAGCACGTGGTAACGCCAGTTGGCCTCCTCGACCAGCTCCGTCAGCTCCGCGTGCCGCTCCAGCGCCGACACCGGCACACCCTCGACCTCAGCGCCCATCGCCCGCTTCTCCCCTCGTCGTGACCCGAGACAGTCGTGGCCCATGACAAACGTATCTTCGGGCACCGACAACGCGACCCCGTCATTGCCCCGAGTTGGACAAGCCCGAGCCACCCCCGTCCGGGCGCCCGCGCGAGATCACTCGCCGGGGTCGTCCCGCAGCACGGCGGCGGCCTTGCGGCAGGCGGCCAGGGCAGCCCTGGCGTAGGCGGGCGAGGCCCCGGCCAGCCCGCAGGCGGGGGTGAGCACGACCTGCGAGGCGAGGGTCGAGGAGGGGAAGCCGAGGCGGCGCCAGAGCCCGACGGCGGGTTCGGCGACCGCGCCGACGTCCGGGATCGCGGAGTCCACGCCCGGTACGACGCCGAGGAACAGGGCGGTCCCGGCCTCGACGGTCTCGCCGATCGCGTCCTCGTCGCGTCTCCTCATCAGGTGGGCGTCCAGCGAGACGCCTCCCACACCCGCCGTGCGCAGGACCCCGAAGGGCACGCCGGGGGCGCAGCAGTGCACGACCGTGAACGTCTCCGCGGGGAACACCGCGCCGAGCCGGTCGGCGACGATCTGACGGTCGACGGCGGCGAGCCGCCCGAAGCCCGAGGCCGTCGGCACCGTACCCCGCAGGACGCCGGGCAGCCCCGGCTCGTCGATCTGCACCACGATCCGCGAGGCGCCGGGAACCCTGCGGCGCACGTCGGCGACGTGCGCGGTGAGCCCTTCCGCCAGGGATTCCACCAGGTCGCGCACCGCTCCCGGGTCGGCGAGCGTCTTGTCGCCGTGCCTGAGCTCGATCGCCCCTGCCAGCGTCCACGGCCCGCACACCTGGATCTTGAAGGGCCCCTCGTATCCCTGGGCCACCTCCTCCAGGCCGTCGAGGTCGCGTACGAGATGGTCGCGGGCGCGCTTGAAGTCGCGTCCCGGCCGGTCGGCGAAGCGCCAGCCGGACGGCTGCACCTCGACGGGCAGGTCCAGCAGGAGTGACGCGGTGCGCCCGATCATGTCGGCGCCGACACCGCGGGCCGGTAGTTCCGGCAGGTACGGCAGCGCGGGTGACTCCCCGAAGGCGACCCTGACCGCCTCGGCGTGATCCTCACCCGGATGCGACCCGATGCCGGTCGCGGTGGCCTCGCCCCATGGGTACTGGCTCAAAACTGCTCCTGGTTTCGCGTGGGGACGTGGGCGGGAACCCGCCGGCGCCTGCTCGGCTCCCCCGCCCAGGCCAGCCTATGGCCGCCGGATCGCGTCTCCGGCCGTGGCGATCCCGCCGCACCGTGACGGCGTGCGATCAAGCTGAGTAGGGTGCTGCCCGGTATTCACCCTTTTCTGGGGCCTTATCGCTCCGGAAGCGTCTCGGTGCGGGGCCGTTTCGCTCGGGGGACCGTTCGTGCTGGTTCGTTCTGGGGGCGTTTCGTGATCGGTCGGATGCTCGTCACGATGCTGGTGCTGGCGGCGGTCGCCGCGCCACCGGCCGTGGCGAAGAGTACAGAGGCGAAGGGTACGGAGGCGGAGACCGCGGCACGGGCCGCCGCGACGGCGGGGACGGCCTCGGCGGGCAGCGCGGGTACGGCGACCGCGGGGGGCGTTTCGACGGCGAAGGGCGGGGTGGGCAGCGCGGGTACGGCGACCGTGGGCGCTTCGACGGCGAGGGGCGGGGCGGGAACCCCGGGAACGTCCGCGCCCGCCAAATGCAACCCCCGGCGCGGCACGACCAGCATCGGGGAGTCCTGGGCCCAGCGCCGGCTCAGCCTCCCCGAGGTGTGGGAGCTGACCAAGGGGGCCGGGGTGACCGTCGCGGTCGTCGACAGCGGGGTGGACACCAGGCATCCCCAGCTGAGGAGGACCCGGTCGATCGACCTGACCGCGACCGGTGCCCGCGACTGTCTCGGCCACGGCACCGCGGTGGCGGGCATCATCGCGGCGGCCGAGATCAAGGGGGTGCCCTTCACCGGGGTCGCGCCGCAGGCGAAGCTGATCTCCATCAAGCAGACCTCGGACGGTACCGGCGACGTGGGCCGGCTGGCCGCGGCCATCGTGCGGGCCGCCGAGCTGGGCGCCGACGTGATCAACGTGTCGGTCCAGGCGGGCGACCAGGCCGACCTGCGCGACGCGGTCGCCTACGCCCTCGCCATGGACGCGGTCGTGGTGGCCGCGGCCGGCAACGTGCAGAAGGAGGACGGCACCCCCGCGCCCGCCTACCCGGCCGCCTACGAGGGGGTCCTCTCGGTCGGGGCCGCCGGTCCCGACGGCGCGAGGGCCGACTCCTCCAACGCCGTCACCCCCGTCTCCGTCCTGGCTCCGGGCCGGAACGTGACGAGCACCTGGGCCGGGCGGACCTACCGCGAGGACCTGGAGGGAACCAGCTTCGCCGCCCCGTACGTGGCCGGTGTGGTCGCGCTGGTCCGGGCCCGCCATCCCGGGCTGGACAACGTGCGGGTACGGCGGCGCGTCGAGTTGACCGCCGACGGCGGCGCGGGGGCGGGTACCGGCGCGGGGATGGTCAACCCGCTGCTGGCGGTCTCGGCGATCCTGCCGTCCGAGCAGGTGGCGCTCGCGCCGCGCCTCGCCGCCCCGCTGCCGGGAAACGTGGTGCGGCCCGCACCTCCCGAGGATTCCCGGGCCGTCTCGATCTCGATCTGGGTCGCGCTGGGAGCGCTCGTCGTGGGCGTTCTGGTGACCGTGGCGGGCATCGCGATACCGATGGGACGCCGCAGGGGTTGGCGACCGGGCACCATTGACCGCCAAACGTAACGAACAGGACTAAAAATACGATCTGGTGCGGCAAATTTGGTTGGATGGTGCCCGATTAGTTTAAAGCGGCTTTATTGACAGCTGTGCTGGAAGGAATGCAATGGGGTATTTACACCCATTACTACCCGAAGATCCCAAGCGCATCGGTGTGTACATCCTGGTCGGCCGGCTCGACCAGGATCCAGGACACGCCGCCTACCTGGGACATCTTCCCGACGACGACATCATCCGCGTCATCCGCCTCCTCCCCGCCGAACCCGGGGCTCCCGACCCCAGGACACGGGAGCGGATCACCAACGAACTGCACGCCGCCAAGCGCGCGTCCGGAGCCCACGCCGCGAGACTGCTGGAGGTCGGCTGGTTCGACGACCGCCCGTACGTGGTCCGCGAGCACATCGAGGGACCCACGCTGCGGCAGGCGGTGGCCGAGGGCGGGCCGCTCACCGGGGACGCGCTGGAGCGGTTCGCCACCGGCACGCTCACCGCGCTGACCGCCCTCCACCTGTCCGGCCTCGCCCACGGGTCCCTCACCCCCGACACCGTGCTCCTCGGCCCGGACGGTCCCCGCGTCTTCGACATCGGGCTCGAACCCGTCACGGGCGAGCGGGAGCCGGACTACCGGGCCCCCGAGCACATTCGCGAGGAGGCCACCTCCGCGCCGGAGGCGAGCAAGCCCGCCGACCTCTTCGCCTGGGCGGCCACGGTCGTCTACGCCGCGACCGGACGGCCGCCCTTCGGCGGACTTGCCGAGAAGGTCCGGGAAGGCCACGCGGACCTGACCGGCCTGCCCGCGGAGCTGAGGCCACTCCTCGCCTCCTGCCTGGACGCGCGAGCCCGGGAGCGCCCGGACGCCAAGGCCGCCATGCTGCGCCTGCTGGGCGAGCCGGAGGTCACGGACGCACCGGCTCCTCTCCCCGGCATCGCCACCGGTCCCGCGATCCCCTCTCCTCCCGGCCCTGTCTCCGGCGTCCTGGGGCTCCCGGGCGTCCCCGGCACCGTCTCGGATGCCGGAACGGAGATCGGGGCACCGGACACCGGCGCGGGGGCGCGGCCGGGCACGGGGATCACGGGGATCACGGGGGAAGACGACTCATCACGAGGCGAGCAGGTTCCCGGTGCCGCCGCACCGCGACAGGCGGAGCCCGCGACGTCGGTCTGGGGAGCTCCGCAGCTTCCCCAGGTCGCGTCGGCCGCTCCCGGAGCCCCGGACCCGGCACCCGCGAAGGCGGTCAAGGACCGTCCGAGGACGGGCAACTTCTCGATGGCGCTCGCCGCCTGCGTCGGTGTGATCGTCCTGCTCTCCGGGCTCGGGATCTGGGCCGCCGGACGATACACCGCCCTGAGCGAGCAGCGGGCCTCCGCCGACGGCGCGCTCCCCGAGGTCTCGCTCGGGCTGGTGGACCGGTCACGGAACGAGCCGCAGGGGCAGGACCCCGTGCAGAACACCGGGGAGAACCCCTCGGGCAAGGTGACCGTGCCCTGGGGTACGACGCCCGACCCCGAGGTCGCCGAGGTGGGGCCGCT
Source organism: Streptosporangium sp. NPDC049046 (assembly GCF_040649155.1). NCBI lineage: Bacteria > Bacillati > Actinomycetota > Actinomycetes > Streptosporangiales > Streptosporangiaceae > Streptosporangium > Streptosporangium sp. NPDC049046. Next base: position 139,098 of record NZ_JBEZEZ010000010.1, on the reverse strand, counting down.
GCAACTGCCGAGCGACGCACCCACCGAGCTGCCTCAGGTCCCGGACATCGGCATGTACACCAACCCTCCGCCCGTGCCGACGGCACCGCTCACCGAGGCTCCGAACGTGCCCGGGGTGCCGAGCCCCACGGCCGGGGTGCCCTCGGCGGCGGAGACGTCCGCCCCCGCGGCCCAGCCGACGCCGACACCGACACCGTCGTTGACCGTCGAGCCGGAGGGGCCCCCGACCGGAACGCCGACCCCCGAGCCGAGTCCCACCCCCACCCCGGCCCCGCCCGGCACCCCCGAACCGACGCCGACCGCGCCCAGGGGAACCCCGACGCCGACCCCCACCATCGCGCCGACCCGTCCGGCCGCGAGACCGACGTCGTCCCCTGCCCCACCGTCCTGGAAGCCCTCGCACACCGCACGGCCCTCATGGACGTTCAGGCCCTCGCAGACGGCCAGGCCCTCGTGGACGTTCTCGCCCCCGAGTCCTTCGTCGTCCGCGCCGGCGCGGCGCGCCAACCCCTACACGCCGGAGAAGGTCTGCGGGCCGGGCTTCGTCGTGCAGCGGCAGTCCCCGTTCACGGGCGGGACTGTCTACCAGCTCTTCAACGCCGCCACGAAGAACACCTGCGTGGCCACCCTGAAGAACGAGAACGTGGGGGTCGCGTCCCCGCTCTGGGCCACCCTTGAGGTGCAGGGCAGCCGGGCCAAGACCGAACGAGGCAGCCACGAGTACTACCTGGGACCGATCATCGTCTCCGCCCAGGGCAAGTGCGTGCGCTTCAGCGGCGGTGGATCCGCCGGCTCCGCCTCCGTCGACTGGGGGAACTGCCGGTAATGCGCGGCCAGCGGGAGAGCATGCCGGGCATGTCCGGCAAATCGTACTCACCGACCGGGGACCCGGAGGCGGACCGGCTCCTCACGGTGATCGGGGAGCAGACGACCCGGATGGAGGAGGTCGGCCGGAACCTGGCCGAGGCCAGGGGCCACGGCCGGGCGGCCGACGGCCACGTGTCGGTGGAGGTGCTGGCCAGCGGCGCGCTGGCCGCCCTCCGCATCGACCCGCGTGCTCTCCGCCTGGGCTCCGAGGCCCTCGCGGAGGCGATCCTGGAGGCCTCGGGCGAGGCCGTCAGGGACGCGGCCGAACAGAGCGGCGCGCTGCTGAACTCCCTCCTGGAGGACCCCTTCGGGAACCAACCCCTCTGACCAGGTGACCGGTCGGCCCCGGTTCACCCTGGTCGTGGATCCGGCCCCGGGCTTTCGCCCGGGGCCGGATCCACGACGGGAGCACGGCGAGGGCCGACGAGGGCCGACGAGGGCCGACGAGGGCAGGGCCCCGCTCAGACCGGTGGCTTGGCCGCGCGGGAGCCGTGCACGATCACCTTGGAGACCCACTGCTCCCAGGTGGGGAGGGCGGGGTCCCCCTGGACCGTGTTGTCCGCCACGGTGTACGTGCCCGAGCCCACCAGCCGGGACATCAGGTTGCCCGCCGCGTCGTTGGGGAACGCCCTGCCCCATGGGCCGATCTTGGTCAGGTCGAAGGCCGCGTTGAAGGCCATGTTGCTGACGAAGCCCCGGCCGAACTGCTTGGTGTTCTCCCCCTCCCCGGTGACGTCGTTGCCGGTGAGGTCCTTCTTCACCCCGGCGAGATCGAAGATGCTCCACTGCAGCACCTGCTGGCCGCCCGCGTAGCCCACGCTGTCACCCAGGTAGTAGAACGAGTTGTAGATGATCTTCTCGACGCTGATCTTGAAGATCTTCATCTGCAGGATCGCGCGGCCCTTGAAGAACCTGTCCATGATCTGCTTCTGCACGGCCGCCCCGATGCCCGCCGTGGCCCAGCCCCAGGCCACCGTGTAGACCATGTTCATCCACGCCTGGACGGCGAGCACGATCAGCACGTACCGGGTGATCTCCACGGCCTGCGCGTAGTCGCGGCAGGCCTTCGCGATCGCCCGGCAGAACGTGGCGACCTCACCGGGATAGGGCCGGAAGGTGCCCGTCCACAGCGTGTTGAACTCCCGGACGGCCGCGCCGCCGTTGTTCTTCCAGACCTGCTCGGCGACACCGTTCGCGTCGGTGCCGGAGCCTTCGATGGTGTTGGCCAGGTTGTCCCAGATATCCGCTGCCGTGCGCAGCTTGTCGGGATCGCCTTCCGGCCAGCCCACGCCGAGCATGGACGTGACGAACGCGGCGGCCCCGAGGGAACCCGCCCCCATCGCGGTCTTGACCGGGTTGGCCTTGGCGAACGCCCCCACCGCCCCCAGGGGACCCGTGGGCAGGCCCAGGCCACTCATTCGAGCTCGGCCTTGCTGCCCGGAGCACCGATCTCGGGGCCGACGACCGCTTTGACCATCTCCCCGACCGTCGCCCAGTTCGCCCCGGTGACGTTCTCACCGACCAGGCCCAGGTTGTCGCCGATCTTGCGGTAGCCGTTCCCGATGCCCTCGACATGGCTCTTCGCCTCGTCGCGGGCGGCGAGGTAGCCGGTGCCCCCCGCGGCGCCCGCGAACTTCCGGCCGACCTCGTCGTTGCCCCAGAAGGCGCCCAGGGCGTCGAGGTCGGCCATCGCCTTGGCGAAGGCCGTGGCGAGCTCGTCGCTCTCGGCGTGAAAGTCTTCCTTACGTCTTTTCAGATCGGCCGGACTGATATCCGTCGGCTCCGAAGGAAATGACAAGAGAGCCCCCTGAACGTTACGCACGTTTTCCGGGTGAAACTATTCATCAATTGTTACGCGAGATGTTACGGGTAACGTTCTCCTTTGTTTCTTCCCGTTCACTTGTCCGTATCGGGCTGGGAGACGAACGCGGTCTGGATGAGGCGCACGCCGTTCCTCCGGTCGGACAGATAGGCGCGTCCCGGCGGCAGCGCGTGGGGCCGCACCCCGAACAGCACACCCTCGTCCTTGTGGCCCGACATCATCACGGCCGGGGTCGCCATGTCCTTGAGCCGTTGGAGCACCGGGTCGAACATGGCGCGTCCCGCGCCGCCCATCGCGCGGGCCAGCACCAGGTGCAGGCCGATGTCGCGGGCCTGGGGCAGCAGGTCGAGCAGCCCGCCGAGCGGGTTCGCGCCCGAGGCCACCACGTCGTAGTCGTCGACCACGATGTAGATGTCCGCCCCCTTCCACCAGCCGCGCGAGCGCAGTTCCTCCGGCGAGAGGTTCGCCGGGGGGAGCCGCTTGATCAGCGAATCCCTGAGCTCGCCGATGAACTCGGTGGCGGCCGTCGAGGAGGCCGCGTACCCGATGCGGTGCTCGGTGTAGGCGGCGTCCAGCAGCGAGCGGCGGTAGTCGATCACGACGAGGCGCGCCTTCGAGGGCTCGTGGCGGGCCACGACCCCCTCGGCCACCAGGCGCAGCAGGTTGGACTTGCCGCTCTCGTTGTCGCCGATCACGACCAGGTGCGGATCGGCGTCGAAGTCGGCGAGCACCGGCGAGAGGGTGCTCTCGTCGATGCCCAGCGGGATGCGCGCACCGGTCTCCTCGGGGCCCGGCAGGCTCTCGGGCGCCAGGACGGCGGGCAGCAGCCGCACCCTGGGAGCGGACGGGCCGTGCCAGGCGGCGGCGACGGACTCGACCATCGCCCGGGTGGCGGCGGGCAGGTCGTCGCTCCGGTCGCCGCCGTCGACGCGGGGCAGCGCGCTCAGGAAGTGCAGGCCCTCGCGGGTGAGGCCGCGCCCCGGCACGCCCTCGGGAACGGCCATCGCGGTCCTGCGGTTCACCTCCGACTCGTAGGCGTCACCCAGCCTCAGCTCCACCCGGGAACCGAACAGGTCGCGGATGGAGGGCCGGAACTCCGACCACTTGTTGGTCGCGGCGACCACGTGGATGCCGTAGCCGAGACCGCGGGCGGCCAGCTCGGTGATCGTGGGCTCCAGCGACTCGAACTCCTGGCGGACCGTGAGCCAGCCGTCGACCAGGAGGAACACGTCCCCGAAACCGCCGGGATCCACGGCCCCGGCGGCGATCTGGCGCCGGTAGGCGGCGATCGAGTCGACGCCCAGCTCGGCGAACTCCCGCTCTCGCCGCGCGAGCAGCGCGGTGACCTCGGCGACGGTACGGCGGACCCGGTCGCTGTCCATCCGGTTGGCCACCCCGCCGACGTGCGGCAGGCCCTCCAGCGAGGCGAGCGCGCCGCCGCCGAAGTCCAGGCAGTAGAACTGCACCTCGGCGGGGGTGTGGGTGAGGGCGAGACCGGCGATCAGCGTACGAAGCACGGTGCTCTTGCCGCTCTGCGGCCCCCCGGCCACGGCCAGATGCCCGGCGGCGCCCGACAGGTCGAGCCAGTACGGGTCGCGCCGCTGCTCGAAGGGGCGGTCGACGACGCCGAGCAGCGCGTGCAGCCCCCCGCGCCCCTGCCAGTGCGCGGTCGTCAGCCCGTGCTGCGGGGTGACGGACAAAGGCGGCAGGAGCTGGTCGAGCGAGGGCGGCTCGGCCAGCGGCGGCAGCCAGATCCGGTGCGCGGGCGGACCCTGCCCGCGCAGCCTGCGGACCACGACGTCGAGCAGCGTGTCGCGCCCCGCGACGACGCTCTCGGGCTCCTCCTCCGGCTCGGCCTGGCGGGGAGGCGCGATGTAGGCGGGACCGTAGGGGACGATCTGCCGCCCCTCGGCGCGCTCGCGCCGCACGACCCGCCGCTCGGGAGTGTAGGGGCCTGAGACGTACGCGGCCTTGAAACGGACCATCCCCGTGGTGTCGAACTTCAGGAAGGCGTTGCCCGGCGCCGAGGGCAGTTCGTAGGCGTCGGTCACGCCGAGAACCACCCTGCTCTCCATCGCCGAGAAGGTCCGCAGGCCGATCCGGTACGACAGATGGGTGTCCAGGCCGCGCAGCCTGCCCTCCTCCAGCCGCTGCGAGGCCAGCAGCAGGTGAACCCCCAGGGACCTGCCGAGGCGGCCGATCATCACGAAGAGCTCGATGAACTCGGGCTTGGCCGACAGAAGCTCGCTGAACTCGTCCAGCACCACGAAGAGCGTGGGCATTGGGCGCAGGTCGGCCCCCTGCTCCCTGGCCTGCTCGTAGTCGCGCAACGAGGCGTAGTTCCCCGCGGCGCGGAGCAGTTCCTGGCGCCGTACCATCTCGCCGTGCAAAGCGGCGTGCATGCGGTCGACGAGCGGCAGCTCGTCGGCGAGGTTGGTGATGACGGCCGAGACGTGCGGCAAAGAGTCCATGCCCAGGAAGGTCGCGCCGCCCTTGAAGTCGACGAGCACGAAGTTCAGGACCTCCGACGAGTGCGCGACGGCCAGCCCGAGCACCAGCGTGCGCAGCAGCTCGCTCTTTCCCGAGCCGGTGGCGCCGATGACGAGTCCGTGCGGGCCCATGCCGCCCTGCGCGGACTCCTTGATGTCCAGCTCCACCGGGCGCCCGTCGGTACCGACGCCGATCGGCACCCGCAGCCGGTTGCGCGGTGCCCTGGGACGCCAGAGCAGCGCCGGGTCCAGCCCCGCGGGGTCGCCGAGCCCCAGCAGCTCGGCCAGCGTGGTGTCGGCGGCGAGCGCGTCGCCGCCCCCGGCTCCGGCCGGTGAGCCACGCAACGGGGCGAGCCGCCTGGCGAGCCCGTCCGCCTGCAGGTACGAGAACCGGTCGGGCCTGCCGAGCGGGGTGACGACCTCCTTGCCCGCCTGGTCGGTGGTGACCCGGCTGAACAGGTCCTCGGTGACGCGCAGCCTGAGCATCGTCTTCTCGCCCGCCGGCGTGGTGGTGCCGTCGAGGTCGATGAGGGTGACCCCCTCGATCGCGTCCGCGCCCAGCGGGGAGTCCTGCGGGACGTGCCCGCCGTCGATGATCACGATGTGGTACGGGAGCGCGTCGGGGGAGATCCCCGGCTTGAACCGTGCCCGGTTCTTGAAGTCGGCGCCCAGCAGCCGGTCGAGCTCGCCCAGGTCCTCGGTCATGAGGCGGACGGGCCCCGCCGCGTCGGTCTCGTGCGGGTGGAGGGCGTGCGGGAGCCACTTGACCCACTCCCAGTGGGCCATCCACTCCCTGGACGCGCACACCGCGATCCTGAGCTCGTCCGGCGAGTGGAAGACGGCGAGCTGGCCGACGAGCGCCCTGACCATGTCGCGGACGGCCGCCTCGGGGCCGGTGAGCCTCACCCTGGCGAAGGAGTGCAGGGAGATGGCGATGGGCAGGTCGGCCACCGTCGAGTGGGCGCGGACGAAGCGGCGCAGCGCCCCGGCGGACATGGCGTCCAGGTCCTCGACCGGCTTGGACTCCGGCGGTATGAGCTGGATCGCGAGACGCTGGGAGCCGGTGCCCACCCTGACGGCGCCGAAGTCGGCGTCCGAGGGGCGCCGCTCCCACAGGCGGGCGCTCAGCGCGATCGCCCAGAGGGCGTCGGGGGCGGGGCCGTTCCAGTCGAGCGCCTCACGCTGCCTGGCGGCCGCGCGCCTCACCTTGGCGCGGGTCTGGGACAGGTAGCGGAAGTAGTCGCGGCGCTGGCCGTTGATCCGTAGCTTGCGCTCCCCGCCCGCCCTGCCCATCTGGCCGACGGTCATACCGACCATGGAGAGCGCGAACATGCCGCTCGCCACGTACATGATCGGGTTTCCGCCGCCGCCCCCGGCGAACATCAGCCCCATCGCGGCGCCGCCCGCCACCATCGGCAGGTACATGAGCACCTGCGTGAACCCCGCCGAGGTGGTCTCCGGGATCTCCGGCGGCGACTCCAGGAGGATCTCGCCGCGCGGTGGTGCCGGAGGTGGGCGCCGCTCAGGACGCCGAACGACCACTATGCCCACTTCGCCCCCGATGTGAGTTAAGCAAATATCGTGCAGTCCGGATCACCGTAGCGAAACCGCCCTCGATGTTCGACGGGGTCTTCGAGAACGTCCCGGGACCGATACCGGATGATCGCTGGGGTGTGACTCCACCGCCCGTGACCGGATGATCAGGATGACTCCACCAACCGCGGACCGGATGATCGCGGAGGTGACTCCACCGCCCGTGACCGGATGATCAGGATGACTCCACTGCCCGCGGACCGGGTGGTCGCGGGCTGAACACCGTGCGGTTCGCCCCCCGACGGGTGCCGGATGATCGCGGAGGTGGCTACCATGCGCCCTGTGAACCAGGTGACCGCAATCTCCCTGTGCCGCATCACCGTCGTCACCCCGCGCCGCCGGGTCGACCTGGCGGTGCCCTCGGACCTCCCCCTCTCCCATCTGCTGCCCGACCTGCTCGCCGCCACCGGCGAGAGCGCCGAGGAGGTCGCGCCGGTCGGAGGATGGGGACTCCAGCGGATCGGCGCGGCACCCATGCCCCCCGGCGCGGGCCTGAACGAGCTGGGCATCAGGGACGGCGAGGTCCTCTACCTGCTGCCCCGCTCGTCCCAGCTGCCCGAGGCGGTCTTCGACGACGTCGCCGACACCGTGGCGACCGGCGTCAAGGAAAGGACCGGGCGCTGGCGGCCCGCGCACACCAGGGGCGTGGGGCTGGGCACCGCGGCGCTGTCGATGGTCGCCGCGGCCGCGGTGCTCGCGGTGAGCGGGCCTCCCTGGAGCCCGGTCGTCGCCTTCGCCGGAGCGTGCGCGATCCTCGCCGTCGTGGCGGGCGCCGCGCTCTCCAGAGCCTTGGGCGACGGACGTGCCGGCGCGATCATCGGCTACACCGCGCTGCCCCACGCCTTCCTCGCCGGGGCCTGCGCACCCGCTCCCCCCGCCGGCTCCGCCGCCTTCGGAGCGCCCAACCTGCTCGCCGGGTTCGCGGTGACCGCGCTGGTCGCTACCGTGACCGGCTGGGTCGTCGCCGAGGGCCTGCCCAACTTCTTCGGCGTCGGGCTGGCCGCGGTCATCGGGACGATCTGTTCGGCGGTCGTCATGTTCACCGGGGCGCCCGCCGCCGGTGTGGCCGCGGTGGCCGCCGCGGTGACCCTCGCCTGCGCACCGCTCATCCCGACGACGTCCTTCCGGCTGGCGCGGCTCCCGCTGCCCGCGCTGCCCGCCAACGCCGAGGAGTTGCGCGCCGACACCGAGGACATCGACGGCGCGGACATCCGGCGCCGCGCGACGGAGGCCGAACGGTTCGCGACCGGCCTCACCGCGGGCGTCGCCCTGGTGGCACTGGGCACGCTGCCCGCCCTGCTCACCGCGAGCGGATGGACCGCCCCCGCGACGTTGGTCACGCTCTCGCTCGCACTGCTGATGCGCGCCCGTGTCTTCCAGGGGACGGGGCAGCGTCTCTGGCTGCTCGGCTCGGGGCTGACCGGCCTGCTCGCACTCATCCTGGGCGTGGCGTTCACCACGCCCGGCTCGGCTCCGGCGGTCACGGTCGGCCTGGTGTGCGCGACGGCGGTGGCGGGCGGGATGGCGCTCTTCCTCCCCCAGCGGCGGCCCTCCCCGTTCTGGGGTCGCGCCGGGGACATCCTGGAGTTCTGCCTGATCCTCGCCCTGATCCCGCTCGCGCTCGGGGTGATGGACGTGTACGCGGCCATCAGGGGCCTGTCGGGCTGACCGGCGACAGCGCATCCCGACCGCGAGCTCGTCGACAGCGGTGAACGCCAGATACCGGTGCCGTTCACCGTTCGCACTCTTTGCACTGATCGTCGATCACGCTTCTATGCTGTCGGCGACCGCGCACCCGACGAGGCGGAGGTGGGATGCAGACCCGTCGTGATCTCTATCAGGCGCACAAGCTGATGACCCAGCGCCTGGGCATGGCCCTGCTCCAGGGCGAGCCCGACGTGCCGGAGTCGCCGATGCGCAGGCAGAACGTCGCGACGTTCTGCGGCATCCTGGTCGCGGTGCTGGTGGCGGTGGCGTTCGGCGTCTACGGGCTGCTGCGTCCCGGCGGCGCCACCGCGCTCACCGAGCCGGGAACGGTGATCGTCGAGGAGGAGTCGGGCGCGACCTTCGTCTACAGCGCCACGCGGGGGCAGATGATCCCGGTCGCCAACGTGACCTCGGCCAGGCTGCTGCTCGGCGGCGGGCAGGGGGTGAAGGTCCGCACGGTCACCACGGCGTCACTCGCGAGCTTCCCCCGCGGGCTCCTGGTCGGCATCCCCGGCGCCCCCGAGTCGCTGCCGCCCCGCGAGCGGCTCGTCCGCGCCCCCTGGTCGGCCTGCGTGGTCGAGGGCGTGGACACCGCGGGGACACGTACCCCGCACACCTCGCTCGTCGGCGGCTTCTCGGTCGGCGGCACCCCGCTCGGCCAGGACACCGCGATGGTCGTGCAGGAGGGTTCGCAGACCTGGCTGCTCTGGTCGGACCGGCGGATGCGGGTGCCGCAGAAGAGCCTGCGGGCACTGACCGAGGAGCAGCCCCGGCAGGTCCCCGCGGCCTGGCTCAACGCGCTGCCCATCGGCCCCGACTTCAGCGCCCCGGCGCTCGCGGCCCGCGGCAGGGTGATGCGCGGCCCCGACGGGGGGCGCTCCGCCGCGGGCCGGATCTACACCGTGCGGGCCACGTCGGGGGACACCGCCAAGTGGTACGTCCTGCTCCCCGACGGCCTGGCCGCGCTCACCCCAGCCCAGGCCGAACTCCTGCTCCAGGACCCGGCGAGCAAGAGGGCGTACGGCAGGGCGCCGGTGCGCGCCGTGGAGATCGACGCCGCGACCGCGAACGGGATGCGGCGCTCGGCCACCCGCTTCGATCCCGCGGGGCTTCCCGCCACCATGCCCCGGGTCGTCGCCCCCGATCCCGCCTCGCCGGTGTGCGCGGTCTACGCCGAGACCGAGCGCGGATCGACGCGGGCGCGGCTCACCGTCGGCAGCACCATGCGCATTCCCGCACCGCCGGCGGGCCGCTTCGACCAGGACTCGGTGGACCAGGTCGTGCTCCCGCCGGGCACCGCGTCGCTGGTGGGCGTGCTGCCGGGGAACGACAGGCTGGACGCGGTCACCTCGGTCTTCCTCGTCAGCGACCAGGGGCGACGGCACGCGATCACCGCGACGGAGTCGCTGGCGAGCCTCGGCTACACGGCGGCGGACGTCGCGCCGCTGCCCGCGCACATCGTGCATCTGATCCCGCAGGGACCCGTGCTCAGCCGGACGGCGGCGGGAGTCCCGGTGCCCGTGGGACAACCGTGATCCCCGTTATCAACGGTACATCTGTTCGTTACAGGTGAGAGATGCGATGGTTGTCCACTTTGTAATGATCGAAAGACCCATGTCAGTCGAACACCATGGAGGTGTCACGTGGTTCAGAGGACCACCGCGTACCATTCGCGGCTTGGTGAGGCGTCACAGAAGACCGACGACGCCAAGGGCACGATCAACCAGATCAAGACCCAGCTCGACGGCCACCGGGGCGAGCTGCGCTCCGGCTGGGACGGCCAGTCCGCGGTCTCCTTCGACGGCGTGTTCAACGCCTGGAGCACCGAGATGACCAACATCCTGCGCGAGCTCGAGGGCCTGTCGATCAAGCTCAAGAACATCCAGAAGAACTACGAGACGGCCCAGGAGAACCAGACCGCCGTCTCGCAGCGGCTCGGGGCCGACATCAACAGCTGACAGCTCAGAAACGGGGATCACCATGGCTAGCGACTTTGACCGCACTCTTGTCGACTTCGGCCAGATGGACCGCTCTGCCGCTGACTTCGCGCGGCAGTGGCAGATGTTGGAAGGGACCCTCCAGAACCTGGAAGGGGACCTCGACCGGTTGCTCGGCGACTGGGAGGGCGACGCCCGCACGGCCTACTACGGCGCCCGTGCGCAGTGGGACGCCGCGTCCGGCCGGATGGCCGCGCTGCTCCAGCGTCTCGGTGGCGTCATCGAGATCGGCAGGGAGAACTTCGCGAACACCGAGAAGGTCAACGTCACGATGTTCGACGGACGCTGACCCCGCGAACGGGGCGGGTCACGGCGCTGCCGCGGCCCACGTCACCGGGGAGAGCCAACCGGGTCGCGGCGTCGCCGCGGCCCCTTCAGTAACGGGGAGAGAGGCATGTTACCTCCCGAAGACAGAGTCGCGCCCCCCTGGCCAGGCCTCGACAAGGACCGTCCGGCCGTCGAGATCAAGCGCGACCGGATCAAGCAGCTCCTCAAGGCCCTTGAGGAGGACGTCGCGCGCCTTGAGGGCTCGAACGAGGGCGCCCTGCAGGACATGCGGGCCATGACCAACCTGACCGAGGCCCACTTCGGCACCTGGGACACCGCCAAGGACGTCGCCAGGACCGCGGGCAAGGCCCACATGAAGGTCGGCACGGTATACCAGGACACCATCGTCAAATACCGGGCCGCGATCGAACTGCTGCGCGTCGCCGCCTACAACTACCAGGACGCCGAGCAGGCCAGCACCACGAACAAGGCGGGGTGAGACGCGATGGGCAACGACCACGCGCTTCACCACATCAAGTTCGACGGTGAGGGCCCCCCTGGGATCGGCAGCCGTGGCCACTACAGCGGCTACAGCGCCGAAGAGATCAAAGTGATGTTGCAGAACACCAACCCGCGGGCCATCGAGGACGCGGGCCACGCCTACAGTTCCGCCGCGTCCACACTGCGCGCCAGCCACACCCTCATCCGGCAGATCGCCGGAGAACTCGCCCAGGTCTGGAGCGGTGACGCCTCGATCGAGGCGCAGAACGCGCTCCAACTGGTCCACAAGACGGTCAACGAGCTGTCCACCCGCTGCGGCCAGCTCGGGCCACCACTGACCCACTACGGCAGGGAGGTCCTTCCCAAGTACATCGAGTACGCCAACAGCAGGCCCTCGATGGGCTTCCTCGACGGGGTCGACTTCCTTCCGGGAGACGACATCGCCGTCGGGAAGGTCGGTGACACGTATCTCTTCACCAACAAGTCGACGAACGACTTCGCCCGCGAGGACCTGATGGCCCTCAACCAGGAGCTGGTCAACCTCTACGAGCGCATTCCCGCGACCGTGGAGAAGGACCTACCCCAGTTGAGCGGCGCGGCCGACCCCGCGCTCACCAACCAGAACTACCCCGGCGGCCTGGGAGGCTACCCGGGAGGCGGGGGTTACCCCGGGGGCGGCGGCATACCCGGCGGCTACGGCGGGGGTGGCGTCGGAGGGCTGCCCGGTTTCTCGGGCGGTTATCCGGGAGGCCCGGGGAGCGGCTATCCGAGCGGGAGCGACTATCCCGGCGTCTCCCAACCCTCCGTCCCGGCCTATCCCGGCGGTCCCGGCGGTCCCGGCACGGGTAATCCGGGTACGGGTGTTCCCGGCACGGGTCTTCCCGGTCCGGGTGTTCCCGGCACGGGCCTGCCGGGGAACGGCAACCTTCCGCCCGGATACACCGACCCGACGGTTTTGAACCCGAACGACCCACGCGCGGGCCTGGATCCGAACGATCCGCGTAACACCAAGCTGGCCGGTTTCGAGCCCACCGTGCCCGGCCCCGGAACCGGGCTCGGTCCCGGCACGGGAGCCGGTCCCGGTACCGGGCTCGGCCCCGGAACCGGTCTGCCCCCCTACACCGGGGGCGGTGGAGGGGGCGCGGGTCCCACCGTGTTCGGCCAGAACGGTCCCGCGGGGCCGAGTTCCTGGGTCGGCAACGGCGGCACCACCGGGACCGGTGGTGGTTTCGGCGGCGTCGGTGGGGTCGGCGGCCCGAGGGTCGACGGCCGTGGCGGCATGGGCATGGGCGGCATGCCGTTCATGCCCATGAGCGGCGCGGCGGGCCAGGGAGACCAGGACCGCGAACGCTCCACCTGGCTGACCGAGGACGAGGACGTGTGGGGTGGTGACCGCGGTACCGCACCGCCCGTGATCAACTGATCGGACCGCGCGGGGGCACCGCCTTCCCGGCAGCCCCCGCGCGCGTTCCGCCCTCCCTCCCCGAGGGGCCGTGATCTCGGCTCCTCATAGAGTGAGGGGATGAGACTCACGAAATTCAGACACGCGTGTGTCCGCCTGGAGAAGGACGACTCCGTCCTCGTGATCGACCCGGGCTCCTTCAGCGAGGAGTCCGCGCTCGACGGGGCACAGGCCGTACTCATCACCCACGAGCACTTCGACCACGTGGACGCCGACCGGTTGCGCCGGGCCGCCGAGGCCAACCCGGCCCTGGAGATCTGGACCAACGAGAGCGTGGCCGCCACGCTCACCGACGTTCCCGCGAAGATCCAGGTGGTACGGCACGGCGACGCCTTCGACACGGCCGGCTTCGGGGTGAAGGCCGTCGGTGAGTGGCACGCCCCCAACCACCCGGACCTGCCGATCGTGCGCAACGTCGGCTTCCTGGTGGACGAGGAGGTCTTCTACCCGGGTGACGCGTTCACCCCTCCGGGTGTCGAGGTGCCCACGCTCCTGGTACCGACCAACGCGCCGTGGATGAAGGCGACGGAGATGGTCGAGTATCTCCGCCAGGTCCGTCCGGCCCGTGCCTTCTCCACCCACGACGGCCTGATCAACGACATCGGGCTCCGGCTGGTCGACATGTGGCTGGAGATGGAGTCGGACAAACAGAAGGCCGACATGCGCCGCCTCAAGCCCGGCGAGTCGGTCACCCTGCCCTAGCCTCAGGAGGCCGAGGTGATGGTGGCCGAGCCGATCACGGTGTCGCCGAGATAGAGCACGGCCGCCTGCCCCGCCGCGACCCCGGTGGCCGGGTCGTCCAGCGTGATGTGGACCTCCCGGCCGGAGAGCTGGGCACGGCAGCCGTACACCTCGCCGTGGGCGCGGAGCTGGACCGTGCAGGACAGTGGCTCGCGCGGCTCGTCCACCGGGCCGTTCCAGACCGGCCGCTCCGCGACGATGGTCGTGACCTGGAGGGACGAGCGCGGTCCGACGGTGACGGTGTTGGAGACCGGCTCGATGGAGAGCACGTAGCGCGGGCGGCCGTCGGGGGCCGGGCGGTCGATGCGCAGGCCCTTGCGCTGGCCGATCGTGAAGCCGTAGGCACCCTCGTGGCCACCCACGACCTCGCCGGACTCGTCGACGATCGGGCCGTGCTCCGCGCCGAGGCGGTCGGCGAGGAAGCCTCGGGTGTCGCCGTCGGCGATGAAACAGATGTCGTGGCTGTCGGGCTTGTCGGCCACCATGAGGCCACGTCGCGCGGCCTCCTCACGGACCTGGGCCTTGGTGGAGTCACCCAGTGGGAAGATCGCGTGAGAGAGCTGCTCCCTGGTGAGCACGCCCAGGACGTACGACTGGTCCTTGCCCTGGTCGGGGCTGCGGCTCAGGACACCGTCCGTGATCCGCGCGTGGTGCCCGGTGGCCACCGCGTCGAAGCCCAGCGCGAGGGCCCGGTCGAGCACCGCCTCAAACTTGATCTTCTCGTTGCAGCGCAGGCACGGGTTGGGCGTGCGTCCGGCGGCGTACTCGCTGACGAAGTCTTCGACCACGTCCCGGTGGAACCGCTCGGCCATGTCCCAGATGTAGAAGGGGATGCCGATCACGTCGGCGGCCCTGCGGGCATCTCGCGAGTCCTCGACCGTACAGCACCCGCGGGCGCCGGTCCGATAGGACTGGGGGTTGGCGGAGAGGGCGAGGTGGACACCGGTGACGTCATGGCCCGCCTCGGCGATGCGGGCGGCCGCCACTGCGGAGTCGACGCCACCGGACATGGCGGCAAGCACACGAAGACTCATAACCCCTTGAGCCTACCCGCGCCGGGCGCCCATCCCCGTCGGATCAGCTCATCCCCGCACGGCGGGCGCGCTCGACGACGAGGCCGATGACCTCGACGAGCCGGTCCACGTCCTCCTCGGTCGAGGTGTGCCCCAGGGAGAAGCGCAGCGAGCCGCGAGCCCGCACCCCGTCGGCGCCCATCGCGAGCAGCACGTGGGAGGGCTGGGCCACCCCGGCCGAGCAGGCCGAACCGGTCGAGCACTCCACGCCCTTGGCGTCCAGCAGCATGAGCAGGGCGTCGCCCTCGCAGCCGGGGAAGGAGAAGTGGGCGTTGCCGGGGAGGCGGCTCACCGGGTCGCCGTTGAGGATCACGCCGGGCACCGCCTGGCGGACCCGGTGGATGAGGTCGTCGCGGAGCCCGGTCAGCCGGGCGGAGGTCTCGGCCTGCCTGGCCACCGCGGCCCGCACCGCCGTGGCGAAACCGGCGACGGAGGGGGCGTCGAGCGTGCCGGAGCGGATGTCGCGCTCCTGGCCGCCGCCGTGCAGCACCGGCATCGGGTCGACGCCCCTGGCGAGCAGCAGGGCGCCGACGCCCATCGGGCCGCCGACCTTGTGCCCGGAGATCGTCAGCGCGTCGACCCCCGAGTCGGCGAAGTCCAGGGGAAGCTGGCCGACGGCCTGGACCGCGTCGGTGTGGAAGGGGATGCCGTGCTCCCGGGCGATCGCGGCGAGCTCGTGGACCGGCTGGATGGTGCCGACCTCGTTGTTGGCCCACATCACGCTGACCAGGGCGACGCTCGCCGGGTCACGCTCGATGGCGTCGCGGAGGGTCTGCGGGTGCACCCGGCCGACCTCGTCGACGTCGAGCAGCTCGACGGTCGCGCCCTGGTGGTCGCTCAGCCAGTGCGCGGGGTCCAGGGCGGCGTGGTGCTCCACCGCGCTGATCAGGATCCTGTCGGCGCCCCCGGCGCGACGGGCCCAGTACAGGCCCTTCACCGCGAGGTTGTCGGCCTCGGTGCCGCCCGCCGTGAAGACGACCTCGCTGGGCCTGGCGCCGAGCGCGGCGGCGATGGTCTCCCTCGACTCCTCGACGACCTGGCGGGTGCGGCGACCGGCGGCGTGCAGGGACGACGCGTTGCCGACCCGGCCGAATTGGGCTGTCATCGCCTCGATCGCCTCGGGAAGCATCGGCGTGGTCGCCGCATGATCGAGATAGGCGGGCTTCACGGCCGCATTCCCCTCCCCCACTCGCTGTCAACCTTCCAAGGGTATCCGCGCCCGCCCGGGACCTGATCCCCGAGTTGACTACTAAACCGTCCAGACGGTACAGTAACCGCCATGAGACGGGAAGAGCTGTTGGACGCGGCAGAGGATCTGCTCTGCGACCAGGGCTCTCAGGCGCTCACCCTGGCGACCGTCGCCGAGCGCGCCGGATGCAGCAAGGGCGGTCTGCTCTATCACTTCGGCACGAAGGAAGCCCTGATCAAGGGCATGGTCGAGCGGCTGATCGAGGAGTTCGACGAGCTCATCGCGGCTCAGGGACACGACACCTACACCAAGAACTATCTGGCGGCCACGTTCGCCGCCGTGCAGAGCGGCAGGCTGCGACGCTGGGCCGTGGTGACGGGAGCCTCCGGCAACCTCTATCTTCTGGCGCCGCTGCGGGTGGCGATGGCCCGCTGGCACCGCGAGGGGCTCGACCGCGAGCCCGACCCGGGGGCCGCGCAGATCGTGCGCCTGGCCTGCGAGGGACTGTGGGACGTGGCGAGCCACGACCCCGATCTCTACGACGCCGAGCACTTCGAGGGGCTGAAAGAGCGCCTTCTCGCCCTGCTGCCCGCCTGAGCACCCCGCCCGCCTGAACACCCTGCCCACCTGATCATTTTGGCGCCCTGACGCGCCGATCGGTGGGCGTCTATTCCGATCATTCACCGAGCAGGTAGGCCCCTAAAAACTGGTGGTCGCTTTCGCGTGCGAAAGCGACCGTCTTCGGCATGCCCGCTCCCCGGTTTGTCAAAACATTTATTGAAGGGATTACGTCATGACCCGCGACCTGAGGGCGGCCCGAACCGGGGCGGTTCTCACATTCGTGCTCGCCGGGCTGCTGTGCGGATCGATGACCGTGCGCATTCCGGCGCTCTCCGACAAACTCGGCCTGTCCGAGGCGTCGGTGGGCGTCACCCTCCTCGTGTGGGGGCTGGGAGCGCTCATCACCATGCAGTCGATGCGCGGGGTGATGGCACGCTTCGGCAGCCGGAGCATCCTGCGGGTCGCGGCCCCCCTGACCGCGATCACCCTGGCGCTGCTCGCGGTGGCGCCCTCGTTCCCCCTTGTCCTGGTCGCGAGCGGCCTGTTCGGCATGGCGTTCGGCGCGGTGGACGTCGCGATGAACGCGCAGGGGTCGGCGGTCGAGCGCGCCTACGACCGCCCGCTGATGAACGGCATGCACGCCGGCTGGTGCGTGGGGGCGATCTCGGCGGGCCTGCTGGGCACCGTGGCGATCGTGGCCGGGCTCTCGATCACGGTCCACCTCGCCCTGGTCGCGCTGCTCGCGCTCCCCGTGACGGTCTTCCTCAGCCGCTCCTACCTGCCCGACCCTCCGGCGCCCTCGGGCCGTTCGGCCGGGAGCCGGAGCACGGCGAGGCGCCGGATGCCTCCGGTGGTCTACCTCCTCGGCGTGATCGCCTTCTGCGCGTTCATGGTGGAGGGCACGGTCGCCGACTGGAACGGCCTGTACCTGCGCAACGTGCTGGGGGCGCCGGAGGCGCTCGCCGCCCTGGGCTATCCGATCTTCGAGGCGGGCATGCTCGCCGGACGTCTCGCCGGCGACCGGGTCCGGATCCGCTTCGGGGCCCGCGGCATGATGGTCGCCTCGGGTCTGGCCACCGCCGCGACCTTCGCCGTGGTCATCACGGCCCCCACGGCGCCGATCGCCCTGTCGGCGATGCTGTTCGTGGGCGTGGCCGTGGCGACGGTCTCGCCGATGGCGATGTCCCTGGCGGGCGGCGCGACCGGCGATCCCGGACCCGCCATCGCCCAGACCGGTGCGATGGGCTACGCGGGGCTGCTGCTCGGCCCCGTGATCATCGGTTTCCTCTCCGACCTGGTCACGCTCAGGGTGGGCCTCGGCATCGCCGTGGTGCTCGGCGTCCTGATCGCCGCCGCGGCGTGGTTCCTGCCCCGCTCCCGCGCGGTCACCGTCCCGCTGGAGAGCCCCAGGCGCGAGCTGTCCATGGCGGCCTGACCTCGTCCCGGCCTCCGCCCGAAAACGGGGCCGGGCCGACGAACCACGCGCCATGGGTGCGGGGCTTCGCGGGTCTCGCGCCTCGCGGGCCGTTCCGGTCCGGGAGCCCTCCGAGAGAACCGGAAAGAAGGACGGGAGGGGCCCGCACACGACGTGCGGGCCCCTCCCGTCTTCCTGCCTGTCGTACGCGAGTGACCCGAGCGGGTCACTTGCGCTTGGTGACCTCCTCGGTCAGCTGCGGGACGATCTGGTGCAGGTCGCCCACGACGCCGTAGTCGGCGAGCTCGAAGATCGGCGCCTCGGGGTCCTTGTTGATCGCGACGATCGTCTTCGCGGTCTGCATGCCGGCCCGGTGCTGGATCGCTCCGGAGATGCCCGCCGCGATGTACAGCTGCGGCGAGACGGTCTTGCCGGTCTGGCCGACCTGGAACTGGTGCGGGTACCAGCCGGCGTCGGTGGCGGCGCGGGAGGCGCCGACGGCCGCGCCGAGCGAGTCGGCCAGCTCCTCGATGATGGAGAACTTCTCCGCGGAGCCGACACCCCGGCCACCGGAGACCACGATCGCGGCCTCGGTGAGCTCCGGGCGAGCGCCCTTCTCCTCCTTGACCCGCTCCACGATCCTGGCGCCCTTGGCGGCGTCGGACACGGTGAAGGCGACGTGCTCCTCGGCGCCCGCGCCCGCGGCGGCCTCGACAGGAGTGGCGTTGGGGCGCACCGCGACGATCGGGATGCCCTTGGTCACCCGCGAGCGGACGTTGATGCCGCCGCCGAAGATGGACTGGTCGGCGACCAGGCCGTCCTCGATGCCGACGACGTCGGTGAGCACACCGGAGTCGATCTTGATGGCGAGACGGCCGGCGATCTCCTTCGCCTCGGCCGTCGCGGCGACGAGCACCGCGACCGGCGACTTCTCGCCCACCAGGTGGGCGAGAAGCTCCGCCTTGGGGGCCACGACGTAGTCGCTCACCTCGGCGGAGTCGGCCACGTAGATCTTCTCCGCGCCGTGCTCGGCCAGCCTGGCCTGGGCCTCGGGAGAGTATCCCGCTCCCGTCCAGACCGCCGCCGGGGTGCCCAGCTTCCTGGCGAGCGTCAGCAGCTCAAGGGTGACCTTCTTGACCTGGCCCTCGACGTGCTCGACCAGAACGAGAATCTCGGACATTTCACCTAACCCCCGTTCTCAGACGAACTTCTTCGACGCGAGGAAGTCGGCGGCCTTCACGCCGCCGTCGCCCTCGTCCTTGACGACCGTGCCCGCCGCGCGGGGCGGGGCGACCGCGAACTCGGCGACCTCGCTCCACGAGTTGGCCAGGCCCACCTGGGAGGCGTCGATCTCGGCGTCGGCGACGCCGAGCTTCTCGACCGGCTTCTTCTTCGCGGCCATGATGCCCTTGAAGGACGGGTAGCGCGGCTCGTTGATCTTCTCCACGACGGAGACGACGGCGGGCAGCGAGGCCTCGACCTTGTCATAGCCGTAGTCGGTGACGCGCTGGATGGAGATGGCGCCCTTGTCGACCTGCACCTGGTTGGCGAAGGTGAGCTGCGGCACGCCGAGGCGCTCGGCCAGCATCGCGGCGAGGACGCCTGTGCGGGCGTCCGTCGACTCCGAGCCGAGCACGACCAGATCGAAACCGATCTTCTTGAGGGTCTGTGCCAGGGCGTGTGAGGTGCCCAGGGCGTCCGAGCCGTGCAGCGCGTCGTCCACCAGGTGGACGGCCTTGTCGGCGCCCATGGCCAGAGCCTTGCGGATGGTGTCGCTCGCCTTGGCGGGGCCCATGGTGAGGACGGTCACCTCACCGCCGTGGGCCTCCTTCAGGCGCAGTGCCTCCTCGACCGCGTATTCGCACAGCTCGTTGATGACGCCGTCGGCGGCGTCGCGGTCGAGCGTATTGTCATCGGACCTCAGCTTGCGCTCGGTCGCCGTGTCGGGGACCTGCTTCACGCAGACGACGATGTTCATGGCCGGTGGCCGACCTCCCGTGTTCGCGTACGCCACCGCGTCGCTGCGGTTGACGCCGAATGCGGTACGTGCACGCGGGGTACGTGCACGCGCTGCCAAGACTGCCAAATGCTCTCGGGCGGCGTGGCAGTGGGTTGCCCGGTCGGTACGTGCCCGCCCCGGCCTCCCTCAATTATGTTACCCACGAGTAGCTTAGGTGCAAACCACCAGGTTGCACGGCTCACATCGGGCAGCCGTAACCTTCCCCGAGGAACACGCCCCTACCATACCGAGCTATGTTCCGGTGCTCGCGGGCGGGTTCCACACAGCGGGACGGCCCTCGCCCGCTCAGCTCGCCACCAGGATCCCGACCAGGACGAAGACGACGGTGCCCAGCACCAGCGCCAGGGTGAGCGTACTGAAGAACGTGCTCAAAACCGCTCCCAGCGCGACGGCCCCGGCCCCCGCCGCCAGGTCGAGGATCATGCGCCCACGGTCGCGGCGGGCGAACAGCGCGATGCCCGCGTCGACGAGCATCACCGAGCCGTACCCGGTGAGCAGCAGCAGCGCCACCTCCGGCAGCGGTTCCCTCGCGGTCGCGGCCAGCAGGGAGACGAACAGACCGGTGCCGACGACCCAGCGACGGTGCAGGACGACCCTGCGGCGCGCGAAGGCCTCCTCCGGCGAGGGCCTGCCCGCCGCCCGGCGCGGCTCCCCCGGCCGCCACTCCCGGGTGCTGAGATCCTGCATCCCGGTGTCGGCCGGTCGTCTGCTCTCCGGCACCGAGACGTCCCGGTGCCGGGCCCCGGCGTCAGAAAGGTCCGCCTCCACGAACGGCGAAGGGTCACGGAACCCGACCCTCCGCCGCCGCACGCCCCTGCCCCGGGCGCTCTTCCTCGCGCCGACTTCCTCGTGGCGGTGTCCGGCCGGGCCTGCGACCGGCGTACCGTCCAGCCGCTCCACGATCATGTCCGCGGACGGCCGGTCGGCGGGAACGCGCAGCAGGCACCTGCCGAGCGTCGGCTCCAGCCATCCGGGAACGCCGTCGAGGTCGGGAGAGTGGTGGACGACCCGGTAGCCGACCGCCGACGCCGGCCCCGTGCCGTAGGGGTGCCGCCCGGTGGCCGCGTACGCCAGCGTCGCCCCGAGCGCGAAGACGTCGGCCTCGGGGCCGGCCTCGGCGCCCTCCAGCACCTCGGGCGCCAGATAGCCGGGGGTGCCGAGCACGGCCCCCGAGGCGGTGACCGAGGGCGAGTCGAGCGCGGAGGCGATGCCGAAGTCGATCACGACCGGTTCGCCGTCGGTCAGGATCACGTTGGCGGGCTTGAGATCGCGGTGCACCACCCCGGCGGCGTGCACGGTGGCGAGGGCCTCGGCCAGGCCGCGCGCCAGGCGTACGAGATCGTCGCCGACGACGGGACCGTCGGCGGCGACCACCGCGCTGAGCGGCCGGCCCTGCACATAACGGGTGACCAGATAGGGGCGGGGCCCCTCCAGGGAGGCGTCCAGGACCTCGGCGACCCGAGGCCCCTGGACCAGCCGCATGGTCTCCACCTCGCGGGCCAGCCTGGTCAAGGCCGTCTCGTCCGCCGCGACGTGGGGGTGCAGGATCTTGACCGCCACCGTGCGTCCCCTGGGATCCAGCGCCAAATGGACCTCGCCGAAACCTCCGGCGCCCAGTCGCGACAACAGGCGGTAGGGGCCAAGACGTTCACCGTCGGTCGCGACCATGCGACTCCTTCCGGCCGGTCACCTCCATCGTGCAGCAGAGAAGACGATCGCGCACCGGTTCACCGGCCGGAAAAACCCGCCGACGGCCCCGACGTGCCGTTATCTCCAGAAGGTGAGGAAGCCAAGGCCGAGGCTGGTCATCAGGTCGTCGAAAAGACCCCCGACGAGGTCGAGCACGCCCATCGTGCCCTCGTTCGCCGTCTGCCGCCACTGGGCCGTGAGGTCTTTGACCACCTCGGTGGGGGGCTGCCACGGCGAGAAGGAGGGGACCACGCTCCACGCCGTCATGACCGCGAAGAACGCCAGCGTGCCCAGCACGATCGTGGTCACCATGCCCGCGCCGGGGCTGCGGATGACCCCGCTCAGCGCGCGGGCGACGGCCTTGCGCGGCTTGCCGCCACCGGGCAGGACGAACAACCCCGCCACGAAGGCGCCCGCGGCGTAGGCGGCCGCGAAGTTCTTGTTCATGTCTCCGGCGTAGACGAGGAAGCCCCACACGCACATGCCGAACATCGCGGACAGCACCGCGCTGGTGAGCGTCCCGAACGCGGACCTGATCAACGCCCACGGGGTGCCGAGCACCGCGAGCAGCGGGTCACTCGGGCTGCTGCCCCGGATGGAGCGGCGCTCTGCCAGCTCGCCGAAGAGGTGCTCGCCCACCCGCAGGCAGAGCGCGGCGGCCAGCGCGAACACGCTCACCACCACGGGCAGCATGCAGGCGAGCGCCACCAGGATCGTGAGCAGCAGCGCCGCGGCGAGCGGATGGCCCGCACGGTAGCGCTCCTGCGGAGGGGTGCGGGGCGCGGGCCGGTCCTGGGTCGGCGCCTCACGCCGCGCCTGGACCGGCGGCGGGTAGGGCCGAGCCTGACCGGTGGGCGGCGGCGCCGGATATCCGGCCACCCGCTGGTCGGGGAAGGGCGGCGGTGCGGCGGCCCTCGCCTGCGCCGAGGGCGGCGCGGGGACGTAGGGCGGCGGTTTGGAAGCCGGGACGTAGGGGGGCGGTGCCGTCGCAGCGGATCCCTGGCCCTGCTCCTGTCTGGGCCTGCGCTCGCGCCGCTCCGGCTTGGCGTACTCGACCGGCGGGAGCAGGTCGGCGTAACCGTCGTCCTGCGGCAGCACCCGGGTGCCCTGCGGGGGCGGGGGCGGCGGCGGGGCACCGTCCAGGACCCTGGTGCCGTCGGTGTTGAGCACCTTCGTGCCGCCGTCGAGGACGGCGGTGGGCGGCGTCTCGTGGAAGGCCGTCACCCTCGGGTCGAGGGCGCGGGCCATCCTGTGCAGCTCCGGCGCGGACGGCCTCGCGGTGGGGTCGACGGCGAGGGCCCGCCTGAGCCAGCCCCGCAGCCACGCGGGGGCCAGGTCGACGTTGGCCCTGCCCTCCATGATGTTGAAGCAGACGACCTCGAAGCTGCCCGTGCCGAACGGCGGCTTGCCGGTCGCGCCGAAGAAGACCGTCGAGGCCAGCGCGTGCACGTCGGCCGCCTGGGTGATCTCGGAATCGCGGATGATCTCCGGGGCGAGATAGCCGGGGGTGCCGACGAACATGCCGGTCTGGGTGAGCCGGGTCGCGTTGACCAGGTGCGCGATACCGAAGTCGATGACGAGCGGGTCACCGTTGACGATCATCACGTTGGACGGCTTGAAGTCGCGGTGGATGACGTCGGCGGCGTGGATGGCCACCAGCGCCGCGCACATGCCCTGCGCCAGCCGGATGAGCTGGTCCGCGGGGAGCGGGCCGTCCTCCAGGACGGTCTCCTCCAGCGTGCGGCCGGGGGCGAACCTGGTCACGATGTAGGGCTGCCTCGCCGTCAGCTCGGCGTCGAGCACCTCGGCGACGTGCGGGCTGCGCACCCGCCGCATGGTCTCCACCTCGCGAGTGAGCCGGTCGCGCGCCTTGAGGTCGGCGGCCACGTGCGGGTGCAGGACCTTGACGGCCACCTCGCGCCCGTCCTCGTCGAGCCCGAGGTGGACGACGCCCATGCCGCCCTCGCCGATCTTCCTGAGCAGGCGGTACGGACCCAGCCGCTCGGGCGCCCGCGTGTCGCCGGTCATCACGCCGCCTTCTTTCGTAGGTCTTCCAGTTCGAGCACCACCGTTCCGACATCGACCGGTGTCCACACCGCTCGTCGTGCCGCGTCTCCCACGGTGCCGATCGCCAGGAAGACCATCAGCGCCGCCACCGCGGCCAGTCCCACGGCGGCGACGATGGCCGCGCCGCGCGACGGCAGCAGTGATGCCAGCGTACGTCTCATCTGGCGGCTGGGGCCTTCGACACCGGGTCCGGCGCAGACGGTCCAGAGCGCGACGGCCACGCCCCAGCTCAGCGCGTTGGTCTCCGGCATGTCCCTGACCAGCACGGCGAGCAGGAGCGTCACCGGCAGGCCGAGGATGAGCGCGTACGGCACCAGGGCGACGGTGATGCCGATCGACTTCAGGAGCGCGACCGGCTGGCCGAGCACCCGCAGGACGTCGGCCGCGGCCTCACCCGCGTTTCTTCTGGCGTTGAACGCCGGCTGGGCGATGTCGGCGGCGCGCAGCAGGATCGCCGCCGGGATCACCAGCGCGGCGACGATCACCGGGGCGATGACCGCCGCGGCCGTCATCACGACCAGCATCAGCACACCCGCCACCCCGTACGCCTTGGAGCGCTGCAACGCGTGACCCGGACGCTGGCCGGGGTGGAGCGCCGGCGGCACGGGCTGCTGGGGCTGCTGGTGGTGCTGTGCGTACTGGTGGGCCTGCTGCTGGTGCTGCGACTGGGGGTGCGGATAGGGGTAGGGCGGCGGCGTGGGGGTGCGGACCTGCGGGGTCTGCTGCTGGTCGGGCGGTGCCTGCCGCTGCGGGTAGGGCGGCGCGGGCCGGCCGCCCGGCAGCGGCGACCGGCTCTGCTGACCGTGCTGACCCGCCTGCGCCTGCTGACCCTGCTGTCCCGGCTGTCCCGGCTGTCCCGGCTGTCCCGGCTGTCCCGGCTGGTTGGTGTACTGGCGGATGTATTCCTGCAGATCCTGGGGGCGGACCCGCTGGGTGGGGATGTCGCCGTCGGAGACCGGCGCGGTGGCACCCTGGTCGTGGACGGCGGGAGTGGACGGGCCGGGCATCGCTCCGGGGACGACGCCCGGGGTGCGGGTGGGGACGTCCTCGGGGGCGAGCATGCCGGTGGGCAGGTCGTGCGCGGCCTGCTGGGCCGCCGCGGCCTGGCGCAGCTCCTCGGACGTCACCCGACGGGTGGGCCACGGGTCGGGCTGCTCGGCGCCGAGCATCGAGACGTACTCGTGGGGCTGGGCCACGGGGGTGGGAGGCCAGGAGGTGGGCTGCGGGACCGCGGGACGTGACGCCACCGGGGTCGGCACGTCGCCGGGCTCGACGGCGGCGCCCTGACGGCCGGGAACGTGCGGGACCGGGGACCCGGATCCCGTGGAACCCTGCCCCTGCCGGGCCGCCTGACGACCGTGATCACCCTGACCCGGCAGGCCACCCTGGCCGGACCGCGCGCCGGGGACACCGGGAACACCGTACGCACCGGGGACGCCGGACGTGCCGGGGACGCCGAAGGCTCCGGGACGGCCGGAGGTGCCCGGGGCGCCGGGCGTGCCGGGCGTACGGGAGCCGGGGGCGGAGTCGTCGAACTCCGCGACCGTGGTGATCTCGTCGGGCACCCGGGGCCTGCCGGAGGCGGGCAGCAGGCGTCCCACCCGCTCCGCCAGCTCGGCGGCCGACGGCCGCCTCGCCGGGTCGCGCTGGAGGGCGGCCCGCAGGACCGGCTGGAGCGTCTGCGGGACGGCGTCGACGTTCGCCTTGCCCGCGGTGATGTTGTAGAAGATCATCTCCAGCGTGCCCTTGCCGAAGGGCGGCTGGCCGGTGGCGGCGAAGACCAGGGTCCCCGCCCAGGCGTGCACGTCGACCTCCGGCCCGGCCTCGTGCCCCTCGATGATCTCGGGGGCGAGATAGCCGGGGGTGCCGATGAACATGCCGGTCTGGGTGAGCCGGGTGGCGTCGACCGCCTGCGCGATGCCGAAGTCGATGAGAACCGGCTCGCCGTCCAGGATGAGGATGTTGCCGGGCTTCAGGTCGCGGTGGATCACCCCGACCGAGTGGACGGCGGCCAGCGCCGACGCCACCCCGTGCGCGACCCGCAGCAGCGCGGGCAGCTCCATGGGGCCGTCCTGCTTGATCACCTCGTCCAGCGGACTGCCCGCGACGTATCGCGTCACGATGTACGGGCGATGGCCGGTCACGTCGGCGTCGAGGACCTCCGCGATGTATTCGCTGCGCACCCGCCGCATCGTCTCGACCTCGCGCGAAAGACGGCGACGCGCGACGTCGTCGCCCGCCACCTCCGCACGGAGGACCTTCACCGCCACCTGCCGGCCCTGCGGGTCGACGGCTAGGTGGACCACGCCCATACCGCCCTCGCCCAGCCGCCTCAGCAGCCGGTAGGGACCCAATCGGTCGTCCTGATTCATGGCATGAAGCACCATATCGGCTTAGATCCCGCCCACGAGATGAACCATCGGGCCACATTTCCCGATTGAATAACGTTCACAGAACCTCGACGGTTTCCCGATTTCCTCTCCCACTTAATCTCATTTTCGCGTCAGTTCGCCAGGTGAAGAACCCGTGCCGTCTTCAACCCCGCCAGCAGGGAGCCGGAAACGGCGAGCTTGGAGCGGCGGACACCGCTGCCGATCACGACCCCCGGGTGGGCCGCCACCGCCTCGTCGACGAGCACCGGCCAGTCCTCGGGCAGCCCGAGCGGGGTGATCCCGCCGTACTCCATTCCGGTCAGCGTGACCGCGTCGTCCATCGGCGCGAACGAGATCTTCCGCGCGTCCAGGTGGCGCCGGATCACCCCGTTCACGTCGGCCCTCGTGGTGGCGAGCACCATGCACGCCGCGTAGCGGGTCTCCCCCGCGCGCCTGGCCGCCACGATCACGCAGTTGGCCGACTCGTCCATGCCCACCCCGTAGCGCTCGCAGAAGGCCGCCGTGTCGGCGAGCTCCGGGTCGATCTCGGCGACGGTTATCCCGGCGAGCCCACCGACTCCGCCGGCCCCGCCGCCGAACCCGTCAAGCTCCCCGACGGCCCGTGCCACCGGCTCGGCCAGCAGGTCGGGCCGCTCGGCGGCACTCGTCCAGTCCAACGTCCCGATCGTCATCGCCGTCTCGTCTCCCTAGGAATTCCCTTGGAAATTCTCCCGCACCGAAGACTTTACGGCCGTGCGGTGACACTCAGGATGTCGTCTGGAGTACCCGGTGGTGCAGATCGGTGACCGCTCTCCTCGCGGACTCCATCGCACCGGCCTGCCAGGCGGTGAGGTGGGTGAGCCAGTCTCCGGCGAAGTGGACCCGGCCCGCGGGGCGCTGCAGCAGGGCGAACGCGCCCTCGTAGGAGGGCCAGCTCGCCCAGCCGCCCTCGATGTGCGGCTGGCGCCCCCAGGAGATCGAGATGCTGGAGCGCAGCTCCGCGCGGTACTTCTCCCCGTGGATCTTCTTGCCCTGGGTGAGCGCGCGGTTGCGGCGCTCGCGGTGGGAGAGACCGGTGTACATGTCGGCGTTCTCGTCTCTGTTGTAGTAGCCGACCACCAGGCCGCCGCGGGAGTGGTAGCCGTGGGAGGGGTACCAGATGTGAGTGATGTCCAGGTCCGTCTCGGTGGCGCCGCCGTAGATGTGGTCGTCGATCTCCCACCAGCGCCTCCCGTACTCCAGCCCGATCTTGCCCGCGGAGACGGGTACGGGGGTGCGGAGGGCGGCGGTGATCGGGGTGCCGAGATTGTGCGGCAGGCGCGCGAGCAGGTGGGGCGGCAGGGTCGCGACGCAGTAGTCGGCGCGGACGACGCCGTCCTCGGTGCCGCTCCGGTGGGTGATCTCCACCCCGTCGGGCAGGTTCTTGATCCCGGTCACCCGGGTGCCGGTCCTGATCCGGTCGCGGCCGACCGCGTCGGCGAGCGCGACGACGATGGCGTCCATGCCGCCCACCGGCTGGAACATGGGCATCACCTGGTCGTAGCCGAAGTCCATGGTGACGTATCTGCCGGTGCCCGCGGCGAGCACCTCGCGCAGGGAGGCGGCCGCGTCCACGGGCACGCCCTCACTCACCCCCGGGTAGGTCTCGAACCCGCGCCGCCTGGAGTCCCGCTGGTAGGCGAGGTCGGGGCCGAGGTCGCCGAAGCGCCGCAGGAACTCCTCCAGCCGCTCGCGGTCGTCCTTGGTGAGCCGCCGGTTCAGCGCGCCCGCGTTGCTCGCCTTGGCGAGCAGCTCGGCGACGTAGCCGTACAGGTCGGCGCGGGCCGCGCGCGCCCTGGCCGGGGCGGTCATGCCCTGGGTGTAGACGTACGCGGAGGCGTTGTTGTTGACGAAGATCTCAACGGGTACGCCCAGTTCGCGGCAGTAGTCCATGGTGACCATCCAGGGCGCGATCCGCGCGGCCCCCGCGTTGAAGTAGATGCCCTCCTCGAACGCCGCGGTCTGCGTCTCGCCGCCCAGCTCGTCCAGCCGGTCGCCCGCGCGCAGCGTGAGGGTCCTGCCGCCCACCCGGCCGGACGCCTCCAGGACCGTGCAGTCGTACCCGGCCTTGCCCAGCTCGTAGGCGCAGGTCAGCCCGGCGACGCCCGCGCCGAGGACGACCACCTTGGCCGCCGCCCTGCCGGTGAGGGAGAAGTCGGAGCGCTGCGGGGGCGTGAAGTCCCTGTTCTGGGACTCCGGTGCGAGACCGAGCGCGCCCATCGCCGCGAACATCGCCCCGGCGCCGCCGGCGGCGCCCACCCCGACCAGCAGCGCCCTGCGCGTCAGGCCCGCTCCGGCGGGTGGCGCGGCCTTCTCGGCGGTGGGCACCGCGGAGGAGGTGTCGGGCCGCTCGGGACCCGTCTCGTCACTCATGGGGGTTGTCACAGCACATCGGGCACCGTCGGGTCGAAGGGGTTCGCCGGGGCGAAAGGAGCCGCCGGGGCGAGAGGAATCGCGCGTCGCAGGTTATCCGGATCGATGGTGACTAGGTGCCGAAAGAAGGGCGAAAGGGCAGCGAGCGGTCATCGGAAGGGTCACCCGTACGCGCCGCTGCCGCAGGCCACCTGGCCGCCGATCATCGCGAAGATCCCGAGGAGGGCCATGATCTGCGAGAAGTCGTCGGTGGTGAACTCCGTGTGCCGGGGGCCCGCAGCCGTCACACCGGGGATGATCGCGCATCCGGCGGCGATCGCGGTGGAGTTCCACTCGACGCCGAGGACGAACGGCGGCTCGGGGGCGCACAGGCGGAAGTCGGCCACCCGGTCGAGCGCGCGGGCCGTCGCCTCGCGGATCCGGGCCTGGGCGACGGCGGGCGGCAGAAGTTCGGCGGCGAACCTGTCGACGCCCTTCTTGACCGCGACGGTCTCCACGTCGCCGAGCAGCTCCCTCGCCTCTTCGCAGACGGCCTCGTCGCCGGTCACCAGGACCACCGGCACGCCGAGCGTGCCCGCGAAGGAGGCGACGAGACGGGTCTCCCCGCAGACCTCGCCGTTGAGGTAGATGTTGTGGATCTCCCTGCCCATCCAGGTGTGGTTGAGCACCCCGTGCTGGACGCCGGCCCGCGCGTGGTAGCCGACGAAGCAGGCCGCCCGGTGGCTCGCGTCGAGCCCCTGCCCCATCCGCAGCGGCTTTCCCGGACCCCGCAGGAGGGTCGCCCGCTCGTCGAGCAGGTCGATCCTGAGGTTCTTCGTCGAGCCGTGGGCGTCGTTGACGCGCACGGCGGTGGCACCGGCGTCGAACGCCCCCGCGACGACCGCGTTCGCGTCGCCGGTCATCAGCTCGCAGCCGCGTTCGTAGCCCCGGCCTCCGGTGTGCATCTCCTCGGGGTCGGTCAGCCCGGTGACGCCTTCCATGTCGACCGAGACGTAGACCTTCACGGCATCCCCCACGTCTCGACGCGGCGCGCCTCGTCCTCGCTCATGAAACCGATCTCCCCGTCCACGAAGTCGTGAACCTGCTTGCGCCACGGTTCGGGAATCTCCGCGACCGCGGGCGGGTAGCAACGGTCCAGCCAGGCGGTGGAGGACTCGGTCGCGCGCAGGTGCCGCGCCGCCGCGGCGAAGACCGTGTCCTCGATGCCGGGTACCCTGGCGCAGCCGTACTCGATCATCTCCTGCCCGCCGTACGGGGGCGGTCGCTGCCACTTGCGGGCGACCGGGCGGCCCGCGGTGATCGTGGTGCGGAGCGGACGGCGCTCGACGGCGGCCTGGATGAGCTCCTTGTACAGGCACTTGCCGCAGGTGCCGCAGGGGCCGCCCACCCCGCGCAGGCACCAGCGGAGCTGTCCGCGCAGCTCGGAGCCGAGGGCGAGCCGCATCGTGACGGCCTCGCTCACCCCTCCCACCGGGAGTACGAGGTGCAGCCCGGCGGCGGCGAACGCCCGGCCCCAGGCGCCGTGCGGGGCCCACATCAGGTTGTCGGGCGTGTACCGGTGCACGTAGCGGGCGCCCCCCAGCCAGCGCGACCCCAGCTCGTAGCCCAGGGCGAGGCCGCCCAGGTCGAGCTCGTCGGCCATCAGCAGCGCGCCCACGGCGACCGCGTGATGCTCGGGATAGCCGGGACGGGGCTCGGCGAGGGTGAACTCCAGGTCGGAGCGGACGACGGTGAGCTCGCGGCCGGTCTTCTCCGCCAGCGAGGCCAGCACGTCGGATCGGTAGTGGGTCCACCGGTTGGGCACGCGCGGGTGGGAGACCCGCTGGAAGTGCACGAACGGCGCGTCGGGCAGCATCGCGGCCACCGCGACCGAGTCGGCCCCGCCGCTGTAGGAGATCGCGAGCCTGCCGCCGGATCGCGTCCCGGCAGTCCCGGTGGGACCCGCCTCGACGCCCCAGCCCTCGCCGATCGCCCCGGCGAGCTCCGGCGAGATCGGCCGGTCGAAGGTGACGCGGCGCCGGGTCCACGGCGCGATCACGGTCCACGCGGCGAGGGCGAGCAGGTCGGGGTGGATGTCGCGCGGCGGGTGCGGCAGTTCGGCCCTGAAGGTGTTCGTGGCCAGTTTCAGTGCCTGGCCGTCGGCGCAGTGGCCGGTGACGTCGTCCTCGGGGTCCAGCCGGAACACCAGGTGCCAGGTGCCGCCGTCGGCCGTCCAGGCCACTCTCACGCGCCGCTCCCCCTCCCGACACTCGCCGCGCCCTTCGCGCCTTCAGTGCTTCCCGTGCCTCCCGATGCCCCCGTGGTCTCGGAGGTCCCGGTGGCGCGGTCCACGGCCTGCCAGAGCAGCACCTCGTTCCTGAGCACGCCGTCCAGCGCGACCGCGGTCTCCTGGGCGAGCCGGTGGGCGTCGTCCCAGCGCCCGGCCCGCACCGGGTCGAGTTTGACCCCGGCCACCCGCGTCCGCAGCTCGACGACCTCCGCGCGCAGCGCGGTGACCTCCCTGGCCAGCGTCTGCACCTCCCAGAGCGCGTCCTTCACGTCCTGCCTGTGGTCGGCCCTGGAGATGTACCGAGAGTCGAACCAGCCGAGAACCGCCCGCCGCAGCGGAGCGGGCACCAGCGCACGCTTCACCAACCGCACCATAATCCGGCACGATACCGGCAATTCTTGATCACCTAGGACCGATCCCATCAAGCCCGGCCGACCTCACCGGACAGGTCAGCGGCCGGTGAACGTCGCCGTGGACCTCTCGGCGAAGGCGCGCATGCCGATCCCGGCGTCGTCGGTGGCGAACAGGCCGGAGAACTGCAGGCGCTCGATCTCCAGACCGGTGTCGAGGTCGGTCTCCAGGCCGCGGTCCACGGCCTGCTTGGCGGCGCGCAGCGCCAGGGCGGGGCCTCCCACGAACCGGGCGGCGTAGGCGAGGGCCTCGGTGTACACGTCGTCGTCGGGGACGACCCGGTCGACCAGGCCGATGCCCAGCGCATCGGCCGCGGACACGTGACGGCCGGTGAAGATGAGGTCCTTCGCCCTGGCCGGGCCGACCAGCCGGGGCAGCCGCTGGGTGCCTCCGGCGCCGGGGATGATGCCGAGCAGGATCTCGGGCTGGCCCAGCTTGGCCGACTCCCCGGCGATCCTGACGTCCGCGCACAGGGCGAGCTCGCAGCCGCCGCCGAGCGCGTAGCCGGTCACGGCCGCGACGACGGGCTTGCCGATCCTCGCGACGGCGGTGAAACAGTCCTGCAGGACCCGCGAGTGGACCGCCATGTCGGCGTACGCCATGCCGGCCATCTCCTTGATGTCGGCGCCGGCCGCGAAGACCTTCCCCCCGTAGACGACCACGGCGTACACGTCGTCGGCGGCGTCCACCTGCCGGGCACACTCGGCGATCTCCAACTGGACCTGCCGGTTGAGCGCGTTCATCTTCGGCCGGTCGAGCCTGATCGTCGCGACCCCGTCGGCCGTCTCAACCCGCACGAACTCACCCATGGACGTCCTTCCGCCTGCCGGGATCCCCTTCGGTCCCCGTACCGCGATCCACCATAGGGCGCCTCTCAGTTGACGGGCATGGCCAGGTCCCTGCTCTCCCCCGCGCTCCTGCCCGGTTTCTTCGCCGCCTGTCTCGGCAGCCCGGCGATCGTCCTGCGGTAGATCGCCTCGTACGCGCGGGCCATCGCCTCCACGCCGAAGAAGCGCTCCACCCGGACGCGGCAGGCACGCGGGTCGAGCGTGTCCGCCGCCTCGATCGCGGCGGGAAGCTCGGAGGGATCGCTCCTGATGAACCCCGTGACGCCGTCCACGACCACCTCGGGCACGGCCCCCCTGCAGAGGGCGACCACGGGGGTGCCGCAGGCCATCGCCTCGATCATGACCATGCCGAACGGCTCCTCCCAGACGATCGGGAAGAGCAGGCACCTCGCCGCCGCGAGCAGCTCGTGTTTGCGCGCGGTGTCGGCCTCTCCGACGTACTCGGCGTCGGGGCCGAGCCTGGGTTTGACGTACTCGTCGAAGTAGTCGCACTCGACCTTCTCGGTGAGCTTGCCGGCGAGCAGGATGCGCCGCCCCGCCGCGCGGGCGGCGTCGATCGCCAGATGGGCGCCCTTGTCCTCGTTGAACCGGCCCAGCCACAGCACCCAGTCCTCCTTGCGCTCCCTGAAGGGGAAGGCCGTGACATCGACCGCGTTGTGGACCACCCCCGCCCAGTTCAGATCGGGGGCGATGCGCCGCTGTGCCTCGGAGACGGCGACCATCGACACGGTGGTGCCGAGCGCCCGGTAGTACTCGCCGAACTCGCCCTCCATCTCCCCGTGGCAGGTGATCAATGTCGGGACGCCGCGCGCCGGCGCGGTCAGCGGCCCGGCGAGGCTGTGGTCGTGGATCACGTCCACGACGAGCCCCGAGGTCATCGCGTACGCCCTCGCCGCGTGCAGCATCTCCGGCAGCGGCTCGCCGATCCGCTCGGAGGGCGCACGCCCGTAGGTGCTCAGGAAGCGCGCACGGGTCCCCGCTCTGCCCGCACCGACCAGCGTGACGTCGTTCCCGCGCCGGGTCAGCCCGGCGACGAGAACGGCCACCATCGACTCGATGCCCCCGTAGCCCCGGGGCGGTACGTCGTACCAGGGCGGCGCGACCATCAGGACGCGCAGGCCGTCGGACCATCCGGGAACGATTCTTGAAGAAACCACGGTCACCTCACCTGAAGAGACATGGAAGTTGGAACCGGGAGGAGGCTGGAGAAACGATCAGCAGCCCCGCCCCGCGGTGGCGGTGAGGGGGCCGCACGGCTCTTCGATCAGGGTGATCCCCTGCGGCAGCCCCGCCATGGTGGCGCCGTCGGGGCCGACCTCGATCGTCACCCTGGTGCCCGCGAGCGGCAGTCCCTGGATCCGCAGGCCCTCCAGCCCGACGGGATCCAGCCACACCCGCCCGTAGGGGATCCACGGCTCGAAGCGCAACAGGCTCCTGACCAGTTGGATGGGGCTCGCCGCGGCCCACGCCTGCGGGGAGCAGGAGGTGGGGTAGGGCACCGGCCAGTCGAACTCGGCCCTGTCGAATCCGCAGAACAGCTCGGGCAGCCGCCAGCCGAAGGCCTCGGCCGCGTCCAGCAGGCTGAGGGCGATGCGCTGGGCCTCGCCCGTGAAGCCGTAGCGCATCAGGCCGGCCGCGATCAGGGCGTTGTCGTGGGGCCAGACCGAGCCGTTGTGGTAGCTCATCGGGTTGTAGGCGCCCATGGTGGTGGCGAGGGTCCGCACCCCGTAGCCGGTGAACATCTCCGGTGAGAGCAGCCTCTCGGCGACGTGAAAGGCCCGGCTCTCGTCGACGATGCCGGTCCACAGGCATTGGCCCATGTTGGAGGCGAGGCTGTCGATGGCGCGCCCGGCGCTGTCGAGGCCGATGGCGTAGTAGCCCCGGTCCGGCAGCCAGAAGCGCTCGTTGAAGGCGTCCCTGATGCGTTCCGCGCGGGCCGTCCACTGCTCCTCCAGGGCGCTGTCGCCCACCTGGTGAGCGAAGTGGGCACGGGCGACGTAGGCGGCGTAGACGTAGCCCTGGACCTCCGCCAGCGCTATGGGCGGGTTGGCCAGGGTGCCGTCGGCGAAGTTGACGCCGTCGAAGGAGTCCTTCCACCCCTGGTTGATCAGCCCGTGGTCGGTCTTGCGCCGGTAGGACAGGAATGGGTCGGCGGATCTGCGGATCCAGTCGAGGGCGGCGTCGACGTTCGGGGTGAGCTCCTCGACGGCCTCCCCGTACACGCCCCACCGGCGCAGCTCGCCCATGACCATCACGAACAGCGGGGTCGAGTCCACCGAGCCGTAGTAGGCGCGGCCCGCGTGCGGTGAGGCACCGGTCCGCGTGCCGAAACGGAGCTCGTGCAGGATCTTGCCGGGCTCCTCCTCGGTCAGCGGGTCGTCGACGGTGCCCTGCAGCCTGGCCAGGCGTCTCAGGGTGCCCAGTGCCAGGCACGGGTCCATCGGAAGGGCCA
This sequence comes from Streptosporangium sp. NPDC049046, assembly GCF_040649155.1. Taxonomy (NCBI): domain Bacteria; kingdom Bacillati; phylum Actinomycetota; class Actinomycetes; order Streptosporangiales; family Streptosporangiaceae; genus Streptosporangium; species Streptosporangium sp. NPDC049046. Next base: position 104,875 of record NZ_JBEZEZ010000010.1, on the reverse strand, counting down.
TCCACGAGGTGAGCAGCGAGTCGCGGCCGAACAGGGTCATGAACCACGGCGCGCCCGCGGCGATCGTCGGCGGCTCGTCGGGCATACCGGCCTCGAAGAGCCGCAGCGCGCCGAGATCCGCCTTGGAGCGTTCCAGCACCTGGGTCAGGACACGGTCGGAGGTGACGACGATCGGACTGGCGCGCTCCCAGTCGGCGCGGCGCCTGGCGGGCTCCGCGTGCTCCAGGGGGTGGTGGGTGGAGAACCAGGCGGGCGACTCCTCGCCCTCCAGGATCGGGTTGACCTGCAGGCTGGCGGTCCACTCGCCCCGCGCGGGCACGACGACGCGGAAGATGAGCACACCGGGCACGGCGAACGGCGGCGGCTCGGCCACCACCCTGGTGCCGCGCGAGCGGCAGGAGGAGACGATCAGCAGTCCCGTCCTGTCGGCCGTCACCTCCACGTCGGTCACGTGCCGGATCCGGCCGGCCTTCACCTCGAACAGGTCGGCCACGTCGGAGGCCACGTGGATGTCGACCACGCACCCGGCGGGCTCACCGGACAGGTTGCGCAAGGTGAGGTCTTCGCGCAGGCCACCCCCGACGTAGCGGTCCCTGAGCACGAGCAGGCTGCTCTCGGCCCGGCCGGGTCTGGGGGCCGCCCTGCCGAGAAACATCGCGTGGTAGGGCTCGGCGGGGATGACCCTGAGCGCCTCCACGGGCATCTCGTCCACCCTCAGCTCCCAGCGCGACAGGATCCGGGTGTCGGCGTGGTAGACACCCTGCGCCCCGCCGGTGAGGATGTCGCCGTTGCGGGCGCACACGCAGAAGGAGCCACCCTCGACCAGTGTGACCGCGGTGTCACCCAGTGCGCCCGGCTGGCCCTTCAACGTCCATGCGTTCACTGCTCTCCCCCGAGTGCGCTAGATGTCGGTTATCTACCCATCCCCAGCGCAAACAAGAAAGAACTCCACAAAAGGCGCATATGGCCGTATTTTGCACTTTAAGAGGAGTTTTGCCCGAATCATCGTAACGGTGGCACCGAGAGCCGACGGCCGGCCCTGCCGCACCTCTTCCGGCCCTCTCCAAGCCCTCTCCGGCCCCCTCCGCGCGGCTCCCCGCCGCGGTTCCCTCCGCGTGGCCCGCGGCACCGACCTCCGCGGGCCACGCGCCGCCGGGCCGCCGTACGATCAGACGCGCTCCGGGGTCACGGCGCCGGGAACCTCTGCTGGGCGCCAGGTCGAGTGGCCAAACCATACCCACCTCACCACGCGCGGCGGCCGAACGAGAGCACTTCTCGGCCATCCATGTCGGGTACGACCGTTCAAGCGTGATCACCCCGCATTCATGCGCGACTCATACGCCACCGTTCACCGGACCGAAACGTTCGGCGGCTCGCACACTCGCCGGGCCAGGCCGTTCTGCGGGCCGAACGCTCACCGGACAGAACGCTCACCGCCGGACCGTTCAGCGCCGGACCGTTCAGCGGCCGGAGCGCTCAACGGACAGAACGCTCAACGGGCCGGAACGCGAAAGACCTCCGTGGTCCTCCCCGAGAACGGGGAGGACCACGGAGGTCCCGTCACCCGGCGCGCGCCGGGTGATCACGCGGTCAGCGCAGGGTGCCGTTGGTCATGCCGACGGGCTCCTCCGGTACCGCGACCAGGCCGAGCTCCGAGTTCGAGGCCACCAGCGGGTGGTCGGGAACGACCCGGACGGTGTAGCCGAAGGGTCCGGTGCGGTCGAGGGGGACGGTCCCGGCGAAGACGGCCCTGCCGTCGTCGCCCTCGGTCTCGACGGCGAGGTCCGCATAGCAGGGGTCCGCGAGGTCGTCGTGGTCTCCGACCCTGCCGTAGGCCGCCTGGACCCGGATGTCCCCCGGCTCCAGCTCGCCGAGCGCGATGGTGGCCTTCAACTCCAGGGAGGTCCCGAGCTCAGGGGTGCCGTCGCCCAGGCCGGTGGCCTCCACGTGCTCGACCCGCACGCCCGGCCAGGCCCTGCCGACCTTGAGCTTCCACGCCGCGAAGCCCTTCGCCTGCTCGTACCCCTCGCCGGAGAGGGCGCGGGCGGACTTGGCGGCCGGGGCGTAGAGGTCGACCACGTAGTCGCGGAGCATCCGTCCCGCGAGCACCTTGGGGCCGAGCGAGGCCAGGGTGTGCCGCACCATCTCCAGCCAGCGCCGGGGCAGCCCGTCGGCCCGGTCGTAGAAGCGGTCGGCGACCTCGTGCTCGATCAGGTCGTACAGCGCGGCGGCCTCGAGCTCGTCGCGGCGGTCGGGGTCGGCGACGCCGTCGGCGGTGGGGATCGCCCAGCCGTTGGTGCCGTCGTACCACTCGTCCCACCAGCCGTCGCGGATGGACAGGTTGAGCCCGCCGTTGAGCGCGGCCTTCATCCCCGAGGTGCCGCATGCCTCCAGCGGACGCAGCGGGTTGTTCATCCACACGTCGCAGCCCTGCACGAGCAGCTGGCCCAGGGCCATGTCGTAGTCGGGCAGGAAGACGATGCGGTGCCGCACGTCCTCGGAGTCGGCGAACTTCACGATCTGCTGGATGAGCTTCTTGCCGCCCTCGTCGGCCGGGTGCGCCTTGCCCGCGATCACGATCTGCACCGGCCTGGCGGGGTCGAGCAGCAGCGCGCGGAGCCGGTCGGGGTCGGACAGCATCAGGGTGAGCCGCTTGTACGAGGGCACCCGGCGGGCGAAGCCGATGGTGAGCACCTCGGGGTCGAGGGCGTCGTCGATCCAGCCGAGCTCGGCCGGCGAGGCGCCCCGGTTGATCCACGACTGGCGGAGCCGCGCGCGGGCCGCGACGACCAGCTTCTCGCGCAGCCGTCCCCTGATGCCCCAGACGTCGCCGTCGGAGACCTTGGCGATGCTCTCCCAGCCCTGGGCCCGTTCGACCAGGGTGGGCAGCTCCTTGCCGGCGAGCTCCATGATCTCCCGGCCGACCCAGGTGGGGGCGTGCACGCCGTTGGTGATGGACCCGATCGGGACCTCTTCGATGTCGAAGCCCGGCCACAGGCTCTTGAACATCTCCCGGCTCACCGCGCCGTGCAGCTCGGAGACGCCGTTGACCCGCTGGGCCAGCCGCATGCCCATCGCGGCCATGTTGAACTTGCCCGGCTCCTCCTCGGCGCCCAGCGCGAGGATGCGGTCGACGGGGACCGTGGGCCACGCGTTGTCGCCGCCGAACTGGCGTCCGATCATCTCGGCGGGGAAGCGGTCGATCCCGGCGGGCACGGGGGTGTGCGTGGTGAAGACGGTCCCGGCCCGCACCGCCTCCAGCGCCTCGTCGAAGGAGAGCCTCGCCTCGGTGAGCTCGCGGATGCGCTCCAGGCCGAGGAAGCCCGCGTGGCCCTCGTTGGTGTGGAACACCTCGGGCTCGGCGTGCCCGGTGACCCTGCAGTACGCGCGGATGGCGCGGACGCCGCCGACGCCGAGCAGCAGCTCCTGCAGCAGCCGGTGGTCGCCGCCGCCGCCGTACAGGCGGTCGGTGACGTCACGGGCGGCGTTGTCGTTCTCGGCCACGTCGGAGTCGAGCAGCAGCAGCGGCACCCTGCCGACCTGGAGCACCCAGACCTGGGCGTGCAGCGTGCGCTGCTCGGGAAGGCTGATCTTGATGCGTACCGGGCTGCCGTCCTCCTCCCGCAGGAGGGTGAGCGGCAGGCCGCCGGGGTCGAGGGAGGGGTAGTGCTCCAGCTGCCAGCCCTCGGGCGAGAGCGACTGGGTGAAGTAGCCGTGGCGGTACAGCAGGCCGACGGCGAGGATGGGCACGCCGAGGTCGCTGGCGGCCTTGAGGTGGTCTCCGGCGAGGATGCCGAGCCCGCCCGAGTACTGCGGCAGGGCGGCGGCGATGCCGTACTCGGGAGAGAAATAGGCGATGGCCTTCGGGGCCTCGGAGATGGTCTGGTACCACCGGGGTGCGGTCATGTACTCGCGGAGATCGTCGGCGGCGTCGGCGAGCCGCCTCAGGAAGCGACGGTCGGCGGCGAGCTCACGGAGCCTGTCGGCCTCGACCGCGCCCAGCAGGGCGACGGGGTCGTACCCGACGCGTCCCCAGATGGCCGGATCGACCTCACCGAACAGATCCAATGTCTCGGGGTGCCACGACCAGCGCAGATTGAGGACGAGCTCGCCGAGGGAGGCCAGCTCCGGCGGCAGGACGGTGCGGACGGTAAACCTACGGATTGCTCTCACGCTGCCAGACCCTAGTTACTCAGCGCCACGAGGGCGACCTCAACACTCACGCGTCTCCCCCTCACCGCTATCAATCCACCCCAAACACATCAAAGAGAGGTGATCGACTGTTAGGACAACTCGCGGAAGAGTAAGAGGTCCCGCACTCTATCCATCGGCAGGCATGAAGATGGACTATTGGGGCACCGGAGATACGAGCCAGAATGTACTGCCCTCGGGAAACCGGCCGTCCCAGCAGGGCGGGGTCTCGGCCTGCCACGAGACCGACCGCCCCGTGATGCTTGCACAAACGAAGATCCTTCCTTGCTGACTTCCCCGGCGGTACCGGGCGTGCCGCCGCTACCTTGAGACGCGATGATCGGACGAATTCCAATTCAGGACATCCACCCCACGGTCGACTGCGGGCGCCGCCCCGCGAAGGCCGCCGCGGGTGAGACCTTCGAGATCTCCGCGACCGTGTTCCGGGAGGGACACGACGCGGTCGCGGCAGGGGTCGTGTTCACCGGCCCCGACGGCGTGCGCGGCCCCCTGTTGCCGATGGGCGAGCTCGCCCCCGGCACCGACCGGTGGGGCGTGGAGGTGACGCTGCCCACCGAGGGTGAGTGGCGTTTCCGGGTGGAGGCGTGGGGCGACCCCCTCGCCACCTGGTTGCACGACGCGGGCATCAAGATCCCTCGGGGCCTGGACGCCGACCTGATGTGCGAGGAGGGCGCCCGGCTCTTCGACCGCGCGGCGAGAGCGGTGCGTGCCGCCGACTGCGAACCCGTGACCGGTACGGTTGCGACCGGTGGGCCGGTGAGCGGCAGGAAACCCGCGGCGAGGACGGCGAGGCGCGCCAAGGAGGCGCAGCAGCACGTCTGCGGGCACCGGGCCGCGCTCCAGGCGGTCGCGGCCAGACTGCGCGACACCGAGATCGACCCGCGCGCCCGGTTCACCGTCGCCCAGCTTCCCGAGACCGCGGCGCTGCTGCGCGCCCACCCGCTGCGCGACCTGGTGACGAGGTCGGCTCCGCGCACGGTCCTGGTGCACCGCCGCAGGGCGCTGTTCGGGTCGTGGTACGAGTTCTTCCCGCGCTCCGAGGGCGCGATCATCGAGCAGGGCGTCGCCCCCAAGTCCGGGACCTTCCAGACCGCCGCCAAGCGGCTGCCCGCCGTGGCGAAGATGGGCTTCGACGTCGTCTACCTGCCACCGATCCACCCGATCGGGCACAGTTTCCGCAAGGGGCGCAACAACACCCTGACCCCCGAGCCGTACGATCCCGGCTCGCCCTGGGCGATCGGCTCCGAGGAGGGTGGCCACGACGCCATCCACCCCGACCTGGGCACGTTCGAGGACTTCGACGCCTTCGTGGCCAAGACCCGCGAGCTGGGCATGGAGATCGCGATCGACCTCGCCCTGCAGTGCGCGCCCGACCACCCGTGGGTCAAGGAGCACCCGGAGTGGTTCAACATCCGCGCCGACGGCTCGATCGCGTACGCGGAGAACCCGCCGAAGAAATATCAGGACATCTACCCGCTGAACTTCGACAAGGACCCCAAGGGGATCTACGAGGAGATCAGGCGGGTCGTACGGCTCTGGATGGACCACGGGGTGCGGATCTTCCGGGTGGACAACCCGCACACCAAGCCGGTCTCCTTCTGGGAGAAGCTGCTGGCCGACATCCACGCCACCGATCCCGACGTGTTGTTCCTCGCGGAGGCGTTCACCCGCCCCGCGATGATGCGGACGCTGGCCAAGGTCGGCTTCCACCAGTCGTACACGTACTACACGTGGAAGAACTCGCGCCCGGACGTCGAGTCGTACCTGGGCGAGCTCTCCCACGAGACGTCGCACTACATGCGGCCGAACGTGTTCGTCAATACTCCGGACATTCTCCACGAATACCTTCAGCACGGGGGAGTCCCGGCATTTCATATCAGAGCGGTGCTCGCGGCGACGGCGATGCCGACGTGGGGCGTGTACGCCGGATATGAACTTGCGGAGAATGTACCGGTTCGACCGGGTAGCGAAGAATACCTAGATAGTGAGAAATATCAGTACAAACCCCGCAATTGGGTTGAGGCTGAGCGGGAAGGCCGTAGCCTGGCCCCGTTCATCACGCAACTCAATTTGTTCCGAAGAGCACACCCGGCGCTCCAGGAACTGCGTAATCTACGTTTTCACAGCGTCAACCACCCGGATGTGATCTGCTTCTCCAAGCGGTTGCCCGGCGCCTATGACACGGCCACACGACGGCACGGCCTGGGCGACGTTGTCCTCGTCGTCGTGAACCTGGATCCGCACAACACCCACGAGGCGACGGTGTCGCTGGACATGCCCGCCCTCGGTCTCGACTGGCAAGCCGAGTTCGTCGTGGACGACGAACTGTCGGGCGAGTCGTATCGCTGGCGGCAGGACAACTACGTGCGTCTCGATCCCCACATCCACCCAGCGCACGTCTTCACTCTGCGTGCAGCGGCGGCGAGCCAGCGGTGAGCCGGCGGGTGCACGTGTACCGGCAGAACAGCGGGGAGTCCACTGGTGAGTCAGCTACCTGAACCGATTCCGAACACCTTCGACGAGGAAAAACCGCGCGACCCGTACTGGTTCAAGCGTGCCGTCTTCTACGAGGTTCTCATCCGGGGTTTCGCCGATTCCAACGGCGACGGCACCGGAGACATCCGCGGTCTCATCCAGAAACTGGACTACCTCCAGTGGCTCGGTGTCGACTGCCTCTGGCTGCTTCCGCTGTACGAGTCGCCGTTGCGTGACGGCGGCTACGACATCGCCGACTTCATGAAGATCCTTCCTGACTTCGGCGACCTCGGAGACTTCGTGAAACTCGTCGACGAGGCGCACAAGCGCGGCATGCGGGTCATCGCCGACCTGGTGATGAACCACACCAGCGACCAGCACCCGTGGTTCCAGGCCTCCCGCCACGACCCCGAGGGGCCGTTCGGCGACTTCTACGTCTGGAACGACCACGACGAGCTCTACAAGGACGCCCGGATCATCTTCGTCGACACCGAGACGTCCAACTGGTCCCACGACCCCGTCCGCGGCCAGTACTACTGGCACCGTTTCTTCTCGCACCAGCCGGACCTCAACTACGAGAACCCGGACGTGCAGGACGCGATGCTGGAGGTGCTGCGCTTCTGGCTGGACCTGGGCATCGACGGCTTCCGCATGGACGCCATCCCGTACCTCTTCGAGCAGGACGGCACCAACTGCGAGAACCTGCCCAGGACCCACGAGTACCTCAAGCGGGTCAGGGCGGAGGTCGACCGGCTCTACCCCGACCGGGTGCTGCTCGCCGAGGCCAACCAGTGGCCCGCCGACGTGGTCGAGTACTTCGGCGACGCCGCCACCGGCGGCGACGAGTGCCACATGGCGTTCCACTTCCCGCTGATGCCGCGCATCTTCATGGCGGTGCGGCGGGAGTCGCGCTACCCCATCTCCGAGATCATGGCCCAGACGCCGAAGATCCCCGAGAACTGCCAGTGGGGCATCTTCCTGCGCAACCACGACGAGCTCACGCTCGAGATGGTGACGGACGACGAGCGCGACTACATGTACTCGGAGTACGCCAAGGACCCCAGGATGCGGGCCAACGTCGGCATCCGGCGGCGGCTCGCCCCGCTGCTGGAGAACGATCGCAACCAGATTGAGCTTTTCACGGCGTTGCTGCTCTCCCTTCCGGGATCTCCCGTGCTGTACTACGGCGATGAGATCGGGATGGGGGACAACATCTGGCTGGGCGACCGCGACGGTGTCCGTACCCCCATGCAGTGGAGCCCCGACCGCAACGCGGGATTCTCCGACTGCGACCCCGGACGCCTGTATCTCCCGGTCATCATGGACCCGATCTACGGCTACCAGGCGCTCAACGTCGAGGCGCAGCAGCGCAGCGCGGGCTCGCTGCTGCACTGGACCAAGCGGATGATCGACATCCGCAAGCGGCACCCGGTCTTCGGCCTCGGCGAGTTCACCGAGCTGAACTCGTCCAACCCGAGCGTTCTCGCCTTCGTGCGCGAGCTCGGCGACGACCGGATGCTGTGCGTCAACAACCTGTCCCGATTCCCGCAGCCGGTGGAGCTCGACCTGCGCCGCTTCGAGGGATCGGTCCCGGTGGAGACGATGGGCGGGGTTCCTTTTCCATCGGTTGGGGAGCTTCCGTATCTTTTGACGCTTCCTGGGCATGGGTTCTACTGGTTCACCCTGCCACCCGCATCCCAGGAGGCGTAAAGCCGTGTTGACGGAGCTCCTTACCGGCTGGATCACCCATCAGCGATGGTTCGCCGGTAAGGGGCGCCCGATCGACGATCTCGTCATCGACTCGGACGTGGAACTGGCACCGCGCCTGCGTCACCTGATCATCTCCGTTCACCAGTCAGGGGGCCGGGACCGCTACCAGTTGCTGCTCGGCAGCGAGGCGCCGGAGTGGGCCCGCTTCAAACCGGCCCACATCGGCGACGGCTACTACGACGCCGCCTACGACGCCGACCTCACCACCGCCCTGCTCGACGGCATGGCGGAAGGCCGCGACCTCGGCGCCATCCGCTTCCGCCACCTCGACGGGGTGGAGATCGACACTTCCAAGCGCAGCCTCGTCCTCGGCGCCGAGCAGTCCAACACCTCGCTGGTGTACGGCGGCACCTACATCTGCAAGCTGTTCCGCCGCCTGACCGCCGGGGTGAACCCCGAACTGGAGATCGTCACCGCCCTCGCCCTGCGCGGCAGCACGCACATCGCCAAGCCGTACGGCTGGATCGAGACCGACCTCGACGGCGAGACCACCACGCTGGCGATGACCCAGGAGTTCCTGTCCAACGCCAACGACGGCTGGGCCCTCGCCCTGGCCAGCGTCCGCGACCTGTACGGCTCCCTCGAACCCTCGGCCTCCGACGCGGGCGGCGACTTCAGCTCCGAGTCCTACCGCCTCGGCGTGACCACCGCCACGGTCCACCGGGAGATGGCCGAGGCGTTCCCGACCGACGTGATCGAGTCGCAGGAGGTCAAGCGGATGGTCGAGGAGTTCCGCCGCCGCCTGAACGTCGCGGTGGAGGAGGTGCCCGCCCTCGGCGAGCACGCCCACGTCGCGGAGGAGGCCTACCAGCGGGTCTCGGACGTGGCCGGGGAGATGCCCGTCCAGCGGGTCCACGGCGACTACCACCTCGGCCAGGTGATGCGCACCAACAACGACTGGGTCATCCTCGACTTCGAGGGCGAGCCCGGCCGGCCCATCGCCGAGCGCCGCGCCCTGTCCTCCCCGCTGCGCGACGTGGCCGGGATGCTCCGCTCCTTCGACTACGCCGCCCGCCACCTGCTCGCCGACCACCCCGACCCCGACGCCCTCCGCCCCCGCGCGGTGGAGTGGGCCGAGCTCAACCGCTCCTCCTTCCTCGCCGGCTACTCCGCTGGAGGCGGCCACCTGCGCGCCGAGGACGCCGTCCTGCTGCGCGCCCTGGAACTCGACAAGGCCGCGTACGAGGTCGTCTACGAGTCCCGCAACCGCCCGACCTGGCTGCACATCCCGATGGCCGCCTTCGAAACCGGCCATTAGACGCCCTCCCGTGGCGCGGGGAGAGCGCCGAACGACCGCCGGTCGGTGGACCGGCGGCCGCACGAACATCTCAAGAGGTCAGGGGAGCTTACGGACCTCCACCTTCGCCTTGCGGTAGTTGTTGCCGTTGCCGTCGGGCTTGTAGTTGCCCTCCACGTTGCCCGCGATGTCCACGGCGAACCAGTGGACGTTGGCGGTCTTGTCGAGCGTGATCTGCTGGGTGCCCTCGCGCATTCCCGCGCTGAGAAGCTTGGTGGAGTTCAGCGTCGGCCGGCTGCCGTCCAGGGTGTAGTAGATGTTGGCGGGCTCGTCGACCTCGAAGGTGAACTTGGTTGATGTGTCGGTCCGGTCGGTCACCTTCACCTGGGAGGCGGGCTTCTTCTTGTCATCGGCGTACTTACGGGCCACCTCCAGGATGCCGATCTGGCCGGACGAGAACTCCATCGCCTCCTCGTGGCCCTCGGCGAACGGCGGCTGGAAGCCGACCGCCTCGAAACGCCCGGTCTGCGGGTTGTAGACGTCCGCGCCGACCTCGAAGCTCCAGCCGATGATGCCCCGGTTGTACCAGTGCTCGTCGGCGCTGTTACCGGCCGCGGAGTACAGCACGTCCGGGATCGGACCGGTGCGGCCCGGCCAGATACCGTTGCCGCGCCAGGACTGGACGCTGGAGAGGATGTGGTTGGAGGCACTCCAGAAGAAGTTCTCCGTACCGAAGTCGGGCCGCGGCAGCGTCTCACGACCAGCGGACTTGTACGAGCCCGGAGCCCACATGAAGTAGCCGCCGTAGGAGTGCGTGTTCATCGCGAACTTGATGTTCGGGTACTGCTCGGTGATCCAGACCTCGTTGCGAGCCTCCGGCTCCGACAGCTCGGCCGGGCCCGCGTAGGTGCCGCTGGTGCAGCTCGTCGAGGCGCCGCTGTAGCCGTCGAAGACCGAACCGACCGAGAAGTTGCGGTTCAGGTCCACACCCCAGGCGTTGCGGTTCGCGGGGTCGGCCGCGTTGACCGGGCAGTGGTTGGTCATGGTCTTGCGCTGCATGTTGTAGTCGTACACGCTGTAGTGCCCGCCGTCGGGGTTGACCGTGGGCATGATGAAGATGTCGAGGTTGTCGACCAGCTTCTTGGTCTCCCCGTCACGGGCGTAGTTGCGCAGCAGCCGCTCGGCGGTCTCCACACAGGTCAGCGGGGTCACCCATTCGCGGGCGTGCTCCTGGCAGTAGAGGAACACGCCGACCTTCGAGCCGTCGCGCTGCTTGCCGATGCGCAGCGCCTTCGTCTGGAACGGCTCGCGCGAGACGGTCGCCGGCGCCTTGAGGTTGTCGGTCAGCTTCGTCGCCACGGCCGCGGCGACAAGACCGGCACCCGCGTTGCCCCGGTAGGTGGCGGCGGTCAGCAGCGCCGACGCCGCGGCGTTGCCGTTGAGCGCGTCCACCACCGCCTTGGCGGTGCTGTTGATCGCGGAGGACTCGTTCGTGCCGAGGTTGACCACGACGTTCTTGCCGCTCACCGACACGCTCAGCGCGGCCGAGGCGGCGTCCGGCTTCACCAGCGCCACGCTGATGTCGTTGCCGCCCTCGTGCCCGTACGCCTTCGAGGTCACGTAGAACGTGCTCGCCGCGACGGTGCCGAACTGGGCCTGCGCCGCCCGGCGGTAGCCGTTCGTCTTGTGCGGCAGATCGATGATCTGCGAGATCTTCGGGAATTCCTGGGCCAGGCCGGAGATCCGGTCGGTGATCTCGGTCGGGTCCATGTAGCGGTCGACGAAGTCCACGACGTAGTGCTTCTTCGGGGGCTTGCGCTTCTCACCCAGCCACTTGGTCACCGGAACCGTGACCGAACCACCCCGGTTGCTGGTGATCGTGGCCGTGGCGGGAACCGCGGTCAGGGCCAGCGGCGAGCTGAACCGGTGGTACATGTACTGGCCGGCGTCGGTGAAGCGCGACATCGTCGCGGTGCCGCCCGAGTCGGGGGCGGTGCCCTTGCCGCTGTCCCAGGCGACGGTGAGCACCGTCGCCGCGTCGATGGCGCTCGACTTCACCTCGACGGAGAGGAAGTTCTGGTCGTCGAGGCTGGTGAACCACTCGGCGCGGAGCGGGGTCAGCGTGTCGACCTCCGCCGCCGCCTGGGCCTCGGCCGCGACGGCACTCCGCCGCTGGACCAGGTTCTCGGCGAACTCCGTCTGGTCGGAGATCTTGCCGACGATGTTGAAACCGAGATCGCGGAGGTTCTGGGCCTCCTCCGGGCTCAGTACCGCGTGCATCTCGAACCCGCCGTCGACGGGCTTCTTGTACTCCGCGAGGTCGACGCCCATGGAGTTGAGCCGGTCGATGCCGGCCTCGTCGGGGACGATGACGCGCAGCAGCGCCACACCGTTCTGTTCGGTGCTGGACTGATGGTCGGGGACGACCTCGCTGACCGGCGGGGACGGCTCGGCGAGAACGGGGAACGAACCGAAGCTCAGGGCAATGGGAAGAGTGAGCACGACCGCGATACGGCCGAGTCTCCTGCCATCGAGAGAACTCCTCATGAGAGATGCCTCCAGTTGGCGCACGTCTCCGGGTATTGGGTCACCCCGGCAGAAAGTACGCAATTGGCAAGAATCTTCGCCAGAGGACGTATCTTCGTCAAGACCCCAAATCAACGCATTCTACGCATCCAACAATTTTAAGGTAAGCTTTATATGATATTTATACATAAGGTACATGTTTTGAGACGTAGTCGCCGTATCCCAAACGGCAAGTCTTGCCAGGTGTAATATGATTTGTCGCTTTTAAGGTGATTTGAGGGTATTTCCGCCCCGTGGTGAGGCCGCGACCAGCCGGGACGGAGCTCTTCCCGCCCTCGACCGCGTGGTAGCTCAGCAGCTTGGTCAGCTGTTCCTTGTCCGCCGGCAGCTTCTTGAGCGCGTCCGGCGGCAGCCGGCCGAGGCGATCGGCCACGATATTGGCTGGCGAACCACGCCCCTATACGCCGCTCTTACCTCGCCTGTGGAACGCTCTGGGCAGAGTAGACGGCCAAGATCGAGCGGGGATCAGGTGTCATCAGGCAGTGGAGCATCGGCGCGGTGGCGTCCTGGACGGATGATCGCCTCGGCTGCGGGGGTCGTCGCGATGGCACTGGTGGCGGCGGGGTGCTCCTCCGCCGACACCGCCGACGAGGCGCCTCCCGTCGCACGGCAGTCCGCCACCCCACCGGCGGTGCTCGACACCGCGATCGGGAAGGCACCGCCGGTCGACCCCGCGTGGCCCCGGTGGGGACTCACCCACACGGGGGTGAGCGCCAACAACGTCACCGAGCAGTTCGAGCGGGTCGTGGCCGGGACTCTCGCCAGAACCCCGATGCTGCAGAACCAGCACATCATGGGATTCGGAGCGCTCAACCCCCAGCCCCGTCCGAAAGAGTTCTACTGGGAGGACCTCGACAGCCGGACGAACCTCATGAGGCTGTCCGGCGGCACGCAGATCATGACGCTCTGCTGCGCCCCCGACTGGATGAAGGGCGGCCCCGAGGGCCCGACCACGGACGTGGGCTGGAGCGAGCACCTGGAGGACGCCCCCTACCCCAAGCACTTCGACGACTTCGCCAAGCTGTCGGCGGCCGTCGCCACCAAGTATCGCGACGTCAAGTACTTCATGGTCTGGAACGAGTTCAAGGGCTTCTGGAAGGACCACTCCAAGCCCGCGGACTTCAAGGGCTACACCGAGCTCTACAACAAGGTCTACGACGCGGTGAAGGCGGCCAGGCCCGACGCCATGGTCGGCGGCCCCTATCTCGGCTTCGACAGCAACAGGACGGGAAAGTCCGAGCTGCGGGGGCCGTGGGGGGTCGTCAACCAGAACGCCCTGGACGCCTTCGAATACTGGTTCAAGAACAAGAAGGGCGCCGACTTCATCGTGGTCGACGGCGCCTCGCTGACCGACGCCCACGAGATGCTGCCCGACGCGTTCGGCGCGCTGGGCAAGTTCAGCGCGGTCACCACCTGGCTGCGCGAGAGGACCGGCGACATGCCGGTCTGGTGGTCGGAGTGGTACTTCGTTCCCGAGGACAAGACCACCTGGCCCGAGCCGATGCGGCTCGCCGTCCAGGCCGCCTCGATGATCGAGTTCGCGAAGAGCGGTGCCGCCACGGCGCTGTACTGGAATCCACAGACCAAGCAGGGCACCTGCCAGGGGTGCATGTGGGACCCGGGGACCGGCGCCGAACTCCCGACCGGCAAACTCATCGCCGACTTCGCCACCTGGTTCCCCGCCGGAGCCAAGCTTGAGCCCGTCACCTCCTCCGACCCCGGCGTCCGGGTGCTCGCGCAGCCTCGTCGGCTGCTGATGGTCAACACCGTCGACGCCGAGATCACCACGACCGTGGACGGCAGGTCGTTCACCCTGCTCCCCCACGAGATCAAGTGGAGCGACCGCTAACCTCCGAACGTCGCCCGGAGCACCGACAGCCGGACACATTCCGTATCGTCAGCGGACCTTGCGGAAGAACGTCCGGACGTCGTCGATCAGCAGGTCGGGGGCCTCCATCGCGGCGAAGTGACCGCCCCGGTCGAACTCCGACCAGTGGATCACGTTGTGCTCGCGTTCGGCGACACGCCGGATCCCGCCGTCGCCGGGGAAGACAGCGACCCCGTGCGCGATCTCCGAACGTTCGACCGGCGTCCCCCACTGTGCCGAGCCCTCCTTGTAGAGCCGGGCGGACGAGGCGGCGGTGCGGGTCAGCCAGTAGATCGTCACGTCGGTGAGCATCTGGTCACGGTCAACCGCCTCCTCGGGCAGGTCGTGCGCGGGGTCGGTCCACTCCTTGAACTTCTCCACGATCCAGGCCAGCTGGGCGGCGGGGGAATCGTGCAGGCCGAAGGCGACGGTCTGCGGCCGGGTGGCCTGAAGGACCGCGTAGCCGGAGCGGTCGTTGTCGGTGTAGAGCATCATGCGGGCCTGCTCGGTCTCGGTAAGGCCCTCCATCTCGGCCGGGTCGAAGGTCGGGAAGCCGAGCGCGCCGTTGACGTGCACGCCGACCACCCGGTCGGGGGCGACGCGGCCGAGCTCGGGGGAGACGACCGAGCCGCTGTCGCCGCCCTGGGCGCCGTAGCGCTCGTATCCGAGGCGGCTCATCAGCTCGGCCCACGCGCGGGCGACCCGGCGCAGGTCCCAGCCGGTCTCACGGGTGGGACCCGAGAAGGCGAAGCCGGGTATGGACGGGGCGACGACGTGGAAGGCGTCGGCGGGGTCGCCGCCGTGGGCGCGAGGGTCGGTGAGCGGGCCGATCACCTTCGTGAACTCGACGATCGAACCGGGCCAGCCGTGGGTGAGGACGAGCGGCAGCGCGTCCGGCTCGGGGGACCGCACGTGCAGGAAGTGGATGTTCTGGCCGTCGATCTCGGTGGTGAACTGCGGGTACTCGTTGAGCGCCGCCTCGTGCTTCCGCCAGTCGTACCCGCTGCGCCAGTACTCGGCCAGTTGCCGCACGTACGAGACCGGGATGCCGTACGACCAGCCGACGCCGGGCAGCTCGTCGGGCCAGAGGGTGCGCGCCAGCCGGTCGTGCAGGTCGTCGAGCGCGGACTGCGGGATATCGATGCGGAACGGAGCGATCTCCGTGGTGAACGTCATGGTGATCACGCTAGGGAGGGGTTAGGACAGGATCGGTCCTAGAAGTACGGCAATCTGGGGGCATGTTGGAGACATCGGCCCGGTTGCTCAGACTGCTCTCGCTCCTGCAGACCCACCGGGAGTGGGCGGGTGCGGAACTGGCGGAGCGGCTCGGCGTGACCACCCGGACCGTCCGCCGTGACGTCGGGCGGCTGCGCGAGCTGGGTTATCCCGTGCACGCCACCGCGGGCGCGCCCGGCTACCGTCTCGGCGCGGGCACGGACCTGCCTCCGCTGCTGCTGGACGACGACGAGGCGGTGGCGGTCGCGGTGGGCCTGCGCACGGCGGCCGGGAGCTCGGTGTCGGGGATCGAGGAGACCTCCGTGCGGGCGCTGGCCAAGCTGGAGCAGGTGCTGCCGTCCCGGCTCCGGCATCGGGTACACGCGCTGCGGTCGATGACCGTGCCGATGGGACGGGCGGGTTCGGCGGTGGACCCGGCGTCCCTGAGCGCGATCGCCGCCGCCTGCCGCGACCACGAGACCCTGCGGTTCGACTACCGCACGCACGACGGGCAGGAGAGCGTCCGCGCCGCCGAGCCCTACCGGCTCGTCCATTCGGGACGGCACTGGTATCTGCTGGGCTGGGACACCGGCCGGGCCGGCTGGCGCACCTATCGGATCGACCGCCTGAGCCTGCGGACGCCGAACGGGCCGCGATTCGTGCCTCGCGACCCGCCCGACCCCGACCTGGCGGCCTACATGTCCCGTTCGATCTCCGGAGCGCCCTATCGCTACCAGGGTCGCTTCACGATGCACGCTCCGGCCGAGGTCGTCGCCGAGCACATGCCGGCCACGATGGGGGCGATCGAGCCGATCGACGAGCGGTCCTGCACGGTGTCCAGCGGTGCGAACGACCTCGACGAGCTCGCCGTCTGGGTCGCGCTGATGGACATCGACTTCGAGGTGCACGAGCCGCCCGAGCTCGTCGACCGCATCCGCGCCCTCTCCACCCGCCTCGCCGCCGCCACCCCCACCTGATGGGAATCGGCTCACTGTAAGCAGCCCGTTATCGAAGTCCCCCGGCTCGGCGGGGCCCGCGATCTACCTGGTGCACAGCCACGCAGCCCCCACTGCTTTGGAGATCCTTAACGTGCTGGAAGGCCGTTGGACCACGGTCACGCCTTCCCAATACCAGCACGAGCGCGAGGCCCCGGAACACGTCCGCTCGGTACTACCCGACGCGGATCCGTACCGTGCCTGGTCGAACTTCACCTTCACCGCCAACACCGGGCACGTCCGCGAGGTCGACCTGTTCGTGGCCGCGCCCGCAGGGTTCTTCCTCTAGCCTCCGGACGTCGCCTGGACACATCCTTCAACGGCCTGAAGTGCCTGGCACATCCCAAAACGCGCCGACCGGCGGCTTCCGCTCGCGTGCACCCCTGTGATCAGAAAAGTGCCTCCTTGCCGCCAACTTAATGCCAGGGTTAAGCCATGGATGGAGCTGGCTAGCAGGGAGTACGAATGAGCACGGTCAACTGGGACGAGGTGAAGCAGCGGGCGCGGGAGCGGCGTCAGGCTGCGGGACTGCCCGTCCAATCGGATGACGAGAAGTCCGCCGCGATGGAGCAGCTCGCCGCTGAGGTCAGGGCGCACAAGCTCGCGGAGATCAGACGTGAGCAGGATCTGACCCAGCGGGATGTGGCCACCACCATGGGGGTCTCCGGCCCAAGGGTCTCAGCCATCGAACACGGGGAGGTCGACCGTGTCGAGGTGGCGACCTTGCGCTCCTACGTCGAGGCTCTCGGCGGACGGCTGCGTGTCGTGGCCGACTTCGGCGACGTCGAATACACCGTGGCATAGCCCATACGACAGCAGAAGCCCTCGGCCAGGTGGCCGAGGGCTTCTCTCGCTTCCGGAGGCGGAGTCAGAAGTCGAACTCGCCCTTCTTGGCGCCGTCCACGAAGGCGTCCCACACGCTCGCACTCACCACGAACGGCGCCCGCTCCGGCGCCTCGGTGTCCCGCAACCCCACCCGACCACCCGACAACGGAGCCACCTCCAGGCAGTCACCCTGGTCGGGGCCGCTCTTGGTGGCCTTACGCCAGGCCGCACTCTTCAGCTCATCACTCAGGTCCACAGTTTCTCCGCCTCCCTGATCAACTCGATGGACATGTGCTGAGGCTCCGCCTCGGCTCGCAAGGCGTCATACCTGCTATGGATAGCTTCGACATCTTCTGGGCGGTTTGTCACGTGCCCATGAGTTGCGGACTGGACATACGCCGCATCCGGAGCTCCTAAAAGCTGCGCGATCACGAAGCTACCGAGAACCCCGGTCACCACCCCCAGCTTCGAGGGGATGATCTGGATGCCAATTCGCGGGGACTCTACCGCCTCCACGAGGCGTTCGAGTTGCCGACGCATGATTTCCTTACTGCCGACCAGACGGTGCAAAACGCCTTCGTCCAGCACCGCGCGGAACAACGGCGGAGTGTCGCGAGCAAAGATCTCCTGCCGTTCCATTCTGGCCGCGACAGCCTTCTCTACTTGCTTGTCGGTTATGCCAGGCTCGCTCCGGATAACCACCCGCGCGTACTCCTCGGTCTGCAGCAGACCTGGAACGATGAGCGGTTGCCAGGTATGCAGGAAATGCGCGTCCTGTTCGATTTCCAGCCAGCTCCGGAACCACCGAGGGCTCGCCGAGCGGGTGATGTGCTCCCAGAGCCGGACGAGCTCCCCGCCCGCGCCCACGGCCTCGTCGTAGTGCTCCATGAAGCTCCGGCCTGCTCTGCGCTGCCCTCGCTCGGTGAAGCCGATCAGGCTCGCACTGAAAGGGATGACCTCCGCCAGGCGCTCTATGGAGATGCCTGTTCGATTTCGGTATTTGCGAAGTTCGGCCCCCAAAAGGACCAGCGGCTTTACAGAAGGGTCGGGTTCCTGGAAAGCGGACATTTCAGCTCCGTCCTGTGGGGGCGCTACTCCGTCAACACAAAAAAACACAGTCCACTACAAAGTGTCCTGGAGGTGTGTAGGGAGTTTCGATACCCAACGTAGCCGGTCAAGGGCACCCTGTGAAGAGAACGAAAGGCGCGAGAAAACCATCGAATAAGCCTGCTTACCACATGCACTAAAGGACCCCGGCAAACCTGTCGCCAAAATAATCAGCTATGTCCGGAAAAGAGAGTCAGAAATGACGCCGAGGTGCCGGAACATGCGACATCGACAGGTAGTTCATGCATCCGCCGGATACAGACCTGTCACCACTCGGCAAGTCCTGATCGGACAGCCGGAAGTCATCTGACGCAGGCACAACCCGCCGGACAGCGCCGAGCCCGCCCCGGAAAAGCCCCCACCCCAGAAACGAAAGCGGGACCCGCCACGGCATCGCAGGCCGGGACGAGCCCCTCGACCGGACGCAGGAGGTCCGATCTGATGCATCACCCTAGAGGAAACCCCAGGCCCATCAGGGTGCGTTGGCACGCGGACCGGCCGCCGATGCCGCTCGGTTGCCGGTGGTGCGGTCATCCCCCGTACGCGCACGAGGCCACCAGCCTCCCGCACCGCGCCCGCCACCACTGGGAGCAGCCCACCCCCGCGCAGGTCCACGCCCGGATGACCGTCCGCCGCCGCCTCGGCCTCTCGGGCCACCCGCCGGTCGCGACACCCATCCGCGCGATCCCCGCCCCCACACCCCCCGCCGTTTCCCCGGTGCGGCTCCCGGAGGTCTCCCCCGGCCGGCACCGGCGCCCTGAGCCGTCCGGGGTCACGGTCGCCGCCGTGCCGTACCGGCGAGGACGACCGCCGGGTCCCCGCACCCCCTCCGGCAAGCACACCCCGCACCGGCAGGGAGCGACGACATGAACGAACGCGTCCCCCAGCCCCGGCAGAGCGGGAGACACCGGCGCGGGGCCGCCATCGCGCGGGTCGACTTCCGAGCCTGGGACCCGGCCGAGCGCGCCGCCGCCGAGCAGCTCGACCGGATCGAGCCCGCCTGGACCGTCTGGTACGGCACCGGCACCCGGCACTTCCATGCCGTCGCCGTCTGGCCTGCCCCCGAACCCCTGATCGTGCGAGCCCGCACCGCCGACGAACTACGCGCCCTGATGCGCGAGGCCGAAGACATCACACCGCCGTCCCGAGGAGAGGCCATGCCCGAGACCCCTGACGCACCGCACCCCACGGACGGCCCGCGCACCGTCTGCTGGGACCTGCCGCACGATCTGCCGATCGTCGGCAAGGCTCGCGCCATGGTGAGCGAGACCCTCGCGGCCTGGGCGCTGCACCATCTCGTCGACGACGTCGCCCTGGTGGCCGGCGAGCTGCTCGCCAACGCGATCGTCCACGGCGAGCCCGTGGTCAGGCTCTCCCTGCGGGCCGACGCCGACGAGTTCCAGGTCCAGGTCACCGACCGAGGTCCCGGGCAGCCACGTCATCTCACCCTGGATCCCGAGTCGCTGCACGGCCGCGGGCTGGCCATCGTCAGGGCCCTCGCCCACGATCACGGCGTCAATCCTCTTCCCGACCGCCCCGGTAAAACCGTCTGGGCCCGCTGGCATCTCTCCGTCGGCGACCGCTGAGACCTCAGCCCCGAGCCCGAACGACCTCCGCCCGCCCGCTCACTCGCTCGCGACCAGATGATCTTCTTCCGGTCCATCGGGACGACAGGGCCGCGTACCTCGCTCCCTCACGGAAAATAATCCTATATATCCAGATATGTCCCAATAGCGAGTATTAGTCAACAGATGCACTGACCAGCGGTTGATTAAAGGGGAAACACGTAGTTCGAGAGTGACTGTCTGTTCTTGGTCGCAGCCGTGATGCTACGGTGTCTGCCTGTTCACGCTCTGCTGTTGAAACGGCACCGCATGGCCGTCCCGCCTTACAGGGAACAGCAGGTTCGACGCGGCCCTGTCATGCCCTGCCGCCACCCCCGAGGACGCCGATGTCAGTAGATGCACCCCACCGGGCGCGGAGAAGGTTTTCACCGAGGGAACTGGTGGTCCTCGCCGCTCTCGGCACCATGGTCATTACGGCCTGCGCGTGGTTGTGGGCGATATACGCCGCCCCCTATGAAGCCAGAGGGCTGATGGCACTCGTCGGCGGGGTCTCGGCCCTGCTGCTGTCCGGCGCCGTCGCCGCCGCCGTCCACTACGCCGGCACCGGTAACCGGCTGCGTGAGCAGGCCGAGTGGGCCGGCGCGCGGTTCACCTGGCTGGAGCGGGAAACGCTGCGGATGGCCGAGGAGTCACTGCCCTCGCTGGGACGTCAGGTGCGCGAAGGCGCCTCGGTCGCCGACGCGCTCTCCCAGATGCCTCAGCCTCCGGAAGGCCCGCTGCGGCACCTGCTCGGCTCGGCCGGGCACGAGCTCGAACTACTCGAACGCGAGCGCGCCGTCGCCCAGGTGTCCCGTGAGACAACCGAGGACGAGATCTCCCGGCTGATCGACGACACGCTGCCGGAACTGGTCCGGCGGATCCAGACGAACCGGATGTCGGTGAGCGCCGCGCTGGCCGAGATACCCCAGCCGGAGCACGAGCCGCTGCGCGACCTGTTGCGCGAGACGGCGCGGCAGCTCTCCGAGAGCGAGCGCAGGGGCACCGCCGTGATGGCGGCGTGCGCCGGGGCCGCGGCCCGGGTGCAGGCGCAGGCCACCAGCCTGCTCGCCCGGCTGCGCGAGCTGGAGGAGCAGTACGGCGATGACGAGGAGGTGTTCGCCGATCTGCTGGACCTGGACCACCGCATCTCCCAGGTGAGCCGGCTGGCGGACAACGTCGCGCTGCTGAGCGGTGGCCGTTCCGGACGGCGATGGACCCGGCCGATCGTCATGGAGAGCGTCCTGCGCGGCGCGATGGGCCGCATCGGCGGCTACCGGCGCATCCGGCTGCACTCCACCAGCACCGCCGCCGTCGCGGGATACGCGGCCGAGGGCGTGATGCACGCGCTGGCCGAGTTGATGGACAACGCCGCCACGTTCTCGGCGCACGGCACCGAGGTCCACGTGTACGTGGACGAGGAGGACGCCGGCGTGGTGATCACGATCGAGGACAGTGGCCTGGGGATGCGCCCGCGCGAGCGGCAGCACGCCACCAGGATCGTGTCCGAGCCGCTCGACATGCGGACGCTGTCCGGCACCCGGCTGGGCCTGGCGGTCGTGGGACGCCTGGTCGACAAGTACGGCCTGACGGTCAGCTTCCGGTCGTCCGCCCGCGGTGGCATGGGGGTCGTGATGCTGATCCCGCGCCTGCTGATCACGCAGCCCCTGTCGATCACCGTGTCGCCCGACGCCGAGACTTTGGTCCGCCGCCCCGTGCGGGCCGCCGTACAAGCCGGCGTGCGGGCCACCGCGCAGGCCACCGTGCAGGCGACCGTACCCGCGCAGGAGGGGCCGGCCGACGAGTCCGAAGACCTGCTGCCCAGGCGGCGCCGGGGGCAGACGCTGGCCGAGGCGACCAGGGCTCGGCAGGCGTCGCCGGCCAAGCCCGTGCGCGAGGGGCGTGACTCGGCCGCGAGGTTCGCCGCGTTCCGCCAGGCCGGCGGTCGTGGACCCACGTCCCCTCCGGACCCTTCCCCGGACCCGGGCGACTCTTGACACGTGTCCGCCGACCACCGGACATCTTTGGATTCACAGATGAGGAGGCAGGGGCCGTCCCTCCCGGGCCCGCGCCGCAGGGGCACCCCGTCGTTTCTATGAGCACAACCGACGCTTCGAACACCACCGAT
The DNA here is from genome assembly GCF_040649155.1 of Streptosporangium sp. NPDC049046. NCBI lineage: Bacteria > Bacillati > Actinomycetota > Actinomycetes > Streptosporangiales > Streptosporangiaceae > Streptosporangium > Streptosporangium sp. NPDC049046. Next base: position 82,857 of record NZ_JBEZEZ010000010.1, on the reverse strand, counting down.
CGTGACTTCGACTGGCTACTGGAGAACCTCAAGAAGAAGACCCCGGGGATCAGGCATGTGCTGGTGCTGACCAGGGACGGTCTGAAGATGAGCTTCACCGCCGGCCTCGGCCGGGACGGTGCCGACCAGCTCTCCGCCCTGGCCGCCGGGATCCAGAGTCTCTCGCTGAGCGCCTCCGCCGAGTTCGGGGACGGCATCGGAGCGGGGCAGGCGATGGTGGAGTTCGCCGGCGGACTGCTGCTCATCGTGCCGGCCGGGGACGGCGCCCACCTGGCCGTGGTGGCCGACGAGGACGGCGAGGTGGGGCTCATCGCGCACAACATGAACGAGCTGGTGGAGCAGATCGGGGTCTACCTCACCGCGGCACCGCGGCAAACGAAGAACGGCGACGACCACGGATGACACGGCGAGCCATCGACCGAGAAGACCCCGACCGGCTTTATACGGTCACCGGGGGACGTACCAGCGCCGATGAGAAGACCTTCGACTCCGTCTCCCTCATCGTCGCCGAGTGCGCCCCCACCCCCGGTATGCAGTCCGAGCACATCAAGATCCTGCGGATGGCCCAGCGGCCGACGGCGGTGGTGGAGATCTCGGCGGAACTGCGACTGCCGGTCAGCGTGGTGAAGATCCTGCTGCGCGACCTGCTGGACACCGGTCGCATCACCGTCCGTCATCCGTCGATCGCCGCACAAACCGGACGACCGGATCCCGAAATCCTGAGGCAGGTGCTCGTTGCACTCCACAACCTCTGACCAGATGGCGGCCGCCGCGCGAACGCCACTGCGCACGACCGCCGCGGACGCCCTGAAAATCGTGGTCGTCGGCGGGTTCGGCGCGGGGAAGACGACCTTGGTCGGCTCGGTGAGCGAGATCCGCCCGCTGAGCACCGAGGAGGTCATGACCCAGGCGAGCGTGGGCATCGACGACGCCAGCCAGGTACGCAACAAGTCGACCACCACGGTGGCCTTCGACTTCGGCCGGATCACGCTGAACGAGAGCAAGGTGCTCTACCTGTTCGGCGCGCCCGGTCAGCAGCGGTTCTGGTTCGTGTGGGACCAGTTGTTCGCCGGCAGTCTGGGCGCGGTCGTCCTGGTGGACGCCCGCCGCCTGGAGGATTCCTGGTACTCCATCGACCGGCTGGAGCACCACCGGACCCCGTTCGTCGTCGCGGTCAACCGCTTCAGCGACGGGCCCTCCCTGGATGCGGTGCGCGAGGCGCTGGCGCTGTCGCCCGAGGTCCCGCTCATCGACTGCGACGCGAGAGAGCGGTCCTCGTCCAAGCACGTGCTGATCACGCTCATCGAGCACCTCACCCGCATCTACGAACAGTCGCCCGTCCGAGAGAGCATGCCGTGACGAACTCCCCTCCCCTGCCCGACTCCACAGACCCGTCCGCCACCTCGCCCGGATCGCAGAATCCCGAGCGGAGGCGGGAGTTGCTGGAGGGATACCCCGACCACGCCGATGCCGTACCCCTGTACGGGGCACTGATCGGCGACGACCCGACCGCGCTGTTCCAGGAGATGCGCCGCCGGCACGGCCCCGTCGTCCCCGTTCTCCTCGACGGCATCCCCGTCTGGTACGTGATCGGTTATCGCGAGCTGCACCATGTCGCCAGCCAGCCGCAGTTGTTCGGCCGCGACTCCCGGCGCTGGAACATGAATGATCACCTCCCCCCGGACTGGCCGTCGCTCCCGCAGGTGAACTGGCAGCCGTCCGTGATGTACTCCGAGGGGGCCGAGCACCAGCGGCGGATCGGCGCCGTCAGTGACGCGATGGACGCCGTCGACCGCACCGAGCTGGCCCTGATCTGCGAGCGGATCGCCGACCTCGCGATCGACGAGTTCGCCGGGGACGGCCACACCGACCTGATCTCCCGGTACGCCTACCGGATTCCGGCTCAGGTCATCACCCGGCTGTTCGGGCTGGCGGAAACCGACCTGCCGGAACTGGTCGAGGACGTCAACTACGTGTTGAGCGGAGGCGAGGAGGCCCCCTCGGCGATTGCCCGAATCCTGGACAAGATAGGCCGGCTCATCGCCGACAAGCGCACCCTGCCGGGCCACGACATCACCTCGCGCGTACTGGCACACCCCTCGCGGCTCACCGACGAGGAGATCGTCATGGATCTGATCGTGGTGATGATCGCCTCCCACGACAGCACAGCCAACTGGATCGGCAGCGCCCTGCGGCTGATGCTGGTGGACGACCACTTCTCGATGAGCCTGCAGGGCGGCCGCAGCAGCGTCGGCGAGGCGCTGAACGAGGTGCTGTGGAAGGACCCGCCCACGCCGAACCTGCCCTCACGCTGGGCCGTGCAGGACTGCGAGCTGGCCGGGCGGCGCATCCGCCGGGGCGACATGCTGGTGCTCGGCGTCACCGCGGCCAACGCCGATCCGCAGGTGCGACCGGCCTCCCATGGCGGCTCCGGCGCCAACCGGGCGCACATGTCCTTCGGCCACGGCGAGTACGGTTGTCCCTTCCCCGCGCCCGAACTCGCCGAGATCATCGCCAAGACGACCGTGGAGGTCCTTCTCGACCGGTTGCCCGATGTCTATCTCACCGTGAAACCGGACGAGCTGCGATGGCGCCCTTCGCTGTGGGTTCGCAGCCTGGAGGCCCTGCCCGTACGGTTCAGCCCGATCGTGCCGACCGGCCGCCCGTGGAGCACCTGAAGCGCTCCCGCGACCCGGTGAGACACCTGTGTTCGACGTGATTCAGAGGAGGCGGTGTCGACGTCGTTCGAACCGTGACCCCTTGTTCGTCGTCAGGGGGTCACCGTTCGCGCGTCGCGGCAACCGGAGCCGACCTCGGGACACCACCGAGGATCGCTTCACGGAGGCGAGAACAGGGAGCCCCGCCGGACGCGCCAGCATCGATCAAGTGTCCAGGATCTTACTTTTGGCGGCCGATGGTCCACTTTCGCGAATGCCGGTAACCAACTCCCAGACGCTGGTCGAAGGATTCTTCAGCGAATTCCCACCGTCGGGATTGAGCTTTTTCGCCCTGTCACACGCTGCGTCGACCCCGGCCGAGAAATCGGAAAACCTGGTGTTTTTCTCACTCCAGGAAGGCTTAATTTTTTTAAGTTCTTTCTTGGCGGCATCGGCCGATTGAAATGGTCTCGCCCAGTCGGCATGGTGAAGAATCAGCCAGAGTTCGAAGCATGGCGTGGAAAGGCCAAGTCTGACCCTGCTGCTCTTCTCTGCTTCGCGCGTCATCTCGGCGGTGAGACGCCCATCAAGTTCTGTATCCAGAACACACCAAACGGTGTCGTAATCATTCGAAGCACGATCGACGGCTTCGCGAACCTTAGCGAGATGATCACCCTTGGGGACGTCCACGTCGATCTGAGGTCCGCGCCGGGAGCGCATACCCGCGAAATAATCTTTCTCGGTCTTCCCTTCGCACAGGATCAGGAAGGTGGAGCGTTCCTTCTTAAAACCTTTCTTACCTCCCTTCAGACTGGTTTCAGTGCTGATCTTCGTGGACTTGGATGTCTGGGGGGACATCGCCTGCCTCTCCGCGCCTTGAGAGCGCAGTAGCGAAAACCTCGTCATTGACGATGGGGACGGCACCATAACGACCGGCCATGTATCTACGCTCTCGGTTCTCGTCCCGGCGTGGCTTGAAGTCGGAGAGCGGAAACAGCTCCGTCGCACCGCATTCGTCCTTCTCCGTGAACCAGACATGGTCTCGGTGAAGCACTTCCTCACCTTGAATCCGGCCGAGCAGCGTGGCGTCGTGGCTGGTGAAGACGAGCTGAGCTCCCCGGGGGTTGGTCGAGGGTTCCCTGAAGAGCTTGACCAGTTGAGCCGACAGATACGGATGCAGGCTCGCATCGAGTTCGTCGACGATGAGAAGGGTTCCCCGATCGAGTGACCTGAAGACCGGAATGCCCATTTCATAGAGAGCCCTGGTCCCGAAGGACTGGTCACTCAAGCCCAAAGGGAATGCCCCCTTTTCCCCCTTGTGTCGAAATAGCACTTCCTTGCGTCGCTGCAGTGAGTACCCTTCGCTCCCTCTCGAACGAGATAGATGCCCCAAACGCGCAGTTCGCTCGGCGAACTGCGCGTCCGTCTCATCAACGATCTCGGCAGACTCGATCCCGGTGTCCGCAGCTCGCAGCAGCGATGTCAGTCGATCGAGATAGCCGGAACGGTCAAGAAACTCGGCGCTACGAGGAAAGGGCGTCACCATGGGCTTGCGATCCAGGACACCACCGAACCAGCCGTAGACCGGCCTGACCAGATCCTGCTTCGATCGCGCCGCGACAGACAGGAAGAGCACGTTCGAATCCGTGATTCCCTCCACCTGCTTCATGGACTCCGGAGAGTGCTCTCCGTATGAGTAGGCGTCCAACTCCCGATGGAAGATCGTGCGTTTCCGCCCCCGCGGATAGCTGTACATCCACTCCTCGGTCACCCGCGTGTCGTCGACCGAAAAACCGTATGTGTACCGAACCTTCGCAAGAAGGAGGTCGACCACGTAGGTAGACGATTCTTCCCGCATGACGGGATCCAGGGCGAAGGGAGATCGCCGGATTCCGCTGCCCGGTTCGCTCTCCCTGAGGGAGTCCAGCACCAGGTTCCGCATGTAGATCAGCGCATCGATGACGTTGGACTTGCCAGAGGCGTTGGGGCCGAAGAGACCGACCACGGGGACACACTCCCACTCAACGTCGGCCGGAGTGTCGGAACCGTAGTTGAGAGTCAGCAACAACTGCTGTTCGTCGCGGAGCGATCGATGGTTGGCCGTACGGAAACTTAGCAACATTGGCGTGCTGACCTCCTTCCCACAGGGGATCTACCCTCAGCCCTGCGGAAGAACCGCACGAATGAGCGTGAGCGACTGTACGGGACCGACCATCCAGCTGTCCGGAAGATCAACGAATTGGCGGCTGCGGCAAAGAATCGGTGACCCACACCACTTTTCGCATGCATAACAAAAATATCAAAACAGCTTATAACTACCTAAATAGGATTTTTATCTATATAATATGACAAACGCTACACCGGTTTGACATTCATCCCGAGCGGCTGATCTCGACAGCTCCGCTGACCGACCCGCCGCCTCGGCTCCCACGTGGCGCGCCGAAGCAGCGTCACCGGTGTGGCCCTCCCGCACACCGGCGTGTCGCTCCCGTCGCTCGTTCGCTGCCCGCTCGACAACGCTCTCTGTGGCCCGATGCACCCGCCCCTTAGCCGGCGCGGCGGCCTACTCCCGTCCGCTCACGTCTGTTTACATCTGTTTACGCCTATGCATTCCGGTCGGAAAAAGGTGGCCGATCACTGGAATACATCAGATATGGCGCGAATCATCGTCTGACACTCGCGATATGGGCCTACAAAGGATCGTGGTGCGGGCGTAACCTGATCGCCAGACGATCGGCCGGACACCGACACGAGCAGGTGGCGCGTTGAGTGACGAGGCGACTCGCGTGGCAGGGAAACTCGCAATGTGGCTGTCAGGGCTATTTGTGATCGTCGCACTGCCGGTCGGAGTCATAAACCTGTTTCTCCCCCGGCCGATACCCGTACCACTCGATCTCGTGGCGGGATATCTCCTGGGCACCTTGGCGACCTTCATCGGATATGTCTACGGGCGCCTCGAAAACATCCGCGACAGACAGGAGAGGCTGCTCAGGCAACCGGCGAGGGGAATCGAGGTCTTCACCACCAGCGAGGAGTTTCTTGAGAAGCTGGTCGGCATCACCGTCGGGGCCACCACCGTCAGCACCCTGAACCTGTCGCCGCCCAAGGGAGAACATCCCGGTCTGGACAAGTATTTCACGGAGGTCCACAACAGCATAAAAAGTCGCCGGAGCCCGCTCAAGAGCTTCCGCAGCATAGCCAGCGTGGACACCCTGCAGAAGTCGTTGTGGCTCGCCGAGCGGAGTTGCGAGCTACTCGCCACCGGGCGGGTCTCCTTCGCGGTGTTCGACCAGGACTACATCGGCCCTCTCCCCCATCCGCTCAGCCTGCACATCACCCACAAGGAAGGCAGGGTGAACGTTTTCATATTCCCGCCGGTCGACCTGACGGGATCGATGGATTCGGTGCTGATCTCCGATCCGGTGCTGGCGAAGATCATGCTCGACTACTTCAACATGCTGTGGCATTTCTCGCCGAAGATAAACGAGGGCAAACAGGTCCGGGCAGCCGGTCTGGAGCGATTGGTAAAACTCAATCCCGATATTGAGAACAGCGTTCACTACCAGACACTCAAGAAGGCACTCAACTCGTGAACAACCTCAGAAGCAGACTGGACTCACAGGACGTCCTGCTGGGCACTTTGATCACTCTGGATTCCCCGGAGGTGGCACTGCTGCTGCAGAAAGCCGGGTTTTCCTGGTTCTTCCTTGACCTCGAACATTCAGCCATACTCGATCTGAAGAGTACGCAGAGAATCATCGAGGTGCTACAGCCCGCGTCATATGCCGTGATCCGGGTTCCCGACGACTCGGAGACATGGATCAAACACGCGCTGGACACGGGTTGCGACGGAATCATCGTTCCCCATGTGTCAACCGCCCAGCAGGCCAGAACCACCGTGGAGCGAGCGAAATATCCCCCTGCGGGCAAGAGAAGCGTCGGTATAGCGAGGGCTCACGGTTACGGAACGAGTTTCGCGAGATATCTGGAGACCTCGGGCGAGAGCGTGGCCGTGATCGCTCAGATAGAAGACACGGAAGGCGTCGAGAACATTCACGACATCCTGAACGTACGAGGCATCGACGCGGTCTTCGTCGGACCGTACGACCTCTCGGGCAGCATGGGGATCCTCGGTGACCTCGCCAACCCCCTGCTCATCGAGATGATCGGCCGCGTCCGCACCGCGTGCGAGGAGAGCGGGGTCCCCCTGGGCATCTTCTGCCCGAGCACCGCCGCCGCGAGAAAGGAGGTCGATCACGGCGCGACGCTGATCGCCGTCGGGTCGGACACCGGCTACGTCTTCGCCGGAGGTTCCGCCGCGCTGACGGAGCTACAACAGAAGGGGTGACCACTTGTTGATCAGATCGCACTCACTGGAGCGATCCCTGGAGGACCTCCTGAGCGATCCGGCCGTGCTGGCCCTGCAAGTGCCTTCCTACGTATCGGACCGGATATGCGAACACGCCCGGTTGAATGCGATCCCATCGGTCCTGGAGAGTTCGCTCCAGAGAATATACAGAAGCCAGGTCAAAGCCTTCTCCGAGACCGTGAGCGGTGAGGCAGACGGCTCGGAGGAATACCTGAGGCGGTCCCGGGCGGTCCTGCGCTCGCTCAGGGAGGCGTTTCTTCCCTTCGCGAATCCGGCGGACGTGTTCAGGGCGGAGATCGACGAGATCTGGCCGGGCGGCGCGGGCCTCCTGAAATATCATGACCGGCCCCTCGTCTTCGGAATGATGAGAAGCTGGGAGGCGGGAATGTCCGCGTTGCCGCACTTCGACATCATCGGCGAGGCCGGCCCGACCCTCCGCGGCAGGTTCCGGTTCACGGAACAGTTCGGGGTGAACCTGTATCTGGAGGCCCCGGAGAACGGCGGAGAACTACATGTCTGGGACCTGACCTTCGAAGGGATCAAATCTCGAAATATCCCCTCCATGTCAGGGACGTATGGCTTCGATGTAGAAAGCCTGCCTTCACCTGACATCACCATAAAGCCAGGCGTCGGCGACCTGGTCATCATCAGATCAACACGACTCCATGCGGTGAAAGAGACGACACAGGGGCGGCGTGTCAGCATTTCAGGATTCTTGGGGAGGGAGCAGACGTCGGATATCCTGCGCCTCTGGAGCTGACCTCATGAAGCCACGGCACCAATCGATGGGCAATTCATGTATAACAGTCATCACGGCCTTTCCGCAACGATGTCGGCGCACGATCAGAATAATTCATGGAGCCTGGACGATCTGGCTCCAGCCAGCCTGTTCGACATGAGCGGCAAAGTCGCCCTGATCACGGGAGCCGGTGGCGGGGTCGGAGGATGGCTGACCGCGGGACTCGCCGCGGCGGGGGCACGTGTCATCGTCAGCGATGTCAGTGTGGAGCGCTGCGCGGATCTCATATCCCTGTTGGAGGCGGGGAAGGTGGAATTCGCGGTGGCGGCGGCCGATCTGCGGGACCCGCGTGCCCCCAAGAAACTCGCGGACGCGGCGCGGAAAGAATTCGGCACCCTCGACGTGCTGGTGAACGCCGCCGCCATCAACACCAGAGAGCCCATAGCGAACGTCACCCCCGAACTGTGGACCGAGATTTCCGATGTGAATCTGAAGGCGGCGTATTTCCTCGCCCGCGAGGCGATGCTCGTCATGCGGACGACAGGGGGCGGCTCCATTATCAATGTCACGTCGATCAACACGGAGATCGGGCTCGAAGGCGTCTCCGTCTACGGCGCGAACAAGGCCGCCCTCGCGCAGGTGACCAAGACGATGTGCATCGAATGGGCCCGATACAACATCAGGGCGAACTGCATATCCCCCGGGTTCCTGATGACCTCGCTGTCCCGGCCCCTCTGGGAGGACGCCGACCGCGCCTCCTGGATCCTGGAGCGCTGCCCGCTGCGCAGGCCGGGGATGCCCTCGGAACTGGTCGGGGCGTGCCTGCTGCTCGCCTCGGACGCCGGGTCCTTCATCTCCGGGACGAGCATCCGCGTCGACGGCGGGCTCGTCGCCGGAAGCCCGTGGAAATCCGCGCCCGGCTGAGCACCGCCCCGTTGGGCCCGAGTCCTCCGCGCACCACCCGGAACATGCCCGGGAGCCAGGGAGGATGGAAACTTTCATCGAAGGGGGTGAGGGCATCCGTACCGCTTTCGCCACCAAAGGTGTTTCTCACCTGCGAGAAACCGCCGTGGAAAGGAGGGCGTACGCCGGACGCGAACCCGCACCCCCATCCTGTGATTGAAAATTTCGGCTAACAAATTTAACTTTCGGCGACAAGCGTGAGACGTCGAACGCCGGGGCCGCGAAGGTCAGGGGGCTCCGGCGATCGGCCACGGCCGAAAGGAGATCGACGATGTCCGACAGCGATGTTCCACGCCGGACCGACCGGGGACCGGGGAGGAGTCGGCTGAGGACGGCACTGCGAATGGCGTGCGCGGTCCTTCCCCTCCTGCTCGGCTTCGCGCTCACCACCTCGCCCGCGTCCTCCGCCTCCCTGGTGGAGGTCACCGGCTTCGGGACGAACCCGAGCAACCTGCGGATGCACCTCTACGTCCCGGACCGGGTGGCGCCCCGTCCCGCCATCCTGCTCGCGGTGCACTACTGCACCGGCTCCGGCCCCGCCTTCTACTCCGGCACGCAGTTCGCCTCGCTCGCCGACCAGTACGGGTTCATCGTGATCTACCCGTCGGCCACCCGCAGCGGGAACTGCTTCGACGTCTCCTCCTCCGAGGCGCTCAGGCGCGGCGGCGGGAGCGACCCGGTCGGGCTGATGTCGATGGTGAACTACGTCCAGCAGCGTCACAACGGCGACCCCTCCCGGGTCTACGTGACCGGCGCCTCCTCGGGCGCGATGATGACGGAGGTCATGCTGGGCCTGTACCCGGACGTGTTCAAGGCCGGGGCGGCCTTCATGGGAGTGCCCTTCGGCTGCTTCGCCAGCACCTCCGGATGGAACAGCGAGTGCGCCAACGGCACGATCGTGAGAACCCCCGAGCAGTGGGGCAACCTCGTACGGGCCGCCTACCCCGGCTACACCGGCGCCCGGCCCCGCGTCCAGCTGTGGCACGGCACCGAGGACTCCACCCTGCGCTATCCGAACCTGGGCGAGGCGGTCAAGCAGTGGACCAACGTCCACGGTCTGAGCCAGACGCCGACCTCCACCGACACCCCCCGGCAGGGCTGGAACCGCAGCCGCTACGCCGACTCCACCGGCACCGTCAAGGTCGAGGCCTACAGCCTGCCGGGTGTCGGGCACAGCCTGCCGCAGGGCGGGATGGCCGAGTCGGCGATCCAGTTCTTCGGCCTGAACACCTCGGGCCCGTCCCCGACCCCCACCCCGACGCCCACGCCTACTCCGACCCCGACGCCCACCCCCACCCCCACGCCGACGCCGACGCCGACGCCCGGCGGTGCCTCCTGCCAGGTGACCTACAGCGCCAACAGCTGGAACACCGGCTTCACCGCCAACCTGACCGTCACCAACACCGGCACCTCGACGATCAACGGCTGGGAGCTGAAGTTCACCTTCCCCGGCAACCAGCAGGTCACCCAGGGCTGGAGCGCCACCTGGTCGCAGTCCGGACAGGTCGTGACCGGCCGCAACGCCTCCTACAACGGCACCCTGAGCCCCGGGCAGTCCGCCGGAATCGGCTTCAACGGCGCCTACAGCGGCACCAACGCCGCCCCCGGCTCCTTCACCCTGAACGGCTCGACCTGTAGCTGACCTCGGGAACACGACATCGGCTGCCTCCGGACCCCGGAGGCAGCCGATGTCGTACCGGTCACCGGTTGAGTAGGGGATTACTCACGACACGAACCTCCACGAGCCCTACCTTCGCCGCAAGAACGGACGATGGGGGGACACCATGCATCTCGTTCCGCTGGCGCCGGACGCGCTGGACAGGCTGGAGGCACGCTTCCACGAACTGAGGACCGCCGGGATCCTGCCCGAGCACCTCACGTTCGAGGACTACTACGCGGTGTGGCGCTCCGAGCGTCGCGGGCCGCGCGCGGCGGGCCTGGACGACGGCAGCGCCACCCCGCAGGATCCCGACGCGAGCCTGATCAGCCGGCCGCCCAGGAAGCTCAGGGGCGTCGTCAGAACCCTGGTGCTGCTCGTCGACTTCGACGACCGGCCGCACGACCCCGCCCACGACGCGGCGCACTTCGAACAGCTGCTGTTCGGCACCCAGCCGGGCAGCATGCGCGACTTCTACCGGAAGGTGAGCGGCTTCGACGGCGACCCCGAAGGGCGGGGCATCGACGTGCAGGGTGAGGTGTTCGGCTGGTTCCGGCTGCCGCGGACGCTCGCCTTCTACGCCAACGACAAGTCGGGGATGGACGAGCGCAACTTCCCGCGCAACGCCCAGGGCATGGCGCGCGACGCCGTGCTCGCCGCCCTGGAGGCGGGCGTCGTCTTCGACCCCTCCTACGACGCGCTCGGCGAGAACCGGGTCACCGCGCTCTTCGTCGTGCACGCCGGTCCCGGCGCCGAGACCTTCTCCGACGCCGCCGGGCTGCGGTTCATCTGGAGCCTGAAGTGGACCGTCGGCGATCAGCCGATCACGGTCGGGCCCGGCCTCCAGGTGAGCACCTTCCTCACCGTTCCCGAGGACTGCAACGTCGGCGTCTGCGCCCACGAGTGGGGGCACCTGGCCGCGCGCTGGGCCGACTACTACGACACCGACCGGGCGCAGACCGGCGTCAAGTCGCACGGGCTGGGCAACTTCTGCCTGATGGCGGCGGGGTCGTGGGGCAACGGGGGCGTCACGCCCGTCTTCCCGACCGGCATGCTGCGCATGTTCCACGACTGGGTCACCCCGCGCCTGGTCACCGAGACCACCCGCGGCATCACGCTGCGACCGGCAGCCGAGGGCGGCGACTTCGTCGTCGTCCACAACGACCGGACGATGACGAGCACGCAGTACGTCGTCGTGGAGTACCGCCGCCGGCGAGGTCAGGACGAGTTCCTGCCCGATCAGGGCGTCGCCGTCTACGTGGTGGACGAGTCCGTTCCCAACGTCGACGACGAGCGGCGCCTCGCGATCGAGCTGATGCAGGCCGACGGTCTGCGCCAGCTCGCCAGGCCGGGCAGCCTGGGCAACCGGGGCGACGCGAACGACCTGTACCCCTCGCTGGGCAACGCGAGAATCGGCGGGGACACCTCACCGGCGCTGAACCTGCCCGAGGGCGGGTGGACGGGCGTGACCGTCGAGGTCTCCGGCACACCGGGCGACGACGAGATGACGATCGACGTCGTCGTCGCCTCATGGCCGAGTGACTCCAAGACCGACTCAGTGACCGACTCAGTGACCACATGGCCCGTCGCGGCCCTGAAAACGGACGAAAGCTCCCAAAAACCAACAACGTAAACCAAAAGTGCAATACGCCTTTGGACCCGCCGGGACACTCACCGATCGCTACTCTTCGCAAGGAAAAGTCAACGGTGAGTAAAGAAGGTGCTCATGGGGCGAAGACTGATGGTGATGGCGGTCGCGGGAGCGGGGGTGGCCGTCGTCGCCGGGGCGGCGCTGTTCGTCTCCGGCGAGCAGGGGTCGCAGGCCGCGGGGGCCGCCCTGCGAGCGCCCGCGCGGGAGGACCCGCTCACCGGCCAGGAGGTCGCCAAGGCCACCACGATCGCGTCGGCGGGATCCAGGTCGCACATGGCCGCCGGCCGGATCAAGCTGCTCTACGTGGAGCGCGACGACGACAAGGACGCCTCCGACCGGCGCCGCGCCGACGCGTACCTCTACGACTACGGCAGCGACAGGCTCATCGTGCGGACCGTCGACCTCGGCCGGGGCGAGGTCATACGGGAGACCGTGGCGCGGGGGGTGCAGCCACCGCCGTCGCAGGAGGAGGAGACGACGGCCGCCGCCCTCCTGCTCGCCCACCCGGGATACGGCAAGACCGTGCGCGAGGCGTACACCAAGGCGGGGGGCGGACCGCTGAGGTCGGCGGCGGAGCTGGGGCTGCGCGGGCTGATCTTCACCCCGTACGGCGAGCGCGGGTCCGCCAAGGAGTGCGACGTCCACCGGTGCCTGCGGCTGTTCGTCCGGTTGCCCGACGGCACCTGGCTGGACACCAGCCGGATGGTCGTCGACCTGTCCGCCAAGAAGATCCACACCCTGGAGTGGTAATCCGTGTTCCTCCGCCTCACCCTTTCCTGCGCCCTGCTCGCCGGAGGGCTCGCCGCGCCGCCCTCCGCGCCGAGAGCCCCCATACCGCCGCTGCCACCACGGCTCACCTCCTCCGGCGCGGCGCCGTCCCCCGGCCCGCAGACGGCGCCGGCGGCGACGGGAACCGGCGCGCAACCTCCCGCGGCCCCCTGCAACGCGCCGTACCGCGTCGACAAGACCCTGCCCAACGGGGCGCGCTGGCAGCTCTGCTGGGAGATGCGCAACGTCGAGGGCCTCACCCTGACCGGGGTCGTCTACACCCCGAGAGGCCATCGGCCGATCGCCGTGCTGCGCAGCACCTCGCTCGCCCAGATCCACGTGCCGTACGACAGGGGCAGGCCCCGCTACCACGACATCGGCTCGCTGGGATATGCCGCCATTCCGCTGCGGGCCGCGGACTGCCCGCTCGGCGAGCGTCGCGAGCAGTTCGTCTGCGTGACGACGAGGGCGCGCGGCCACGCGTACCTCAAGGCGGTGCCCGATCAGCTGAACATGACGGCCCAGGGGCGTGACCTGGTGGTCTTCGCCGCCTTCCAGGTCGGCTGGTACACCTACCTCGCCGAGTGGGCCTTCTCCGACGACGGCGCGATCACCCCGCGCGTGGGGGCCACGGGGTCGCTCGCCGGGTTCACCACCACGCCCGAGCACGGCTGGCCCATCGGGGTGGGCGCCACCGGGTTCGAGGCGAACCACACCCACAACATCTTCTGGCGCCTGGACTTCGACGTGGCGGGCCGGGCGGACGACGTCGTGGAGCAGTACGACTTCGGCGGCTCCGGCACCGCGACCCGCAAGATCCAGCGGACGGTGTTCGGGACGGAGGCCAAGGCCGTCAGCAGACCGATGCGCTGGTGGCGGGTGGTCGACAGGAAGGTGCGCAACGCCGACGGGCACCGCGTCTCCTGGGAGATCAACAACTCCGACACCGCCCAGTACCGGGGTCCCGCCGATGAGGCCTTCACCCGGGCCGATCTCTACGTCACCGACTACCGCTCCTGCGAGCGCCTCGCGACGGTCAACCCGTCTCCCGGGTGCGCCCTGTCCGTCGACCGCTACACCAACGGGGAGCGGCTCACCGATCCGGTCCTGTGGGTCAACGTCGGCTACCACCACGTCCCCCGCGACGAGGACGCCGACCCCATGCCGAGCCACTGGCAGGGGTTCCGGATCACCCCCCGCGACGTCACCGCCAAAAACCCGCACTGACCTGCTGTTTTCTGCTACTTTATGCAGCTTTTGACCGCACAGGGCGGCACCGGGCGGTGTTGGGTGATGTGATCATCGGAATCGGCCGGGTTCAACCGGGACGCCGCCGCCGATGATCGGATACGGTCGGCGCACAGCGTTGTGATGGCCCCACATGACCGACAATCGTGACTTTCCCCTCCTTTGGCTCCGCGCGTTTCCCAATACGCATGGTGATAGCGGACATGGGCATGGGTTCGGTCACCCGAGTAGGGCAAGGTAGGGGCTATCGATCTACGGGAGTAAAGCCATGAGCGCGCACTTGGACCTGGACCGGCTCGCGGGCGGAGCACATCATGATCCGCACTCGATCCTCGGGTCGCACCTGGGTCCCGAGGGCGTGACGATCCGGACGCTGCGCCCCATGGCGCAGCGGGTCCAGGCACTCGTGGACGGCAAGGCCCACGACATGAAGCACGTCGCCCACGGCGTGTTCGCGGTCACCCTGCCCGGAGTCGACAAGATCCCCGACTACCGCCTCCGGATCGCCTACGCCGGCGCCGAGCCGTACGAGACCACCGATCCCTACCGGCACTGGCCGACCCTGGGCGAGATGGACCTGCACCTCATCGGCGAGGGACGCCACGAGCGGCTCTGGGAGGTCCTCGGCGCGCGGGTGATGCGGCACGAGGACGTGGACGGCACGGCCTTCGCCGTCTGGGCGCCCAACGCCCGCGGGGTGCGGGTCATCGGCGACTTCAACCACTGGGACGGCGCCGCGTACCCCATGCGCTCGCTCGGCGGGTCGGGCGTGTGGGAGCTGTTCGTCCCCGGTCTCGGCCCCGGCGACCGCTACAAGTTCAGCATCCTTGGTGTGGACGGGGTCTGGCGGGCCAAGGCCGACCCGATGGCCCGGCGCACCGAGCTGCCCCCCGCGACCGCGTCGGTGATCGAGAAGTCGGACTACGCCTGGCGGGACGACGAGTGGATGCGGCGCCGCGCGGAGGGCAACGCCCTGCGGGAGGCGATGAGCGTCTACGAGGTGCACCTCGGCTCCTGGCGCCCCGGCCTGTCCTACCGCGAGCTCGCCGTCGAGCTGGTCGACTACGTGGTGGACATGGGGTTCACGCACGTGGAGCTGATGCCGGTCGCCGAGCATCCGTTCGGCGGCTCCTGGGGTTACCAGGTGACCTCCTACTACGCCCCGACCTCTCGTTTCGGCACCCCCGACGACTTCCGCCACCTCGTCGACGCCCTGCACGAGGCGGGCATCGGGGTGCTGGTCGACTGGGTGCCCGCGCACTTCCCGATGGACGACTGGGCGCTGGCCAGGTTCGACGGCACCCCGCTGTACGAGCACGCCGACCCCGCGCGGGGCGAGCACCCCGAGTGGGGCACCTACATCTTCGACTTCGGCCGCCGGGAGGTGCGCAACTTCCTCGTCGCCAACGCCGTGTACTGGCTGCGCGAGTTCCACATCGACGGGCTGCGCGTCGACGCGGTCGCCTCGATGCTCTACCTCGACTACTCGCGGCGCGAGGGCGAGTGGACGCCCAACGAGTACGGCGGCAGGGAGAACCTCGACGCGGTCGCGTTCCTCAAGGAGATGAACGCGGTCGCCTACCGGGAGGCGCCGGGCATCGTCACCGTCGCCGAGGAGTCGACCGCCTGGCCGGGCGTCTCCCGTCCCGTGCACCTGGGCGGGCTCGGCTTCGGGTTCAAGTGGAACATGGGCTGGATGCACGACACGCTCGCGTACCTCAAGCACGAGCCGGTCTTCCGCCAGTACCACCACCACCAGATGACGTTCTCGCTGATGTACGCGTACTCGGAGAACTTCGTGCTGCCGCTCTCGCACGACGAGGTGGTGCACGGCAAGGGGTCGCTGCTCGGCAAGATGCCCGGCGACGAGTGGCAGCGGTTCGCGAACCTGCGGGCGATGTTCGCCTTCATGTGGGCCCATCCCGGCAAGCAGCTGCTGTTCATGGGCGGCGAGTTCGGCCAGGGGTCGGAGTGGTCGGAGGAGCGCGGGCTCGACTGGTGGGTGCTCGACTTCGACGGGCACAAGGGGGTGCAGCGGCTGGTGCGCGACCTGAACCGGGTCTACAAGGAGTCTCCGGCCCTGTGGAGCGTGGACGCCTCCCCCGACGGCTTCCGCTGGATCGACGCCGACGACGCGCTGGGCAACGTCTTCTCCTTCCTGCGCTACGCCGAGGACGGCTCGGTGGTGGCGTGCGTGGCCAACTTCTCCGGCGCGCCGCACGACGACTACCGCCTCGGGCTGCCCTTCCCCGGCGCGTGGGAGGAGGTGCTCAACACCGACGCCTACGACTACGCGGGCAGCGGCGTGGGCAACCTCGGCGCCGTCCAGGCCACCGAGGAGCCGCGCCACGGTCTCCCGTACTCGGCCACGATGCGCGTCCCGCCGCTGGGTGCCCTCTGGCTGCGCCACCCCGGCGCGCTCGAACCCGCCGCGGACCAGCGCGCGGAGGAGATCGTCCAGGCCGCCGAGGAGGAGATCACACGGGAGCGGCTTGAGGTCGTACGGGAGGCGGCCGAGGCCAC
Organism: Streptosporangium sp. NPDC049046; assembly: GCF_040649155.1. Lineage (NCBI taxonomy): Bacteria > Bacillati > Actinomycetota > Actinomycetes > Streptosporangiales > Streptosporangiaceae > Streptosporangium > Streptosporangium sp. NPDC049046. The sequence continues at coordinate 66,282 of NZ_JBEZEZ010000010.1, read as the reverse complement.
CGAGCCCGAGGGACCCGAGGAGCGCCGGGAGGCCGAACCGGCCTGACCGAACTCCCCCTCCGCAGAGCCCAACAGACCAGGTGAGAACGGGCCGGTCGCGCGATTCGCGCGACCGGCCCGTTTTCGCGCTCTATGCTTCCGGCACCCTCGCCGCAGCCCGTTCGGCCGAAAACCTTAAATCGGCCTTATATCAACGAACAAGGCATTGACCGTCGGCGTACGAGAACCTACGCTCTGGTAATTAATAGGAAACTTTCCTATGAATACGGGGACTCGGCACTCTCTGACCTGGAGCGACCCTTGCGACGAATTACCATCGGCTCCTTCATCGCGGCGGCGGCGCTGCTGGTTCCCCTGGGGATCGGCACCGCGACGGCCGCCACACCCGCCACCGCCACCTACACGACGACCTCGAACTGGGGATCAGGCTTCGAGGGCAAGGTCGTCGTGCAAGCCGGGACCAGCGCGCTGACCAGCTGGAAGGTCGAGTTCGACCTCCCCGCCGGGACCTCGATCACCACGTCCTGGGACGCCGACCTGACGAAGAGCGGCAACCACTACACCTTCGTCAACAAGTCGTGGAACGGCGCGCTCGCCGCGGGCGCCTCGACGAGCTTCGGTTTCAACGGCGCGCCCGGCGGGATCACCAGCGTGCTGAACTGCAAGCTCAACGGCGCCACCTGCAACGGCACCGGCCCCTCGCCGACCCCCACCCCGACGCCGACGGTCACCCCCACGCCGACCCCGACCCCCACCCCGACGGTCACCCCCACCCCGCCTCCCCCCGGCGGCAAGAAGATCGTCGGATACTTCACCCAGTGGGGCGTCTACGCCCGCAACTACCACGTGAAGAACCTGGTCACGAGCGGCTCCGCGTCGAAGCTCACCCACATCCTGTACGCCTTCGGCAACACCACCGGCGGCCGGTGCACCATCGGTGACTCCTACGCCGACTACGAGAAGGCCTACACCGCGGCCGACAGCGTCGACGGCGTCGCCGACACCTGGGACCAGCCGCTGCGCGGCAGCTTCAACCAGCTCCGCAAGCTGAAGAAGGCGTACCCGAACATCAAGGTCATCTGGTCCTTCGGCGGCTGGACCTGGTCCGGCGGCTTCACCCAGGCCGCGCAGAACCCGGCCGCGTTCGCCGACTCCTGCTACAACCTGGTCGAGGACCCGCGCTGGGCCGACGTGTTCGACGGCATCGACATCGACTGGGAGTACCCCAACGCCTGCGGCCTCACCTGTGACAACAGCGGCCCGAACGCCTTCAAGAACATCATCTCCGCGCTGCGCACCAAGTTCGGCGCCAACGCCCTCGTCACCGCGGCGACCACGGCCGACGGCTCCAACGGCGGCAAGATCGACGCCGCCGACTACGCCGGCGCGATCAACAACCTGAACTGGCTCATGCCGATGACGTACGACTACTTCGGCGCGTTCAACCCGCAGGGCCCGACGGCTCCGCACTCGCCGCTCACCTCCTACACCGGCATCCCGCAGGCCGGGTTCAACTCCGACGCGGCGATCCAGAAGTTCAAGGCCAAGGGCATCCCGGCGAGCAAGCTGCTGCTGGGCATCGGCTTCTACGGCCGCGGCTGGACCGGCGTGACCCAGGCGGCTCCCGGCGGCTCCGCCACCGGCGCGGCCCAGGGCACCTACGAGGCGGGGATCGAGGACTACAAGGTCCTCAAGACCAAGTGCCCGCCCACCGGCACCGTCGGCGGCACCGCCTACGCCTTCTGCAACGGCAACTGGTGGAGCTACGACACCCCCTCCACCATCACCGGGAAGATGACCTACGCCAAGAACCAGGGTCTGGGCGGGGCGTTCTTCTGGGAGACCAGCGGCGACACCACCAACGGTGAGCTGATCACCGCGATCTCCAACGGCCTCAAGTAATATTTCGACCACTCGGCCCTCCGAGCGCGTTACGCCGCGGGGGGCCGAGCTTTTCTCCACTCGGTCCCCCGGCGCGTCACGCCGCAGGGACCGATCGGCCTTCCGTGCGCGTCACGCCGCGGGGGCAGAGCTTTTCTCCGAAGATCCTCCAAATCTGGGGCAAAGTATTCACTTGGCGCATACGGCTGCTTAGACTCCGAAACGCCCTTTTGATCCCCCCGGAGGACGCGTGCGACTTCGAGCTGTCGTGGCCATGGCGTTGGTCTTCACCCTCTCGCCCGCCATACCCGCCCTCGCCGAAGAAGTACCGGCGCCCCCGACGGCCTCCGCGAGCGAGAGCCCACCCGTGGCCCCGGGCGACGGATCCGGAGCCGAGGCCGGAGCAGGGGAGACGGGCGACGGAGCCGAGGGGACGGGCGGTCAGGAGACCCCCGCAGACACACCGATCTCACCCCCCGCCGACGCGACGCCCCCGCAGCCGAAACTGGAGGAGGGGCTCGCCTCCGACACCGACGGCGCCCGGGTCATCGTCGAGCTGGCGGCCCCCGCCGAGGCGGCCCCGGTCGCCGGGGAGGCACGGCAGCTGCCCGACGCCGAGGTCGTCCTCGAACCTGCGGACACCTCGTTCATCGTGGTCGAGGGCACCGGCGAGTCGCTCGCGAAGCTCGCCGAGGACCCGCGCGTCCTCTCCATCCGCCGCGACCGCGTCTACTCCCCCACCGCGCTGGGCTCGCTGAGTTCCGGCTCGCTCGCCACGAGTCTGCAGGTGATCGGCGCGGACAAGGCGCACGCCACCGGGACCAAGGGCGCGGGCCAGACGATCGCGATCATCGACACCGGGATCGACGCCGGCCACCCCGACTTCGGGGGCAAGGTCGTGGAGCAGGCGTGCTTCTCCGCGACGGACGAGGGCGCGCAGTCCCTGTGCCCCAACGGGCAGACGAACGACCCCGGATCCGCCGACGCGAACACCCCCGCCTGCGTCCACGAGGGCGTCAACCTGTGCGACCACGGCACCCACGTGGCGGGGATCGCCCACGCCGTCGCGCCCGAGGCGGACATCGTGGCGATCCAGGTCTTCAGCAGGTTCAACGACTGCGACGACGAGGGCGGGGTCTGCCTGAGCGCGTTCGAGTCCACGCTCCTGCTCGCCCTGGAGCACGTCGCGAAGCTCAAGGACGGCGGCAGGAACATCGCCGCGGTGAACCTCAGCCTCGGCGGCGGCCTGTACGAGGGAACCTGTGACGCCGAACCGGACCTGGCCGCGATGAAGAGCCGCATCGACGACCTGCGCGCCAAGGGCGTGGCCGTCGTGGCCGCCGCCGGCAACGAGGGCGTGCCCGGCGCCGGGGCTCCCGGCTGCTTCTCCGCCCCGGTGACGGTGGGCGCGACGGGCGACGACGACACCGTTCCCTACTGGTCCAACTACGGCTCCGTGCTCGACCTCTTCGCCCCCGGCCTGGAGATCGAGTCCGCGGTGCCGGGCGGCGGCCACCAGGTCTACAGCGGGACCTCGATGTCCACCCCGTTCGTCACCGGTGCCATGGCGCTGATGGCCCAGAAGACCCCCGGCGCCCCGGACGCGCTGGAGGCAGCGCTGAAGACCGCGGGCCGGCAGGTCACCTACGGCGGCGTGACCACCCCCCGCCTCGACCTGAACGCCGCGATCGCCGGAGGCACCCCGGGTGCCCCCGTCACTCCCCCCGGCCCCGAGGTCCCCAGCGACGACCCCGGCCCGGAGACCGGCACCGACCCGAGCCCGGAGCCCAGCCCCGAACCCAGTCCCGGGCCCAGCTCCGCTCCCCCTCCGCCGGCCCCGCCGACCGACCCGGTGCCGACGCCGGTCCCGCTGCCCACGGTGACGGTCACCGTCACCGTGACCGTCCCCCCGCCGGCGACGGCCACGGTGTGCACGCGTGGCAAGTCCACCAAGACGCTGAGCGCCGCGCAGTGGGCGGTTGAGGTCACCCGGGGCAAGGGCAAGATCAAGGACGCGACGGTGAGCTGCTACCTCGGCCTGGTGGCCAAGGCGAGCAAGGTCTTCTCCGAGGTCACGCCCGCCTCCACCCTGGGCGGCGCGTACAAGGTGCTCAAGCCCGCCAAGAAGACGGCGAAGGCCAAGCTGGAGAGCGAGCTGCTCGCCGCCTGGCTGAACTGGGCGAACGGCGGCGTGAACTTCACCGCGAAGATCAAGGAGACGGCCACGCTGAAGACGGTCCTCACCTCGGTCGAGAAGGCACGCCTGAAGGGCTCCTCCCCCGCCGCGTCCACCACGATGCTCAAGAAGCAGGTGAACGCCCGCCGAGCCGCGTAGCCCGGCGGCCGTGTAGCCCCGTAGCCCGCGTAAAGCCGGAAGGCACGCGGACTACGGGGCTCGCTTGTGCCGGAAAACGGGTGAGAACCCGCCGAGCCGCATAAGCCCGGTATGTGTCGCTTAGGGTGAGGAGCATGGACGCGACCAAGGTGATCATCGATAGTGTCGAACGGTTCAAGCAGCGGCGTACCGCTCCCCTGATCCTTGAGCTCGACCTCACCGAGGGCCTGACAGACGGCAGTCCTCCGGCCGACCCGCTGAGCGCCATCATGGCGATGCGCAAGACGAGCCTCACCGACGTGCTCGCCGGGCTCAAGCGCGCCAGGAAGGACGACCGGGTCAGGGCACTGATCGTCAAGATCGGCACCCAGCCGCTGGGCCTCGCGATCGTCCAGGAGCTCCGCCAGGCTGTGATCCACTTCCGGGCCTCGGGCAAACTGACCGTCGCGTTCGCCGAGACCTTCGGCGAGATCGGCGGGGGCACCGTCCCCTACTACCTGGGCAGCGCCTTCGAGCGGGTCTACCTCCAGCCCTCCGGTGACGTCGGGCTGACCGGTGTCGCGATGGAGCAGCGCTTCCTGCGGGGCGCCCTGGGCAAGATCGGCGTGGAGTACCAGATCGGCCAGCGGCACGAGTACAAGACGGCCGCCAACACCTTCACCCAGGACCACATGACCGAGGCCCACCGCGAGTCGATGAGCCGCATCACCGAGTCGATCACCGAACAGGTCGTGGCGGGCATCGCCGAGGGACGCGGCCTGGAGCCGGCCAAGGTACGCGAGCTGATCGACCAGGGCCCGTTCATCGGCGCCGAGGCCGTCGAGGCCAAGCTCGTCGACCGACTGGCCTACCGCGACGAGGTCTACGACGAGGTCAAGCAGTCCGTCGGCGACGGCGCGCTTCTGCTGTACGTCGGCCGCTACGCCAAGTCGCTGTCCGCGAAGAAGCTCCCGCACCCCGGCGAGCAGGTCGTCGCACTCGTCCGCGGCAACGGCGCGATCCGGCTCGGCCGCAGCGGTCGCAGCCCGCTGGGCGGCGGTGGCGCGATGGGCTCCGACACCATCTGCGCCGCCCTGCGCGCGGCCCGCAACGACGACCATGTCAAGGCCGTCGTCTTCAGGGTCGACAGCCCCGGCGGCTCGTACACCGCCTCCGACGCCATCTGGCGCGAGGTCGTGCTCACCCGCAAGGCGGGCAAGCCCATCATCATCTCGATGGGCGATCTGGCCGCCTCCGGCGGCTACATGGTCTCGATGGCCGCCGACGTCATCGTGGCCCAGCCGGGCACGCTCACCGGCTCCATCGGCGTGTTCGGCGGCAAGGCGGTCATCGGCGGGCTGCTGGAGAAGATCGGCGTCACCTCCGAGACCGTCGGCGAGGGCGCCAACTCCGGGATGTTCTCCCCCACCAACGCCTTCTCCGAGGCGCAGTGGGCGCGGATCAACGCCTGGCTCGACCGGGTCTACGACGACTTCGTGAACAAGGTCGCCGAGGGACGCGGCCTGTCGCGCGAGCGCGCCCACGAGCTGGCCAAGGGCCGGGTCTGGACCGGTGCCGACGCCCTGGAGGGCGGCCTCGTCGACGAGCTCGGCGGCCTGGAGGACGCCCTCGCCATCGCCCGCAAGAAGGCGGGCCTCGCCGTCGACGCCCCCGTACGCGTCTACCCCAAGCTCAACCCCCTGGAGCGGCTGCGCCCCGCGGAGTCCAGCGAGGACAAGGCCGCCGCCCTGGCCAAGGTCCGCCTGGAGTCGTGGGGCCCCCTCGCCCACCTCGCCGGCGAGCTGGGCCTGCCCTCGTACGGCCCGCTCATCCTGCCGGGCACCTGGACGATCCGCTGACCTTCGTCGTACACGTGAGAGCCGTCCCGGTCGACCGGGGCGGCTCTCACGTGTACGGAACCCGTGAGAAAAGAGCGAGCGATCAGCGGTAGCGGCTCCGGTAGCGCGCCAGCGGCAGCACGGACGCGTCGACGTACTCGACCCCGAGGACCTTCGCGATGAACAGCGTGTGATCTCCGGCCGGGACCACCTTGACCGTCTCGGCCTCCAACGCGGTGACACCACCGTCCACCACGAGTGCCTCGCTCAGTGCACCCCGGTGGTGCGGCGTCCCCGCGAGCAGCAACCTCGCCCCCGGACGGCCCGCCGTGGCGAACCGGCTCGCGATCGCCTTCTGCCCGGCCGACAGCACACTCGCGGCCCAGCGGTCCTGCCTGAGCAGCAGCTCGTTGAGATATCCGGTGCTGTCCAGGCTCACCATCACCAGCCGAGGATCCAGCGACAGCGAGGTGAAGGTGGAGACCGTCACCCCCACGTCGTCGCGATCGTCCTTCACGGTGACGATCGTCACCCCGGTCACCACCTGGGCCATCGCCTCGACGAACTCGTTCATCCGGCCATCATCCCGGACCCGAGCGCCTGCTTGGCCCGGCGCCTTGTCCTCCTCCGACCACGAGGCACCGGATAGACCGGAGACGAGACCGCCACCCGGCATGAGAGCGCCAGACGGGCACCTGATCGCTGCCGAGTCGGCCGGACGGCCACCCCCTGGCATCATGGTCATCAACCGACGCGACGGGAGCGGCCCACATGCATGTCGAGACACACGGTCCTGCCGACGCCCCGCCCGTGCTCCTGCTGCACGGTGGCGGTGTCGCCGGTTGGATGTGGGAGCCGGTGCGTGAGCGTCTCGCGCGCGACCACCGGCTGATCGTCCCGGACCTGCCCGGCCACGACCGCAGCGCGGACGAGACGTATCACTCCCATGCCCAGACCGCAGAAGCCCTGACGAAGCTCCTCCACGACGCGGGCGGTCGCGTCTCCGTCGTCGGATTCTCCCTGGGCGCGCAACTGGCGGTCCTGCTCGCCGCGCACCGGCCTGAGCTCGTAGAACGTGTGGTCGTGGTCAGCGCGCAGGCCAAGCCCATCGCGGCCACCGGCTTCACCCTCGGTCTGCTCGGCGCCACCGCCGGGCTCGCCCGGCAGCGGTGGTTCGCCAAACTGCAGGCCAAGCAGCTGTTCATCCCCGATCCGCTGCTCGACGACTACGTCCGCACGTCCGCGAGCATCTCGAAGCAGACCCTGCTCGCCGCGGTCGGCGAGAACCTGCGCTTCACGCCGCCGCCCGAGTGGTCGCGTTTCCCCCGCGAGGCGCTGATCCTCGCCGGCGAACGTGAACGGGCCCTGATGCGGGATTCGGCCCGCGTGCTGCACGAGGCCCTGCCGGGCAGCAAGCTGGAAATTGTGGCGGACTGCGGGCACGGCATCCCGCTACAACGTCCCGGCTGGTTCGCGGACCGCGTACGTGCCTGGCTCCGCGCCTGATCCCCGCCACGCCCGGCCCGATGTGCTCCGAATCACATCGCCCCACGACCTTCCCGTCGCCGCTTTCAACCCGCGAGAAATCACCCCCAGCCACTCCAGCACCACCGCCACCACCTTCGGCCCGCCCCAAAACCACGAGTTCAAGCTCTCTTCTCCCCTCGTGACCGTCGTGAAGCCCGCCATATCCCACCGCTCGTGAACCGCTTTTTCTCAAAACTCGAAGACGAAGCACCCCAGGCGAACCGTGAGCCACCACCCCCTCCCCCTACGTGATCGTTTCGGCCTGTCTCCCTCCACAACCGAACGTCACCGTGAGAACGCGATCCAGACATGTCACACTTTCAAACCCGAAACACGTGTCCTATTTAGCCCCTCTTGTACATATTGCGGACATAAAGGCTCTATGGGTAATTTCTGATCGTTTGCTGTTAGCTCGCTCCGAACCGTCGACCTCGGCCCACCTCGGGCCTGATGGCGGGCTGGGGTAACGCGGGAGCGGTTGGCTCTCGCGCTGACTTGTTCGGAGGGTGACGGCGTATGCGCCGGAGTTTGTCATGGTCGTTTTCGGTAGTCGTGAGAACCTGGACAGCGGTGGCCGTGCTGGTGACGGCGCTACCGGGCCTGCTGCTGTTCCAGGCGTTTCCGGCATCCGCCGCGACGGTTCAACCCCCCGCCCTCTTTCACGGCCCTCCCGACACCCCTGACCAGTTGACCGGTTCGGCGGCGGGCTTTCCGTCCCTGGTGGATTCCTCGGCTACAACCACGTCGGTAAGCCTGCCCAAAAGCCCCGAGCAGGACATCCGTGGCAGCAAAGATGTGTTGCCGATCGAAAAGCGGTTCAACGGCACGGATTCTCAGGCCTCGGCCGCCAAGGAGAGGGGATTGCTTCTCTCCGACAGTCAACGAGCCGAACGTCAGGGAGCGGCTACCTCCGGTGGTGCGACGGCTTCGGCTTCGACCGTCTGGTGCGCGGACTATCCGCAGTGGAGTTCCTCTCAGCGCTATAGCTTCGGCAACGTCGTCTACTACGACGCACGTTTGTGGGAAGTGGTCGGTTTCAACAGCACGGTCGGCTCGCCACCGGACCGAGACCGGGCATGGATCAGTCGGGGAGCGTGCTCGTTTCATCGTTCCCCGTCGGTGGTTCCTGTCTTGCCCGCCGATGGCGCGCTGGTGGAATCTCGGACGCCCATACTGCAGGCGTGGGGCGGTAGCAACGACTACTTCAACATCCCGATCGATTTCCAGTTCGATGTGTGTGACAACGAGGCGATGTCCGGGGCGGGGTGCAGCTCTTCGGGGGTGTTGGCTGCCGGCTGGGATAACTACAAGTCCTGGAAGGTCCCGGCGGGAAAGCTGACTTGGAGCAAGCAGTACTGGTGGACCGTGACCGCCACCGACACCGAAAGCAACATGGAGACAACCTCTTCCGCGATCTCCTTCACCACCGGGGTGCGTCAGCCGGTGATCGGCTCGCAGTTGGCCACACGCGGGGTCAACGGCCAGGAGTTTCACCAGGTGCCGGGGAACTACACCACCTCGGCCACCGATCTGTCGGTGGCCACACCCGGCCCACCGCTGTCGGTCACGCGCTCCTACAACAGCATGGATACCCGCATCGACGGAATCTTCGGTGCGGGCTGGTCAACGCGCTGGGACATGAAACTGGTGCGCGAAGTACGCGGTGACCTCGTCACCGCGCTGGTGACCTATCCGGACGGGCGCCTGGTGCGGTTCGCCGCCAACGGCGACGGGAGTTTCCAGCCGCCGCCGGGCATGCACGCCACCTTGGCGGACGTCAGTGGGGGCGGGTGGAAACTCATGGACAAGTCCTCCACCGTGTACCTGTTCGACACTCAAGGCCGGTTGACGAAGGTGACCGACGCCCACGGCCGGGCACAGGACCTTCTCTACGCCGCGGACGGCAAGCTGGAGAAGGTGACCGCGACCGGTGGCCGGTCGCTGACGTTCACCTGGGCGGGCGCACACGTGGCGAGCGTGTCCGGTGACCCGGTGAACGGCTCACCGGTGACGTGGACCTACCACTACGAGGGCGACAAGCTGACGGCGGTGTGCGCGCCGATTGCCGCCCCCAACTGCACCCGCTACACCTACGACAGCGGCTCGCAATACCGCAGCGTCGTCCAAGACGCCGAGCCCTACGGCTACTGGCGACTGGGGGATACATCCTCCTCGATGGCGGTCGACCTGGGAGCAGGAGCAGGGGACGCCTCCTATGAGCAGATCAGCGGCGGCGCGCCTTCCAACATCTCCTACGGCAAGCCCGGCGCACTGGCGGGTACCCCTGACACGGCAGTGGAGTTGACCAATGCCCTGGTGAACTTGCCGGAACACGCCTTGTCGAATCTGGGTGACAACATGTCGGTGGAGATGTGGTTCAAGACCACCGGCTCCGGTGTGCTGATGGCGGCCTCAACGACCAACGCCTACCTGCTGGACGACCCGATGCTGTATATCGGCACCGACGGCAAGCTGCGCGGTTCGTTCGAAGCGGTGGCCTCCCCGATGGGATCGACCGCCGTGGTCAACAACAATCAGTGGCACCATGTGGCGCTCACGGTCGCCGGAGCCGATCAGGCCCTCTACCTCAATGGCGTGCAGATCGGCACCATGACCGGCCAGGTGAACACCTGGCGCCCCTACGCCAATGTCGGCAACGGAATCGTCTTCCGCGGATCGGCTCCCGGCCTGCCAACCGGAACCGGTACGCAGGAGTTTCCCTTCCGCGGCCTGATCGACGAGGTCGCGATCTACGGCAAGCCGCTCACCGCTACCGAGGTGGCGCTGCACTACGCCGCACGGGCGGTAGCGCCGCACAAGCTCGCGAAGATCACCCTGCCCTCCGAGCGAGTGTGGGCGACCAACACCTACGACGCGGGCACCGAGCGGATCAGCACCCACACCGACCAGCACGGTGGCACCTGGAAGATCGGCCAGCCCGTCTACGACTACGAAACCGGTCTGTCAACGATCACGGTGACCGACCCCAACAACAACACCCTTGCCTACGCCCACGATGCCTGGCGCGGCTACCGCCTCGTCAGCCGCACCGACCAACTCCAAAAGATCACCGAGTACGAGTACGACACCGGTGGATTCCCTACGAAGGTCACCGACCCGAACGATGTTGTCATCGAGCAGGTCAACGACGCGCGCGGCAACGTCACCGCCACCAAGACCTGCAAGGCAGCGGGCAACTGCCAGACCACCCGCCAGGCGTTCTACCGCAACAGCGCCAATGAGTTCGACCCGCGCAATGACCGTCCCGTAACACACAGAGATGCCCGCTCAGCGAACGCCACCGACAACACCTACGCCACCACCACCGAGTACACCCCCCAAGGTGAAGTGGCCAAGCAGACCACCCCGGCCACTTCCGACTTCCCCACCGGCCGCTCGACGACCTACACCTACACCGACGGCACCGAACCCGCCGTCGGCGGTGGCAGCGCCCCTGCGGGGCTGATGAAGTCGGTGAAGGACGCCAGGAACAACGAGACGACCTATCGTTACAGCGCCACCGGGGACCTAGCCGAACAGATCAGCCCATCGGGGCTGGTCTCGAAGTTCGGCCATGACGGGATAGGCCGAGTGATCTCGCATACCGAGGTGTCGGCGGCCCATCCGACTGGGGTGACCACGACGTTCACCTACGACGGGACCGGACGGCTGCTCACGCAAACCGCTCCCGGAGTGAAAAACGAGGTCACCAACGTCACCCACACCGCCAAGGCCACTTACACCTACAACCCCGACGGTGACACGCTCACCGAGACGGTGGCCGATCTGACCGGCGGTGATGCGACGCGGACGACCACCTACACCTACGACCCCAAAGGGCGGGTAGAGACGATCACCGACCCCGAGGGTGGGATGGCTCGTTTGACGTGGGACAGCACAGGGGCGCAGGTGTCGGCGACCAATCAGTTGGGCACGGTCTTCGCCTACGGCTACACCAAGCGTGGCGAGTTGGCTTCGACAACGATCAAAAACTGGACTGGCAGTCCACTGGCCCCGAAACCGGCCCAGGACGTGGTACTTGAGGCGCGTTCCTACGACAACGGGGGACGTCTGGGCGGGCGAGTCGACGCGATGGGCCGTAAAACCCTCTACACCTACTTCACCGACAACCGTCTGTCGGAGGTCATCGGCGATGATGTGCGGCTCAACGGGTTGACGACTACGACCGATGTGGTGTTGGAGGCCAACACCTACGACGCGGCCGGCAACCTCACCAAGCAGGTCACCGGAGGCAACAAGGCCACCACCGACTACGCGTACGACGCGGCGGGCCGCCTGACCTCCACCACGTTCGACCCCGCCACGCTCAAGCGGAAAACCGCCTACACCTACGACGCGGTCGGCAACATCTCCAAGGAGACCTTCACAGGGGCAGTCAGTACCCGCACCGAATCCACCACCTACACCTACAACGCGCTGGGCCTGATGACCCAGCGAACCGTGGAGAACGGCGCTGAGAACCTGGTCACTACCCGCACTTACGACGACCGTGGCCTGCTCACCGCGACAACCGACCCGCGCGGTAACGCCTCCGGCGCCGACGCGGCGGATTTCACCACCACGCTGCGCTACGACCTGGCCGGGCAACTGGTGGAGACCAAGGCTCCGCAGGTAACGATCGAGAAGAATGGAACGGCGACCGCCGGGCGACCCACGGTGCGCTACGGCTACAACAGCGTCGGCCTGACCACCCACGCGGTGGACGGCGAGGGACGCACCAGCACCGCCGCCTTCGACAAGGCAGGCCGCTTGACCTCGACCACATCGGCCCCCTACACCCCGCCGGGCGGGGCCACACTGATCCCGAAGATCAGCTACGGGTACGACGCGGCCGGTCAGCTGACCAGCGTCACCAACGAGCGCGGCTACGTCACCACCGCCACCTACGACGCGCTGGGCCGCGCGGTCAGGGTGACCGATCCCGGCCCATCCGGCCCTGGCGGTGCCTGGACGTCGGAGTACGACATGCTGGGCGAGGAGTTGGCCACGGTCGATCCCACCGGGGCCCGCAGTGAGGCGACTTATGACGATCTGGGCCGTCAGATCACCGCCACACGGATCGAACGCAAGCCCACCACGGCAGCGCACACCACCACGCTGACCTACGACAGTGCCGGGAACCTCACCAAAGCCGTCGCTCCGGGCAACAAGACCACCAACTACGTGGTCAACGCCGCCGGGCAACCCATCTCGATCAGCGACCCGCTGACACACGCCTCCACCTTCAGCTACGACATCCTGGGCCGCACCACCAAGGTCACCGACCCGCTGAACAATTCCACCGAGGCCGAATACGACCTGGCCGGCCGCCAGATCGCCGCCAAGGATCTCACCAGGATCGGAACGACCGACACGGTGGTGCGTACCTTCGGGTTCGGCTACGACCTGGCTGGTAACCCGACCAGCACCACCTCCGGTGAGGGGCGCATCACCCGCCGCACCTTTGACGCCGCGAGCCGGATGACCTCACTGATCGAACCAGTCGCTACAGGAACTTCGATCACCTCGACGTTCGGCTACGACGCCACCAGCGCGCACACCCGCATCACCGATGGCCGTGGCAACGCCACCTGGACCAGCTACAACACCCTTGGCCTGGTCGAGTCGGTCATCGAACCGGCCACCACCGCCTACCCGAACGCGGCTGATCGGACCTGGACCAGCCTTTACGACGCCGCCGGGAACGTCACCGCGACCCTGCAGCCCGGCGGGGTGCGCATCGACCGCACCTTCGACCATCTCGACCGGCTCACCAAGCAGACCGGCAGTGGCGCCTCGGTGGCCACCCCGGAGCGTAACCTCACCTATGACAGCGCGGACCGAGTGACCGCGGTCGGCGACTACACCTTGGAGTACAACGACCGTAGCCTGCTGACCAAGGTGTCCAAAGCCGCCAACCAGGTCGCCACCTACGCCTACGACGCCTCGGGCAACCCCACCCAGCGCGTCGACCCGACCGGGACGGCGAACTACACCTGGGACGCCGCCGACCGGCTCAAGACCGCGAGCGACCCGGTCACCGGCCGCACCTGGACCTACGGCTACGACAACGCCGACCGGCTCACCACCAAGACCTCTACCTCTCCGGTGAGCACCCAGACCTACGGCTACGACACCGTCAACCGGCTCACCTCACACTCGGTGAAGAACAGCTCCAGCACCGAACTGGCGAAGATCACCTATGGATGGGACAAGGACGACAACCTCACCAGCAAAACCACCACCGGCACCGCCGGGGCGGGAGTCAACACCTATGGCTACGACCATGCCGGGCGGCTGACCTCCTGGACCGCGCCTGGTGGCGCCACCACTTCCTACACCTGGGACGAGTCCGGCAACCGCACCGGCGCCGGAAGCGACACCTTCGTCTACGACCAGCGCAACCGGCTGATCTCTGGCGCCGGGACCGACTACACGTACACCCCTCGCGGCACCACTGCCACCGAGACCAAGGCCGGAACCACCCGCAACCTGACCTTCGACGCCTTCGACCGACTCGTCTCCGATGGAGAGGCCGACTACGGCTACGACGCCCTGGGCCGGATGACCTCACGCACCAAAGGCGCCGATCAACGGCGTTTCGTCTACTCCGGCCTGGAGAACGACATCGCCACCGTTGCCGACGGCGCCAACATCACCATGGCCAAGTACGGTCGCGACCCCTTCGGAGGGCTGCTCAGCCTGCAAGAAGGCACTGATCCGGCGCTTGCCACAATGACGGATCTGCACGGCGACGTGGTGGGCACCTTCTCCGGCACCGCGCTGGTCGACTCGGTCGCCTATGACCCCTTCGGCAAGCCCATCCACCGCTCAGGCACCCCGCGCGGCCTCGGCTACCAGGGCGAGTACACCGACCCGGACACCGGCAAGGTCAACATGCGCGCCCGCTGGTACCAGCCCGGCACCGGCGCCTTCACCTCCCGCGACGACTGGACGCTGAGCCCTCAGCCTTCCGTTCAGGCCAACCGCTACACCTATGCCAACGCCGGCCCGCTGACTCACATCGACCCCAGCGGTCACGCCCCGTGCTACTCCGACACCCGGGCAAAGGCGGGTCAGGTGCCGGGGATGCTGATGGCTCCGCCCATGTTCCCCGACTCCAGCGGATGCCCCAAAAACAACAACAAGGGGTCGAAGACAAGTATCAGCGTTACCCCCCACCCTCAATCTGAGCCCGTAAAACCTTCTCCTAACAAAAATAACAACAACCCCCCAAACAACAATAAGAAAAACAACCAGCCGCCTCCCCCGAAAACCGAACCCGCACCTAAGACCGAAAAGGAGCCAGAGAAGAAGAATGGCGAAAAAGGCCCTAAGAATCCACCTCCCCCCAAGAGGGTATATGAAACAATCGAATCCTTCGTAGAAGAAGGTAAATACGATAGCAATGTCATCAACACCGTCGGCAACCAAAACGGCGGCGGCGGCATATCGAACTGGGACAAACCGGCAGACTCCGGCCCAGCCGACTACACTCCGCCAATCTCCACCAACCCCCCGCCGCCGGTATTGCCGCCCCTCTTCGAGGAGCCTCCACCGATCACTAACTGGTGGGATTATGCAGCCGGCATAGGCGACAGCTTCGGCGATATCAGCAGACTGTCCATGGGAGACGTCCTCGCCCTATGCGGCTTGGGGCACGAACTACCCTTCGGCGCATGCGACATGTACGACAACGGACTTAAAGCTCGCGCGGGCGCCTCGGGGTACGACCCTACCAGCGACTCCTACAAGCGAGGAAAAGGCGACGGCCTAGACGCCGCAATGGCCCTCGGCGGAGGACGAGGGGGAAAGGGATCGACCACGGGGCGAGTTCCTGACGGACAGTGGTTCCCACAGAGACCTTTACTAAAGAAAAATAATGGTGAACCTATGCCGACGGTTCCTGATGCCGCTCACACTCAACTAGGATGGCGAAAATCAAGAAGAGACCCTTACCCTCAGGCTCGGGAATTTGACGCAAACGGAAAACCGGTACGCGATATCGACTTCACAGACCACGGACGCCCTGAAACCCACACGAATCCTCACCAGCACAACTACGACCCAAATCCCACCGGCGGAACCAGACAAAGAGGTGGACCTGTGCCACTGGAGTACCCATGATCAGGAAGATAACGATTCCAATGCACAAAGAAAACGGCTCGCTCGTTAGCCTGTCTAATTTACTAGAAGCAATCCCAGACAATGAATGGAGGTGGATAATTATCGAATTTTACGGCATAGGTTCTCCTCCTCACGGAATGACAATGGATGAATTTGAGGAGTCTATAAGAAATGAGCCGAATGGCCTAACGGTTTCCTGGGCAGAACTCAAGGAAATGGGCAAAAATATTGAACAAACGTACGACTTTCTGGCCGTAGCGTACGCCCCAAACTCACCCTTGGAAGTTCCACCAACAGACACAGAATCCTTAAACGACAGCCTCGGCCAATGCATTCTAATTCGTGCTTTCGATAGCATGGAATGGACCGTCGAAGTAAGTGACAGGTTAGGGTTTTCTGAAAAATTAATATCAGCAATCGCGCGCATGAAATAAATATTTTCTAATTCGGAACATGATAGACGTTTATAGGTTGGCGCGTTGAGGTGATCTCGGCGACTTTTATTTCAAGTAGCCGTGTTCGAAGTGCGTGGACGATGTCGCCGATTCGGCTGGGACTGGCGGTGATGCGCTGGAGGGTACGCCAGCGTTGGGTGAGTAGGGCGAAGCCGCGTTCTCCCAGGCAGCGCAGAGCGTGCAGGAGGACGTTACGGGTGTCGAGGTCGAGGGATCGGCCGTCGGAGAGGTGGTTGACACGCCGATGCCGATGCCGTCGTAGCCGGAGTCGGCCAGGGTGGGAAGGCCGTCGGCGGCCTTGTACAGCGCGCCCAGGACGTGTGTGCGGGCGGCGGTCAGATCGTGCACCGATCCAAGTTCGATGTCGGAGACCCACAGTGGCAGGCCGCTGGGCGCGGACAGGGCCTGAATGTTGCCGCCGTGGTGGCGGGCCTTTCCGGAGTACCACAGGTCGATGGGCTCGCCTTTGACAATGATGGTCTTTTCGGCGCAGCGATCAGTGACGATGATCGTGCCGTCCAGGATCAGGTGGGTTGGGTGAGGCCCTCATCGGCGGCGCGACGCAGGGCGTGGCGCAGGGCGGGAGCTTGGTCGGCCAGGACATTGATGACCTCGTCGATGTAGCGGTAGGCGGTCGCCCGGGAGACGCCGTGGTCGCGGCCAAGGGCGCCCCGGTCGGTGCGGTCGCGAAACCAGCGCAATCCCATTACCGCCTGCTCAAAACAGGTCAGTGCCCGAGAACCCGAGCGGGTGCCCAATCGGCGACGTTCGGCCGACAGCAGGGGCGAGAGGTGGCAAACCAACTCCCGGGGGACGTCGAGCGCGGCTCGATAGATGATCACGTGGGGCTTTCTGGACTGAAGAAGGCTTGTGGTGAGACCTCTTCTACCGAAAACTCCACGCCCATTTCAGGGGCATCGCGATCTATCCTGGTTCATGTCAGCGGGCGCCGCTTTGAAGGCATCGAATCACAACCACCCTTATTGATCTTGGTGAGATTACCTCAATATCGACTGATAAAGGTCCTCAAACCTTCGGACTGCGGCGGTGTCCGCGAAGGGGCGGAGGCGGGAGCGGATGGCCTCTATGCGGTCGATGACGCGGGCTGAGTTGACCTTGACCGCGAGGTTCAGCGACTTCGCAGCCGCCTCCGTGGCCCGTTCAATTTCGCGGGCCTGGGCGTAGGCGTCGGCGAGCCAGCTCAGGTAGAGCGAAAACTCTCGGGCGCGCGTGGCGTCGTAGGTGTCGAGGCCCTGGGTGAGCAGCGGTTCGGCCTTGAGTGGGCGGCCGAGTTCGGTGAAGCATCGACCGGCCATCACGTCGACCTCGCCTCGGTCCAGCCAGTAGACCCACTTGGGGTCCTCGTCGCCGTCCCCATGCTGCTCGAACACCCGGTCGACCTCGCCGAGCGCCCGTTCGGTGATCGCTGAATCTCCCACTTTGGCGTGTGCCCAGGCCACTCGTTCCAGCAGCAGAGCGCGGGTGAGCGGGGTGCTTGATCGCTCCGCGCCCTTGGCCGCCGTACGAGCCACTGTGGCCGCTTGCCTGGGGTCTCCCACGTTGGCCATCTGGTAGCTCAGCGAGGACAGCAGATTGGCCGCCGTCGGCTCGTCTCCGGCGACGTGCGCGGCCTGGATGCCTTGGACGTAGTAGGTACGCGCGCGATCGTAGAGTCCGGCGTCAGAAGTCACCCATCCCGCGAGATGGCAGAGCTCTCCCACCGCTTTCAGCAGGCGGCGGCCCACATCCTCGCGGTAGGCGGCCTCCCTGACGACCGTGACCGTCGCCTCCAACTCCTGGGAGACGAGCGCATGCAGATCCGTACCCCCCACGTAGTCATCGAGGTGGCGTAGATGATCGACTCTGGTCTCGATCTTGTCGATCAGTGAATGACCGACGCGACGCCCCGAGCGGATCTCGTGGAGCTGGGGTGCCTCCACGATCAGCCATTCGTGGGCGACGCGAAGCGCGGACTCCTCCGACAGGGTCTCGCTCTCGGCGGCCAGCCCGGCGGCCATCGCCTCGTTGCTTTCTCGCGTCCACCCGTCGCTGAACAGCGTCAGGCGATCATCGTTGACGCTCGGCGGGGTGATGCCCAGTCGCTTGGCGCGGGACAGGACAACCGCCTGGTCGAGCATCGCCAGGGGCAGATCGAGCACGATGCTCAACCACGGCAACCAGGCCAGGGGCAGCCGCTTGCCGCGCTCCCAGCGGGAGACCTCGTTGCGAGTGATCGTGGCCTGCCCGGACACCCGGGCAAGCCGGTCGGCGAGACTCGCCTGAGTGAGGCCCTTGGCCTGCCGAGACTGCTTGATCAGTTCCTCGATCGTCAGACCTTCCACGCCCTGGCTCCTTTCGCGCACCATCTGTAGGCCAGGAAGCGGCCCCCAGCGACTGACTCGGCTCCAGGGCGGCCCCTCGATACGGGCCCCTGCGAGGCTCCTTCCATGGTCACTCACCTGCGGTTCTCTTGGAAGGGAATTACACAGAGTTACTCGATCTCACCTGGAGCAGATATGCCGGGCGACTCCCCGCCAGTGATCACCATGAATCCCCGCCAAGCCATCGAGCCTGCCTGGGAGGAGGGAACCGCCTGCGATGAGTACGGCCGGGTGCCGCGCGCGCTGGCACTGCGGTTCACCGACTGGTGCCTCTGGTACGGCAAGGCCACCAGACGCTGGTGGGCACTGCCTCCCACCTGGTGCCGACAGCGCGTCGGCCTGCTCGAAGCCGACACCCCCACCGAACTGGCCGCACAGATACAGCACATCGAGGACTTCCGCCTCCACCTCGTCCCCGAGCAGTCGGCACCCCTCATCCTCGACGCAGACACTCACGCGCCGCAGGCCGAAGACCCCAGCAGGGGGAGCAGCCAGGACATCAGAGTCACTGGAAATACCCGGTTCAACAGGGACGAGGGCAAGGGAGGTGGGCAAGATGGCAGCGCAATTCCTGTCCGTACTCGTCGGCCTACTCGTTGACCGCCTCCGCACCACGACGACCACCGATGCCGTACGGTCACCGCACCTGGGACGGATCCCCGGCTGGTCGGAGTCCCTCGGCCACACGCCCGTCATCTCTCAACGGTTCGCCGCCACCCCCGACCAGGTCAAACCCGCCCGCGCCTTCGTCGCTGAACTCCTCGGCGACGACCACCCACTCCGCGACGACGCCATCCTCCTCACCAGCGAACTCGCCACCAACGCCGTCGAACACTCCAGCAGACCGCTCGACGCCCGACCGACCGACACCGAAGCCACCGACACCGGACCGTACGACGGACCACACGACGCAGGGCCGCACGAGTACGACGCGGGGACGGTCGAGCGAACACCGGAGTTCGTCGTCACGGTGGCCTTCCTCCCCCACGGCGTGCTCATCACCGTCCAGGACCCCGGCACCTCACAGATCCCCTGTACGAGAAATCCCGGCCCGGAGGCCGAGGACTCATGCTCGTCAACGACCTCGCCACCCGCTGGGGATTCCACCGCGACTCCACCGGAACCGTCGTCTGGTTCGAACTCCGCTCGGCCGGGACCGCCACCCGGATCGGATAGTCCTTGACAAGGGGTACACCTGCCGAAGGGCGTGTCAAGCGTTGCTCGGCTCCCTGCGTGAACGGCGTTTCCGCTGGATCAGCAGGAACATGATCGCCGCGAGTACGGCGAGGAGGACACCGACGGCGAGTGCCACCATGAGGTAGGAGTCCGTGTCCATCTCCGCCTTGACCGCTCGCGCCGCGCCTGCGGCGGGAAACCGGATGGTCGCTTCGGCGGCGCGTTTCGTCAGCCCGCTCTCCAGGCGCATACGGGCACGCCACGGGCCATCGGGCACCTGCTCGGTGAGGGTGGCGGTGACGGTTCCTGTGTCACCGGGAGCGAGCGTCGTGCCCGTTTGGACCTTGTACGGACCCGCGCTGTGGTGCTGGCTTCCGGAGCTGCTGGTCAGTTTCAGGTCGCCGCTCAGGTCGAGGGCGCGGCCTCCGGTGTTGTGCACCTGCGCCAGGACGGCCTGCTGACCGTCCGGTGAGCGCTGGGCCGTCAGCGAGTCGATGGTGAAGTCCGATGCCGGTGGGTTGCCGCGGCCGACGTCCAGGTAGAGCCGGATACCGACGCGGTTGATCTGGGTGACGCCTCCGGTGGGCGGCGCGGCCTTGGCCGTCTCGGCCCAGATCATGGCGTAGCGCTCTCCGGGGGCGGCGTCATCGGGCACGGCGATGGTCACGGTGACCGGCGCGCGGCCCTCTGGGGGCAAGATCACCTTATGCCGGTCCATGGTGATCCAGGTGGACAGCTCGTTGGCGGTGTGATCGGCGGCGAACTGGAATTTCCGGTCGCTGATCTGTGCCGCGGCCGGGTAGATCGAGAGCTGCTTGGGCGAACGGGTCGTGTTGAACACCTCGACCCGCCGGTGGATGACGGTACCCGGCGCGAGGTGGTCGACGATGTAGGCCCATGCCCGCTTGTCGGCTCGGGCCGCGACCGGCGCTTCGAGCAGGCGGATCCCGATGCCGCTCGTCGATGATCGGGCCGCCTGCGCGGGCGTGTCGAGCGTGCCGACGGCCGGGATGAGAATCCCGGCCACCAGCAGCCCCGCAACGAGAGTAGGCAGACGCACGATTGCCGCCGGCTCCGCTCAGCCGACCGAGTGGGTGACGGTGCCGGAGTATGTTCCTCCGACGGCCGCGGACGGGATCGCCACGGTGACCGTGGGATTCCAGGTGGCGGTGTTGTTGCCGATGAGGTCGGTACCGGTGAACGCGACGCGCGGCACGTTGATGATGCCACCGGGACCGGGCGTGAAGGTTCCCTCGCCCGTCGTGGAGGTGGCCGGTCCGGGGGAATAGGTCACATTGATGTCTCCGATGGTCTCGGGGCCTGTCCCCCCACCGGTGGTGAAGTCGGTGGAGATGGCGGTCGCGCTCCAGGAACCGTTCAGGGTGGCACGGTCGTCGGTCACCGTGACCGGGCCGATCTCCCCTGAGACGCTGGTCGTGCCGGAGGCCACCGAGCCGAGGTTCGCCGTCGTCGGCGCGCTGATCGTCAGACCGGCGCCCGTGATCGAGAACGTGACGTCGGTGTCCACGGCCAGGGCGGGCAGGGAGGTCGCCGCGACCATGCCGAGACCGGCGACCGCGGTAGCGATCGCCAAAAGCGGTTTACGCATCTTTTGATCCAATGCTCAAACGGATGTGAAAGGTGACGCGCGGCTCGGACGCCTGCCTCAAGAGGTCAAGCCCACAGGCATGTCGCCACGCCTCGCAGCAGACGATAACTCTCCGTAGTCTCCGTAGGACGAAGAGGCGCGACGCGCATATTCACCGCAATACCGTTCCCTGACGATGAAATGCCGAAAGGCGCGGAATCCGGGTATCCGTTCATGGGGTGAGCGCGCCTCCATGACCACGGGGCCGATCGATTCTCCGCCCCGCGTTCTCGCGGGTGTTCCACAGGGATACCGCGCGACATCGCCACCTTCGAAACAGCGAACCGGCCCCGGACGAGGCGTCCGGGGCCGGTTCGGAGGAGTGGATCGTTAGAGCAGGCCGTTCTGGGTGAGCCAGTCCTTGGCGACCGCCTCGGCGTCGTCCTTGTCGACCGCGACGCGCTTCATCAGCGCGACCAGACCGGCGGTGTCCAGCTTGGCGGAGACCGCGTCGAGGGTCGTCCGCACCGTGTCGTTCACGCCGGCCTTGTTGACCAGGGGGGCGATGTTCTCCGCGGCGAAGGCGCTCTTGTTGTCCTCAAGGGAGACCAGGTCGTTCACGATGATCTTCGGGTCGGTGGTGAAGACGTTGCCGACCTGGACGGTGCCGTCCTTGATGGCGTCGGCGGTGGCGTCGCCGGTCTTCTTCCACTCCTTGAACTCCAGGCCGTAGGTGTCCTTGAAGTTCTTCTCCTGGCGGGTCTGGAACTCCGGCGGGCCGCCCACCGAGTAGTTCTTGGCGACCTTGACCAGGTCCTCGATCGTGGTGAGGCCGTCCTTGGTGGCGGTCTCCTTGGTGACGGTCAGCGAGTTGTTGTCCTCGGCCGCGGCGGGGGTGAGGACCTCAAGCTCGGCGGGGAGCTTCTCCTTGAGACCGGCGACGACGTCGTCCTTCGACTTCGCCGTGGTCGTGTTGTCGACGAAGGCGAGCAGGGAGCCGATGTACTCCGGCAGGATGGTGAGGCCGCCGCTCTTGATCTGGTCGTACAGGACCTCGCGGCTGCCGATGTTGAACTTCTCCTCGACCTCGACGCCCTTCGCCGCCAGGGCCTGGGAGTAGATCTCGCCGAGCAGGACGTTCTCCGGGAAGTTGGCCGACCCGATGACGACCTTCCCTCCTTCGGCGGGAGCGGCGGCGGACCCGGACTCGGCGGGGGCCGGGGAGGCGCTGGTGAGCGGATCTCCGCCACCGCATCCGGTAAGTGTGAGCGCCGCGGACAGGAGGATCGCCGCGGTGCTGATCAGGCGCTTCATGGTGCTATTCCCTTCCAAAACGGGGGGTAATGAAGACTATCTGATGGCCTGGCGCTCGCTCACCCCCGGGGAGACCGTTGCGCGCTGTACCAGGGTGAACCCGAGCTGAACGATCAGCGCGAGCAGTGCTACGAGAACCGCTCCGCCGATCGTGCTCGGGAAATTCTTGGTCGCGAGACCGTCGATGATGAAACGGCCGAGACCGCCCAAGCCTACGTACGCGGCCACCGTCGCGGTCGCCACCACCTGGATCGCCGCCAGGCGCAGACCCAGCAGGATGAGCGGCAGCGCGACCGGCACCAGCACCCGGCCCAGGACCTGCCCGCCCCGCAGGCCCATGCCGTACGCGGCGTCGCGCAGGTCGGGATCGACCCCTCGGATGCCCTCGTAGGTGTTGACCAGGATGGGCGGCACGGCCAGCGCCACCAGCGGGATGAGCACCGGCAGGCTCGTGCCGACGCCCAGGAACAGGACGATGAGGACGAGCAGGCCGAGCGTCGGCAGGGCGCGGGCCGCATTGGCGGTGAGGATGACGAACAGGGCGCCCCTGCCGGTGTGGCCGATCAGCAGCCCCAGCGGCAGCGCGATCAGCATGGCGAGGAGCAGCGAGAGACCGGCGAACTCCAGGTGTTCGAGCAGCCTGTTGGGGATCCCGTCGGGTCCCGACCAGTTGGCCGGGTCGCCGAAGAAGTCGAGCAGCCAGTTCACGCGGCCCCCCTTACCCGCGACGCCTGCGACACCCGCGTCATCAACGACGTCGGCGACATCCACCACCTGATCGGTCGAGCCGCAAGGACCGCGCGGGCCCCGATCGGCCGAGCCGCACGGGCCGTACGAGACACGATCAACCGTTTCACGCGGACCCCCTCGCCCTCGACCACGGGGTGAGCAGGCGCTGCGCCAGGATGAGCAGCAGGTCGGCGATCCCCGCGAGCACCACGACCAGCACGATGCCGACGACGATCGGGGTGTAGAACTGCCGCTGCCAGCCGTCGATGAACAGGTAGCCGAGCCCGCCCCTGCCGACCAGCGCGCCGACGCTGACCAGGCTGACGCTCGCGACCGTGGCCACCCTGAGCCCGGCGAGCACGACCGGTACCGCGATCGGCAGCTCGACCTGGAGCAGCCTGCGCAGCGGGGTGAAGCCCATCGCCACCGCGGACTGGCGCACGTGGTCGGGGACCGAGCGCAGTCCGTCGACGACCGCGGGGATCAGCACCGCCATCGCGTAGAAGGTGAGCGGGACCATCACGGTCATCCGGGTGGCGAGGCCGGTGATCGGGATGAGCACGATGAAGACCGCGAGCGAGGGCAGCGAGTAGATCACGTTCATCACGCCGACGGTCGGCTGGTAGAGCCAGCGCCAGCGGACCCCTGCCAGCCCGAGCGGGAGGGCGATGATCAGTCCGACGAGGATCGGTACCAGCGCCATCACGATGTGGTCTTCGAGCAGGCCCTGGATCGTGGGCCAGTTACGCCCGATCCAGTCCCAGCGGACCAGGGGCTCGTCACCCATCGACGCCTCCCGCGAGCCCGTCGGCGCCTCGCCCGGCGGCGTCGGCGCCTCGCGCGGGAGTGTCGGTGCCTCGCCCGGCGGCGTCGGCGTCGGTGGCGGGAGCGGCGGCGGGCGCGGGAGCGGCCGCGCTTCGCGACGGGCCGCCGATGCTGCTCGCCACCGTGGCCAGCGCCTCGTCCAGCGCCTCGCGGGTGGCGGCGCCCACGGCCTTGCCCGTCTCGTCCACCGCGACGGCGCTGCCCGACGGGGTCAGCAGCGTCGCGTCCAGCGCGGCGCGCAGCGAGTCGCGTCCGCTGACGAAGGTCCCGTACGGCGCGAGTTCGGCGTCGGCGAGGGTGCCCGACTCGGGCAGGTCCTTGACGGCGGCCCAGCCCAGCGGCCGGTTCTCCCCGTCCACCACGGCGAGCCACGGCTCTCCGGTGGCACGCGCCGTGGCGGTGTCGGTGGAGGCGGGTACGAGCAGGTCGGTGCGGAGCCGTACTCCCTCGTCCGAGACGAACGACAGCCGCCGGATGCCCCGGTCGCGGCCCAGGAACTCGCGGACGAAGTCGTCGGCGGGCCTGGCCAGCAGCGTCGCGGGGTCGTCGAGCTGGGCGAGGTGGCCCCCGACGCGGAGCACGGCGACCCGGTCACCGAGCTTGACGGCCTCGTCGATGTCGTGGGTGACGAACACGATGGTCTTGTTCAGCTCGGCCTGGAGCCGCAGGAGCTCCTCCTGAAGGCTCGTACGGACGATCGGGTCGACCGCGCTGAACGGCTCGTCCATCAGCAGTACGGGCGGGTCGGCGGCGAGCGCGCGGGCCACGCCGACGCGCTGCTGCTGCCCGCCGGAGAGCTGGAAGGGGTAGCGGCCGGCCATCTTGGGGTCGAGTCCGACCCGTTCGAGGAGTTCCATCGCGCGGTCGCGCGCCTTCTTCTTGTCCCAGCCGAGCAGTAGGGGCACCGTCGCCACGTTGTCGACGATCTTGCGGTGTGGGAAGAGCCCGGCCTGCTGGATGACGTAGCCGATGCCCCTGCGCAGGGTCGGCGGGTCGATGGTCTTGACGTCGACGCCGTCGAGGAGGATCTGTCCCTCCGAGGCGTCGATCATTCTGTTGATCATGCGGAGGGACGTCGTCTTACCGCATCCCGAGGGGCCGACGAAGACGGTTATCTCCCCGGTCGGCACCTCAAGGCTCAGGTTGTCCACGGCGACGGTCCCGTCGGCGTAGCGCTTGGTGACACCGTTGAATGTGATCATGCGCAACCTCTTGTTTTCGCAGGGTTACGGCTCCCCTGCCACAACCGTCCCCATGATCCAGCACAGGTCAGCCTATGCCCCTCATCTCCGATCTGTCTTCCAGGCTTTCCCCAACCAGCTCCGAAGCAGATCCACAAGTGTATTTCTCAACAAAAGGGCATTGAGTAGTGCGGGAGGTGCCCATGACTTGACATGATTACCCACATTGCCGGAGTCCATCCCTCTGGCACCGTATGTCCCAGGACTCACATCCGCCCCGCCCCTCCACCACGCTCGCCGAAACACCAGAGGAACCGGTCCATGACCCAACCGCTCCTCGGTCAACGCTCGCGCGTCGAACTGATCGCCGAGCTCTACGACCGCCACGCAGCAGGGCTGTTCGCCTACTCCCACGACCAGTTGGGCGACGCGGACTCGGCTTCCGACGTCCTGGTGGCCGTCCTCTCCGGTGTCTCGGACACGGAACCGCCGCGCGCCGCGCTGTACGCGCTCGCCCGCCGCGAGATCTTCTTGCGCGACATCGTCTACTCGCCCCCCGCCATCGGCCTCGACCCGGCCGCCGCCCTCGTCGACCGCGTCCTGAGCGACCTGCGTACGCACCAGCGTGAGGTGCTGTACCTCTCGGGCGTGTGCGAGATGGACGCCTCCGAGCTGTCCTGGGTGCTCGACGTGGCCGTCGACACCGCCGACGAGCTGACGGTGAGCGCCTGCCGCCGCTTCGCCCAGTCGCTGGGCCGTGCCCTCGCCTCGGCCAAGGTTCCCGAGCACATGACGGAGGTGTTCGGCGCCCTCGCCGTCGCCCCGGTCCGCGACGTCCTCAACCTCGCCCCCTGGGCGACTCCCCCGGCGAGACTGCGCGCCGCCGTGCTCGGGCCGAAGGCGCCACCCGCCGCCTCCGCCGGACGATCGACGTCGCCGCTGTTCAGGCAGCTGTGGCCGACGACGCCCGCGTGGCCGCTGCCGCTCGCGCAGACCGGTCCCCCGATCGGCGCCTCGGACTTCCCCGTGCCGGACCACATGGCGGAGGACCGCTTCCCCGATCCTTTCGCGCCGAGGGATCCCGACGCCGTCTCCACGCACGAGGCCACCACGGAGCCGATGCCCAGGCTCGGTAATGCCGTGCTCACCGCCCTGGACACCGCGGCCCTGCGGCCTCGCCGCCGCCTCCAGCGTCCCCGGCCGCGCCGGGCGGCGCCTCCGGCACCGGTTTCCGGGGACGTGCTGGACGAGCCTCCCACGCGGGGAGATCTCTTCCGCCCGCTCAGCCCCGAGGCACGGGCGGCCCGCGCCCGCACCGACAGGCTCGTCGCCGCCGCCCCCCGCACCGAGACCTCTCCCACCGAGACGCCTCAGGCTCCACACCAGGAAACGTCCCGGGCTCCGCACGCCGAGACCTCCCAGTCCTCGTTCGCCGAGACCTCCCCGGCTCCGCACCCCGAGGCATCCCAGACCCCGCCCCCGGCCCCGGCTCCGCACGCCGAGGTCTCCCGCCCTCCGCTCGGGGCTCCCTACCTCGAGACACCCCAGCTCTCGTTCGCCGAGATCTCCCTGCTCTTTCCCCCGAGGACCCCCCGCGCGCCGTTCAGCAGGAGCGGCAAGAGCACCGAAAGCACCGAGGCGTCTCCGGTACCCTCCGCGGAATCCCTCAGGACTCCTTCCGCCGAGACCCTGCGGGCTCCGTTCGTCGAGTCTCCCCGGCGACCGGAGGCCACGCCGCTCACCGGCTTCCCGCCGCACGGAACCGGCGACGTGCTGGACGACGGTCCCGGCGACGTGCTGGGCGGCCACCTCGGGGACGTGCTGGACGACACGCCTCCCCTGCCCGGCTGGCCCCTGCAGACCGACCAGCTCGACGCCCTCGCCGACCGCGAGCGCCTGTCCTCCGCTTCAGCGCACGCGCGAGAAGCCGATCCATCGTCCGTACGACAAACCGGTACTTCTCCCGCGCGAGGCGCCGATCCCTCTCCCGCGCGCGAGGCCACTCCTTCTTCCGTGTCTCCTGCGCGAGGAGGCGGGCGGCACGCGCTCGCCGGTGACGACGACCGCTCCCACTTCTCGCTCCCCGACTGGACCAGGCGCGCCGAGAGCGCCGAGAGCGCCGAGAGTTCCGTGCCCCCGGCCGGGCGCGCTCAGCCCTCGTTCCCCGCCTGGGCCACGCGGAACGCCGATCCCGTCCGGTCCTCCGCCGTCGACTGGTTCGCGGACGCCGATCCCGCCAAGCCCGCTCCTTCCGACGCCACGACCGCCGCGACCGCCGCGTCCTTCGACGCCCCGACCCCTGAGGCTCCGACCGCCCTGCCCGCCTGGACCCCACGGACCGACCACCTCCGCACCCCCAGCGGTCGCGCCCAGCTGCGCCTGCCCCGCTGGGTCATGCGCGAGAACCAGCAGCCCGACGACGCCCCCCTGCCCTCCGCACCCCCGAACCACGCCCTCACGCCGTACGAGACGGCACGGGCCGACACCGCGCGGGACGACGCGGCGACGACCATGCCGGGGAACGGGTTCGCGGCGATACCTCCGACGCCCTCAACACGCGTGGAGACCGGCGCGGACGAGGCGGCCCCCTCTCTTTCCGACCGGGCCGCGACCCTCGAACGCAGGAACGGCCGGGCACCGCGCAGTCACAAGGCGACGAAGAGCGCGGCCCACCACGACTGGGCCTGGGAAGTGATCGGCTTCGTCATCGCGGTGACGATCGCGATGATCGTCTTCTTCGCGGTACCGATGATGACCACTCCCTGACGTCCTCCCCGCTCTCCCGGCTTTCTCCGATCGTGTGTACGCGTTGACCGCCGTCCTCCGTAGCCAGGAGGGCGGCGGTCAGCGGAGAACGGCGACTCAGACAGGTCGCTCCTCGGCCACCGGCGTCTCGGTGGCGGCGGGGGTTCGAAGGGTGATCGCGGCGACCAGCGCCAGCGTGATGAAGATGACGGCACCGGTCGCGCCGACCGCGTTGAGCCCGCTGGTGAACGCGCCCCGGGCCGCGTCGAGCAGCCCGGGTACGTCTCCGGCGACCGACAGCGCCCCGACCAGGCTCGATGTGGCGGTCTCCACGACCTCGGCGGGTGTGCCGACGGGCAGGTCATCGGCGAGAACGGACCGGTAGACCACGGTCCCGAGGCTGCCGAGCGTCGCGATGCCCATCGCGATGCCGAACTCGGCGCTGGTCTCCGAGACCGACGCGGCCGAGCCGGCCTTCTCCGGCGGTGCGGCGGCGAGCATCAGGTTCATGGTGAGCGCCATCGGGAACGAGATCCCGCCTGAGGCGAGCACCAGCCCGACGACGAGCAGGCCGGAACCGGTGGTGGTGACCTGCGTGACGACGAGCAGCCCGACGCCGGCGAGCGCGAGGCCCAGCGCGGTGACGACGCCCGCCGGCAACTTGCGGGCCAGGGCCGGTGCGACCATCGAGCCGACGACCATGGCGATGTTCTGCGGGATGAGCCACATGCCGGTCGAGAGCGGCGAGAGGCCCGCGACGTTCTGCAGATACAGCGAGGCGAGCAGGGAGAGCCCTGCCATCACGACCCCGCCCAGAAGCATGATCCCCAAGGCCGTGCTGAACGTGCGGTTGGCGAACAGGCCCAGGTCGAGCAGCGGCTCGGCCAGGATCCGCTGGCGGCGGACGAAGAGCACGCCGATCGCGACACCGGCGACGATCGCCGCGAGCGCGGCGGGCTGCCAGCCGTCGCGGGCGAGGGACTTGAGGCCGTAGATGGCGGGCAGGATCGCGGCGAGTGACAGGGCGACGCTGAGGAGGTCGATCGGGTGTTCGGGCCGTTCCGCCTTGAACTCGGGAAGCAGGAACGGGCCCGCGATCAGCAGCAGCACCATGAACGGCACGCCGAGCAGGAAGACCGAGCCCCACCAGAAGTGCTGGAGCAGCAGGCCGCCGACGAGCGGGCCGAGCGTCGCCCCGCCCATGAAGCAGCTGAACCAGACACCGATGGCCATGCCCATCTGCTTGGGGTCGGGGAACATGT
The DNA here is from genome assembly GCF_040649155.1 of Streptosporangium sp. NPDC049046. NCBI lineage: Bacteria > Bacillati > Actinomycetota > Actinomycetes > Streptosporangiales > Streptosporangiaceae > Streptosporangium > Streptosporangium sp. NPDC049046. Next base: position 36,939 of record NZ_JBEZEZ010000010.1, on the reverse strand, counting down.
TGCGGATCAACGCCATCGTCGAGGGCATGAGCGTGGCACCGGCGATGCCGAGCAGCGCCCGCGCCGCGATCAGTGTCTCGGCGCTGGTGGCGTAGGCCGCCACGATCGAGGCCACCCCGAACGCGGCGGCACCGATCAGCAGCAGCCTGCGCCGGCCGATCCGGTCGCCGAGGGCGCCCATGGTGACGAGGAACCCGGCGATCATGAACGAGTAGATGTCAAGGATCCACAGCTGTTGGGTGGCGTCGGCGTGCAGACCGGCGCCGAGCTGTGGCAGGGCCAGGTAGAGCACGCTGACGTCGAGCGAGATCAGCAGGGTCGGCAGGGCGAGGACGGCGAGGCCGATCCACGGGCGGCTCATAGGAATCTCCATGTCGGGCGGACCGGCTCTGGCACGGCGGCGAACATGCCCCGACGGTACTGGCCGACGATTCACATAGTCAATACAAAAAAATTTGTCGGTGACGGATTCGGCTCGCCACCGTGGTCACCTCGGGCGACGCGATGCCGCGCTCGGCGGCGGGAGCGAGACCGAGAGCCCACGGGGCATTGACTTTGTCGCAAGGTATGACGCACCATGTTGCTACAAAGCTTGCGACAAAGGAGGCGTTATGACCCGTGAACCGTTACCGGACGCCGGCCCGCCGGTGCGTGCGGCCGATCTGCGACTGGCGGGCGAGTGGCTGGCCCGGCACGACCTGGCCGACGCCCGCCCGACCCCGCTGCTGGCCGGCCGGCTGGCGGTCCGCAGACGCGCCGGCCTCGCCGCCAACGTCGTCTTGGCCGTGCTGATCCTCGCGAGCGCGCTCGCCGCGGCCTACGACCGGCTGGCCACCTCCGCCTTCGGCGGCTTCCAGCCGCATCGCCCGCTGCCGCTGCTGGCCCTGACCGTGTTGGTGGCCGGGCTGCTGCTGGCACAGGCGCTGCTCGACTGGTGGGTGCGACGCGTCGACCAGCGGGCGGGCGCGACGCTGTCCCGCAGGGCCGCCCATCTGATCCAGCCCGGCTGGCGGGTCGTGCTCGGCCGGCCGTACGCCGTCTTCGCGGTCACCACGTTCGCCGGTGCGATGGCGCTGGCCGGGAGCGCCCTGGCCGTTCCCGACTCAACCGTGCGGCAGTTGGCCGTCATCGTGCTGATCGGCCTGCTCGGCGTGACTGCCATCACCGTCATGCAGCTGCGCCACCTGCTCAGGCGCCCGGTCGTGGCGGAGGACGAGGAGTCGCTGACCGCCGACGTCATCATGCGCGTCGAGGACGCCCGCGCCGTCACCACGCCGAATGTGCAGTGGTCACTGCCCATAGTGCTGCTGTTCGGCACCGCGCCCGGCTGGTGGAACGCCGCTTCGGCCGCCTACCTGGTCCTGGGCCTGGCCGCGTGCATCGCGCTCCATGCCAGGACGCCGTCGAGCGCGGCGGTGGGCAGGCGGGCCATGAGCGTCCGATGATCGTCATCGATGCGGCCTCGCCGGTACCGCCGTTCGAGCAGCTACGATCCCAGCTCGCCCGGCAGATCCAGGACCGCACGCTGGCCGTGGGCGCCCGGCTGCCGACCATCCGCCACCTCGCGGCCGACCTCGGCCTGGCCGTCAACACGGTCGGCCGGACTTACCGGGAGCTGGAGGAGGCGGGGCTGATCGAGACGCGCGGGCGGGCGGGCTCGTTCGTGTCGGCCGCCGGCGAGGAGGGCCGGGAGCGGGCCCGCCGGGCCGCCGCCGACTACGCGGCTCTGATCGCCAGCGTCGGCATCGACACGGGCGAGGCGATCCGCATCGTCCAGGCGGCTCTGACATCCGGCGCGGCACCGGCCGCGTCATGACGGCGACCCGGCCTCGGGATCACGTCGCCGGCGAAGCGGCCGATCAGACGGCGTCCGAACCAACCGGCCGGAGATGCGCTGGGTGCGGTATTCCGGTGGCACCCCGAGCACTCACGACCCGCGCTCGACGGCCCGGCCGAGCGTTCACCGGCGGCGTGCGGCGGCGCGGCCCAGCACTCACAGGCGACACGCGATGGCGCGGCCCAGCGCTCGGAATCGAGGTACGGCCGCGCGGCCGAGCGCTCACAGCCAGTGTTCGGTGGCGGCGCGCCAGGCCAGCTGGGTGCGCGTCTGCGCGCCGGTGACGTCCAGGATGTTCGAAATGCGCCGCTGCACGGTCCGCTGGCTGACTCCCAGCTGGGTGGCGATCGACGTGTCCGACGCGCCGCCGACCAGCAGCGAGACCAGGTAGAGGTCGTCGGGACCGAGCGGGCAGGGCGTCGTCCCCTCGGTGAGCGCTCCGTCCTCGGCGATCCGCAGCAGGGTCGCCCGTTCCCAGTAGCACTCGAAGAGGGCGATCAGCGCCTCCAGCAGCTGGCCGCCGCGGATCAGTGCCGCCGTCTGCTCGGAGATCCCGTCCCCCTGGACGAGCGGCAGTACGGCGGTCTCGTGGTCGACGATCGTCAGTCGCACCGGCAGCCAGGACATGACCCTGGCCTGCTCGCCCAGCTTCACCCCGTACGCGATGTCGGCCGGCATCCCCTCCTCCGCCAGCAGGGGCTTCTCGTAGATCACCCGGTACTCGACCCCGCGGCGCAGCGCGGCGAACTCGGCGTGGTTCTCCTCCGAGGGCAGCACGGTCTCGTGGTCCCGGCAGAAGTGGAGGACCTCGTGGCGGGCCGTCTCCTGCAGGTGGTCGAGGCACCCCTGGAGCGCGGTGCGGTTCGGCAGGACCTCGACCAGCCGACCGGCGTCGCGGCGGCGGACGCTGTCGCGGTACTCCTCGGAGAGCTGGTCCACCTCGCGCCGCGCCCAGTCGATCGCCTGCTGGTGGCGCAGGAGTTGCGAGCCCAGCACGATGTCGGGGGCCACCGCGGCGAAACGCCGCCTGCCGGGACCGATCGTCCTGATCAGCCCTCTGACCCGCATGGATATCAGTATCGTCTCGACCGTCTGGGCGTCGATGCCCAGGTTCCCTATGAGGTCGGCAATGTCCGCCTCCGCCGTGGCCACCAGGAACCGGTAGACGCGCTCCTCCATTGGATCGAGCCCGAGGGATTCCAACATGACGCACATGATGACATCCGAAACGCCTATAAAAGTTACATCTATTGTCTAACCGGACTTACACCATTGATGTGAATTAACCGGACGCGGGCCATATCGGATTCGGGGCGCATTCTTCCCGCGACAGCGGCGATCAGGTGTCATCGGGTTGTGACAGCGACCTGTCAGGACTAGTATCACGGAAACTCTTAGGAAAGTTTCTTAAGAGAAACTTAAGGCGGGGGCCTAGCAGGCCCCCGGCAACCGTTCGACCCGAACCAAGAGCTGCGCGAACCTCGATGGCGCGGATCGTCATCGCACGGGAGTCCGACCGTCCGGACGTCCCACACCCCCGGTTTCCCCCCACGGGAGCGATCATGCGGCGCACCCCCTCCTTACTCGCCCTGACCGGGCCTGCAAGGTTCTCGGGTGAGCCGCTCGCGCCCCGGTCGCGCGGCGCCTCGAACCTCTGCGGCCCCCACCGCACGAAGGAGTGATCAAGTGTTGAGACAGCGAATCATGGCCGCCCTCGCCGCCCTGGCGGTCACGGGCGTGCTGGCGGTCGCCCTCCCCGCGGCCTCCGCCTCCTCGGCGTCTGCCCCTGCCTGCGTCGCCGCGTGGAAGTCCTCGGCGGTCTACACCGGCGGCATGACCGCCTCCCACAACGGCCGCAACTGGTCGGCGAAGTGGTGGACCCAGAACGAGACCCCCGGCAGCGCCGACGTGTGGGCCGACCAGGGCGCCTGCGGCGGTGGCGGCACGACGCCTCCCCCCTCGGGCAACTGCAACCACCCGAACTGGGTCGCGGGCACCTGGTACGCCGCCGGGAGCATCGTCAAATACACCAACGGCCAGTTCTACCGCGCCAAGAACGAGAACCCCGGCTACGACCCGGTGATCAGCACCTGGTACTGGGAGCCGTACACCTGCGGCACGACGCCCACCACCCCTCCCACGAACCCGCCCACCTCGGGCTTCGTCGTGAGCCAGGCCCAGTTCAACCAGATGTTCCCGAACCGGAACTCGTTCTACACCTACAGCGGCCTCACCGCGGCGCTGAGCGCCTACCCGGGCTTCGCGAAGACCGGCAGTGACACCGTCAGGAAGCAGGAGGCCGCCGCCTTCCTCGCCAACGCCAGCCACGAGACCGGCGGCCTGGTCCACATCGTCGAGCAGAACACCGCCAACTACTCGCACTACTGCGACACGAGCCGGTCGTACGGCTGCCCCGCGGGACAGTCGGCCTACTACGGGCGCGGCCCGATCCAGCTGAGCTGGAACTTCAACTACAAGGCGGCGGGCGACGCGCTCGGCATCAACCTGCTCGGCAACCCGTACCTGGTGCAGAACGACGCGTCGGTGGCCTGGAAGACCGCCCTGTGGTACTGGAACACTCAGAGCGGTCCCGGCACGATGACGCCGCACAACGCGATGGTCAACGGCCGCGGCTTCGGCGAGACGATCCGCAGCATCAACGGCAGCCTGGAGTGCAACGGCAGAAACCCGGCGCAGGTGCAGAGCCGGATCAGCACCTACCAGCGCTTCGTGCAGATCCTCGGCACCACCCCCGGTGGCAACCTGAGCTGCTGAATCCCCCGACTCCCGAGCCGCCGAACGAACCGAACAGCCGGTTCCCCGACGGCCCGGCCCCGAACGAACCGAACACCGGTTCTCCGACGGCCACCGCGCGCCCTGTCTCCGACCGGGCGCGCGGTTTCCGGGAAACGTCCCGCCGAGCGTGCGAACCCGTGAGGCGGTGGCTGCACGCGTACGATCCACGCGCGTGACACGAAGGGCGCGGCCCACCGGCCGCGCCCTTCTCGTCCTCTCCCCGACCCGCCTCACACGGTGATGACGACCTTGCCTTTCGGCTGGCCGCCCCGGAGATACCGGATGGCCTCGGGAAGCTCGCCCAGCGGGTACGTCCGGTCGACGACCGGCGTGACCTTGCCCTCCTCGACGGCCTTCCCCAGGAACCGGAGGTCCTCCTCACTCTCCTGCAGCATCAGCGCGCACAGCTTCTGCCCCACGAACGGCGAGAGCAGCATCGCCCGGAGCTGGCGGTCGGTGCCCTGCAGCCACCGCCCCTTCCTCTCGCCGCCGACGATGACGAGCGTTCCCCGAGGGGTGAGTGCGCGGCGCAGGTGGGACAGCGAGCGGTTGCCCCCCGTGTCGAGGATGAGGTCGTAGCGGCGTCTCCCGTCCGCGAAGTCCTCACGGGTGTAGTCGACGACCTCGTCCGCGCCGATCGACCGGACCAGTTCCGTCTTCGCCGTGCCGCACACCCCGGTGACGTCGGCGCCGAACGCCTTGGCCAACTGCACCGCGAACGTCCCGACGCCGCCGCCCGCGCCGATGACCAGCACCTTCGACCCCGGCTTCACCTCTCCTCCGCCGCGAAGCCCCTGCAGGGCCGTGTAGGCGGAGCCGGGGGTCGCCGCGGCCTGCTCGAAGGTGATGTTCGCGGGTTTGGGAACCAGCCTGTCCTGCCTGGCGCACGCGTACTCGGCGAAGGCGCCCTCGCAGGTGCCGAACACCTCGTCACCGACCCCGAACCGGGTCACGCCCTCGCCGACCGCCTCGACGCGGCCGGCGACGTCCATGCCGAGGAGGCGGTTCTTCGGCCTGAGCAGCCCGAAGCCCGCGGCGCGGACGACGTAGGGCAGGCCCGTCGTGACGTGCCAGACGCCGTGGTCGAGGCCGGCCGCGTGGACGCGTACGAGCACCTCGCCCTCCCCCGCGACCGGCCGGTCGACGTCGCCGAGTCGCAGCAGGTCGGTCGAGCAGTAGGCGTCTCTGGCCATGGCCTTCATCGTCTTCATGGTCTTCATCGTTTTACGTCCCCTTCGGCGAGTCGGTGTCCGGATACTGGAAGACCTCGTCGAGCGGGACGCCGAACACACGGGCGATCCTGAAGGCCATCTCCAGCGAGGGCGAGTAGCGCCCCTGTTCTATGGCGATCACGGTCTGACGGGTCACGCCGACGCGTTCCGCCAGCTCCGCCTGCGTCATCTCCCCGGTGGCGAACCGCAGGGAGCGGATCGCGTTGGTGATCTTGGTGGGCTTGACCATGCTCAGAACCCCCGGCGGTACGCGACGATCTTCACGACCGACGAGGAGAGGGCCGAGAGGACGAACGCCAGGTAGAGCGCGTGGGCGATCCAGAAGTGCTCGAACTCCGCCATCGTCAGGCCGAGGGCCCCCACGACGCCGACGGCGAGGACGTAGAACTCGGCCCGCATGCCGTGCCGATGGATGTCGTCGTCGCGCTCGTCCTTCTCCACCTCACCGCGCGGGGCGGTCCCGGCGAACATGTTGCCGACCATGTTCGCGACCATCGCGGCGCCGATGGCCGTGATCATCGGCCACACGTAGTCGACCTCGGCGACACCGACCTCCCGGACCCTCCCGAGGATGATCGTGGCGTAGACCGCGAGCACGCCGATCGCGACCACGGCGTAGACCCACACGCGTTTCTCTTCCGTTGACATGCCCGCTCCCCATGTAAAACAAAGTAGACATGATGAAACGTAAAACAGAGCAGACATGATGTCAAGAATTATTAACTTCCCGTTGGTCGGAGGACCCCCGACCTCTCCACAGAGCCTCAGGTCACCCCGACGACAGGACGAGCCCGCTCGTCGGCACCCCCGTGCCCGCGGTGACCAGCACGTTCCGCACCCCGGCGACCTGGTTGGCCGAGGTGCCCCTGATCTGCCTGACGGCCTCGGCGATCCCGTTCATGCCATGGATGTACGCCTCACCGAGCTGGCCGCCGTGTGGGTTGACCGGGAGGTGTCCGTCGATCTCGATACCGCCCCCGGCCACGTAGTCGCGGGCCTCGCCGCGCCCGCAGAAGCCCAGCTCCTCCAGCTGGGTGAGGACGAACGGGGTGAAGTGGTCGTACAGGATCGCCGTCTGCACGTCCGAGGGCCCGAGCCCCGACTGCTTCCAGAGCTGACGACCGACCACCCCCATCTCCGGCAGGCCGGTCATGTCGTCGCGGTAGTAGCTGGTCATCATCATCTGGTCGGCGCCGGAACCCTGGGCGGCGGCGGTGATCACGGCGGGTGCCTCGCGCAGGTCCCTCGCCCGCTCGGCGGAGGTGACCACCAGCGCCACCGCGCCGTCGCTCTCCTGACAGCAGTCGAGCAGGTGCAGCGGCTCCACGATCCACTTGGACGCCTGGTGCTCCTCCAGGGTGATCGGGCGGCCGTGGAACCACGCGGCGGGATTGGTGGAGGCGTGCCTGCGCATCGCGACCGCCACCCGGCCGAAGTCCTCTGAGGTGGCGCCGTAGGTGTGCATGTAGCGTCGGGCGAACATCGCGACCCAGGCCGCGGGGGTCATCAGCCCGTACGGCACGTGCCAGCTCATCTCCAGGCCCTGCGACGAAGGCTCACCGGCGACGCGGGCGTCGGGCTGGCCGTACCTGTTCCCCGAGCGCTCGTTGAACGCCCGGTAGCAGACCACGGTCTCGGCGACCCCGGTGGCGACGGCCATCGCCGCGTGCAGCACGGTCCCGCACGCCGCGCCGCCGCCGTAGTGGACGCGGGAGAAGAACGACAGGTCGCCGATGCCCACCTCGCGGGCCACGGCGATCTCCTGGTTGGCGTCCTGGGTGTAGGTGACGAGGCCGTCCACGTCCGAGGGCGCGAGGCCCGCGTCGTCGAGCGCCGCGAACACCGCCTCGGCGGCGAGCTGGAGCTCGGACCTGCCTGACCGCTTGGAGAACTCGGTCGCGCCGATCCCGGCGACGGCCGTACTCCCTGAGAAGGAGACCACGGTGGTGAGGGCCTTTCTGTGTTTTCGCCGTTCCCTGCCGTTCTCGCCGTTTTCCGCCGTTCCGACCGCTTACGCCGCTCCCGGCCGTTTCCATCGTTTCGGTTGTTCTCGCCTCCCGGTCTCCGCCCTCGGCAGCCGCCGGGGCGCGGTCAGCGGGCGGGGAGGACGAACCTGACGGTGCCCGAGACGTGGGCGCCGAGGCTGACCCCGCCCCGGACCTCGACGGTGAACTCGCCGTCCTCGCAGGCGACCACGCTGCCGGTGAAGGACAGCCGGTCGCCCGCGTACGCGGGGACGCCGAGCTTGACGTTGATGCCGCGGATGATGGCCTCGGGTCCCGCCCAGTCGGTGACGTAGCGCTCGACGAGACCCATCGTGGTCAGGATGTTGAGGAAGATGTCCTTCGATCCCTGCGCCCGCGCGACCTCGACGTCGTGGTGAACGGGGGTGAAGTCCATGGTCGCGAGTGCGGTCGACACGACCACGGTGGGGCTCAGGTCGATCGCGAGCTCGGGAAGCGGAGCTCCGACCCGCACCTCGTCGTCGGTAAGTGTCCGCATCACGCCTCCTGGGGGACCCACATGGGCAGGATCAGCTCGTCGTCCATCCGGCGGTACGTCAGGCGCACCGGCATACCGATACCCACCCGCGAAGCGGCGCAGTCCACCACGTTGCCCACGATCCGCACGCCTTCCGGTAGTTCCACCACGGCGACCACGAAAGGCGTACGAAGCCCCGGGACCTGCGGGTTGTGGTGGACGACGTAGCTGTAGACCTCCCCCTCGCCGCTCGCCGTCACGAACGTGCGGGCGGTCGAACGGCACGAGGGGCAGACCGGCCCCGGCGGGTGGCGGAGCTCGCCGCAGTCGGCGCACTTCTGGATCCGCAGCTCGCCGGCGGCGACACCCTCCCAGAAGAAGGCGGTGTCGGCGTTGACCGCGGGTCTCAGCGGATACGGCGGCCGGGGGGACACGTCCTCCCGTGTCTCCGGCATGTCCTTCGTGAGCACGTCTCTCGCGAGCGCCTCCTCGGCGGGCACGTTCTTGGGCGCGTCCTGCACGGGCACGTCTCTCGCGAGCGCGTCCTCGGCGGACATGTTCGCGGGCATGTCCTTCGTGAGCACGTCTCTCGCGAGCGTGTCCTCGGCGGGCACGTTCGCGGGCGTGTCCTTCGCGGGTCGGATCCGAGTGGGCGGGGCCTCGGAGGTGCCGTTCTCCGTGGGCGCGGATCCGTTCCCGCTCGGTGCGGCTTCGTTCTCGCCGGTGGTGTGCGTGTTCTCGTCCGGCCCTTCGGCACGTTGCCAGGGCCGGAACTTCAGCACCCGGAACAGCATGTCGGCCACGGCCTCGCCGTCGGCGTACCAGGTGATGTTCCAGGTGACGAAGTAGCCCTTGCCGAGCGCCGTCCGCTTCGGGCCGGTGATGCCGGTCAACCGGGTGGCCGGGACCAGAAACTCGCCGAGCCGCACGTAGCGGTGGTAGGTCTGCTCGCAGTTGGTGGCGACCACCCCGGTGTAGCCGTTCTCGTCCAGCATCGCGAGAACCGCGTCGATCGGGGTACCCGCCCGCTTCCTCCTGTTCCCGGCCACGCCGGGCATCGTCCAGACCTGGATCATCGCCGGTGGGGCCACGATCCCCCCGTGCACTCCCGCCGCGGCGGCCTCGGGGTCGGTGTAGAGCGGATTGGTGTCGCCGATGGCGTCGGTCCAGTGCCGGATCATCGGGAGGTTCACCGGGTCCGCCTCCGCGACACCGAGCACCTCCCCCTCGGCGATCTGCCGCTCCGCCAGGGCGGTGAGCCGTTCGTGCAGGGTGGCGGACTGCCCCCCGGTCTCCGGACCCGTCGCGAACACCGAACTTGTCGCGGACACCGGTCCTGTTGGGGCAGGCTCGGGCGCCGGGAGTGCCGGAGCCGTCGCGGCCGTCGGGACGGGCTGGGGCGTCGGGGCGGGCTCGGGTGCCGGGGGCCCCGGCGGTGTCCCGGTCATCGGGGCGGCCTCGGCAGGCTCAGGCCGAGCATCGCGATGAGCTCGCGCTGGACCTCGTTGACGCCGCCGCCGAAGGTGAGCACGAGCGCGCCCTTCGCGCCGCGGTCCACGCGTCTCATCAGGTCCGCCGTCTCCGGGTCGGACGGGTCACCGAAGCGCGCCAGGACCTCGCCGACGATCCTGCCGACGTCCTGCAGCCGCTCCGAGCCGTACACCTTGGTGGCCGAGGCGTCGGGGGCGCCCAGCCAGCCGAGGTCCATGTTGGCCGCGACCTGCCAGTTCAGCAGCTCGTTGGTCCTGAAGTAGGCGTAGACCTGGCCGAGCGCCCTGCGTACCGCGGGTTCCTCGATCGTGCCGGTACGGCGGGCCCAGGCGAGGAACCGGTCGTAGGTGTGGGCGATGTTGCCCGCGGGGCCGAGCGTGACCCGCTCGTGGTTGAGCTGGTTGACGATCAGGTCCCAGCCCTTGTTCTCCTCCCCCACGACCATGTCCACCGGCACCCGCACGTCGGAGTAGTAGGTGGAGTTGGTGTGGTGGTTCCCGTCCATCGTGACGATCGGGGTCCACGAGTAGCCGGGATCGGCGCAGTCGACGATCATCATCGTGATCCCACGGTGCTTCTTCGCGTCCGGGTCGGTACGGGCGGCGAGCCAGATGTAGTGGGAGTAGTGGCCGCCCGAGGTGAAGATCTTCTGCCCGTTCACGACGTAGTGGTCGCCGTCGCGGACCGCGGCGGTGCGCAGCGAGGCGAGGTCGGTGCCCGCCCCCGGCTCGCTGTAGCCGATCGCGAAGTGACACTCTCCCGCCAGGATGCGCGGCAGGAAGAACTCCTTCTGCGCCGCCGTCCCGTACTGCATCAGGGTCGGACCGACGGTCTGCACGGTGATGATCGGGTACGGCACCTCGGCGCGGGCGATCTCGTTCGCGAAGATCTGCTGCTCCAGCGGGCCGTATCCGCCGCCGCCGTACTCCTTGGGCCAGCCGAGTCCGAGCTTGCCGTCGCGGCCGAGGGCGCGGCAGTGCTCCATGTAGGCGTGGCCGAACGGGTCGGCGGAGATCCGCGCTCGTTCCTCCGCGCTGAGGCACGACCGGAAGTACTCGCGCAGTTCGTCGCGGAGCCTCTTCTGGTCGGGGGTGAGGTCGATCAGCATCAGACGAGCGCTCCGATCGTGTCGAGCCGGGCCTCCACCCCGCCCAGCAGGTGGGCGTGGTGCTTGCCCCAGGCGAAGTAGCGGTGCAGCGGATAGGTCACGTCCACCCCGATGCCGCCGTGCAGGTGCTGGCAGGTGTAGAGCGCCCGCAGCGCCTGGTCGGTCACGGTGAGGGCGCCGACGGCCAGGTCCGTCTCGGCCTCCTCGTCCGCCCCCTCGGCGAGCCGCCACGCCCCGGACCACACGGCCACGTCCAGCGCCCGCCCCGCGATGTAGACGTCGGCGATCTGCACGGTGACCGCCTGGAACTCGGCCAGCGCCCGGCCGAACTGCTTGCGCGTCCTGATGTACTCGGTGGTGAGCGCGAGCGCGCCGGCCAGCACCCCGGAGGTGACGGCGATGTTCCCGGCCAGCGCGAGTCTTCGCAGGCCGGCGGACGCCGCACCGTCCCGCGCCCCGACGGGCTCACCGGGGGTGCCCTCCAGGACTAGCGTGGCGGCGGGCTCGCCGGTGGAGGTCGGCACCGGCCGCAGGTCCGCCTCGGCGGGATCGACCAGGAACAGGCCGACCCCGGTGGCGGTGGCGGCGGGGACGAGGATCCTCGCGGCCTGGGCGGCGTACGGCGTCGTGCCCTTGGCGCCGTCCAGCACCCATCCGGCGCCGTCCTCGCGGGCGGTCGTGAGCGGCGGGGCACCGAGGTCGCCGAAGGCACGCCCCGGCTCGGAGGGGGCGACGGCCAGGGAGATCTCGCCGGCGACCAGCGGGGCGAGTGCCTGGCGCTGCTCCCCGGAGCCGTACCTGGTGATCACCTGCGCCGCGACCAGGCTCTGCTCGGCGGGGACCGGGGCCACGTGGGCGCCGATCTCCCGCAGGACGACCGCCATCTCCACCGGCCCGAGCCCCGCGCCTCCGGCCTCCTCCGGCAGGCAGGCGCCGAGCAGTCCCGCCTGGGCGAGGGAGCGCCAGAGTGCGGCGTCGTAGGGCGCGTCCCCCTTCTCATGGGCTTCGAGCCTGGCCGGGGTCACCTCCTTGCCGAGGAGGTCGACCGCGAGTCCGCGCAGGTCGGTCTGTGTCTCGTCGAGATTGAAGTCCACTGGCGCTCCAGGGTCTCTGTCGGCCGCGTCACCCTTCCGGAAAGTAGAACAGATTCTATTCTGTGTCCATAGTCGGCCTATGGCAACAAGTCACCGCATAACCGCCGCACCGCATATGCCATGTAAGCGCGGGCCATCTTTGTGACCGGCGAGTAACCCATCGGAGTATCCCTAAATCAGATAACGTGTTCTCATGCCCAGCCCGCATGTGACCACCGACACACCGGTCACCCCGCGCCGGACCGGCAGGCACGCCCCGAGCGGCGCCGATCCGGCCGTCACCGAGGGGGCACCCGGCATGCAGAGTGAGTCGGCACCCACGAGCGTCCGCACCAGGAGCCAGCACCAGCGGCGCAAGCGCATCGTCCAGGCGGCCGCCGCCCTCGCCTCACGAGGTGGCGTCGAGGCGATGCAGATGCGGACCGTCGCCGAGCGCGCCGGGGTAGCGCTCGGAACGCTCTACCGATACTTCCCCTCCAAGATGGATCTCGTCGTCGCCGTCGTCGGCGAGGAGATCGACCTGCTGGAGACCAGCATCGAGCGTCGCCCGCCCAGCGCCACGACGGCCTCAGGGCGGGCCGTCGACGTGCTGATGCGCGCCACTCGGGGCCTGATGCGCGAGCCGGAGCTCGCCGACGCGCTCATCCGCTCGCTGATCATGGCCGATGTCGACATACCGTTCGGCGACCGGATGGCGGGGTTGCTGCTCCGCGTCGCCGGAGCCGACCTCACCGCCGAGACCGCCACCGAGGAGCAGTTCGCCCTCGCGGGCTCACTGTCCAGCGTCTGGGTGCACGAACTCATGGAGATGCTCAGGGGCCGGCGCACGTACGAGCAGATCCAGCGCCGCATCGAGATCGCCGCCGGACGCCTGTTCGCCGACTTCCAGCCCTCCGCCTCCGGCTGAGAGGCGTTCCGTGAGAAACCCCACCCCGCCTTCCACCTGAAATTAGAACCCGTTACAGTCGCTACCGAAGGCGACTAGAGCGACGTTCTGGAGTGACGCGCGGGCGGGCGGATCGGCGGGGACGGCCGTCCGGTGCGCGCGAGCTCCCGGCCGGATGGCGAGGAGATCGTTATGGGTGCGGTGATCGTCGAGGCAGTGAGAACCCCGATCGGCAGGCGCAACGGATGGCTCGCCGGGCTGAAGCCGCAGGCGGTCCTCGCCGCCGCGCTCACCGGTCTGATCGGCAGGTCGGGCATCGACCCCGCCGCCGTGGAACAGGTTTTCGCCGGGTGCGTCACGCAGGCGGGAGAGCAGGGCGGCCACGTCGGACGGCACTCCTGGCTCTACGCCGGGCTGCCCTACCAGACGGGGGTGACCACGATCGACGCGCAGTGCGGCTCCTCGCAGCAGGCGGTGCACCTGGTCGCGGCGCTCATCCAGGCCGGGGTGATCGACGTCGGCGTGGCCTGCGGCGTCGAGGTGATGAGCCGGGCTCCGCTCGGTTCCAACGTGCTGCCCGCCGACCCCCGGCCCGACGACTGGGACCTCGACCTGCCCGACCAGTTCACCGCCGCGGAGCGGATCGCGCGGCGGCGCGGGCTCACCCGCGAGTCGCTCGACCGGTTCGGCGCCAGGTCCCAGCGCCTCGCCGCGGAGGCGTGGGCCCAGGGCCGCTTCGACCGGGAGGTCGTCGCGGTGACCGCGCCGGTCCTCGACCGTGAAGGTGCGCCCACCGGCGAGACCCGTGTCGTCGACAGGGACCAGGGGTTGCGCGAGACCACCGTCGAAGGGCTCGCCGGGCTCAGGCCCGTCATGGGCGAGGGCGGCCTGCACACGGCGGGCACCTCCTCGCAGATCTCCGACGGCGCGGCGGCGGTGCTGCTGATGAGCGAGGAGGCCGCCGCCCGGCACGGCCTGCGGCCCCGGGCCCGCGTCCTCGCCCAGGCGCTCGTCGGCTCCGAGCCGTACTACCACCTGGACGGACCGGTGGACGCGACCGCCAAGGTCCTGTCCTCGACCGGGATGAGCACGGCCGACATCGATAGGTTCGAGGTGAACGAGGCTTTCGCCTCGGTGGTCTTATCCTGGTCATCGGTGCACAAGCCAGACATGGAACGGGTCAATGTCAACGGCGGCGCCATCGCGCTCGGCCATCCGGTCGGAGCGACCGGTTCCCGACTGATCACCACCGCCCTGCACGAGCTTGAGCGGTCCGACTCCTCGACCGCGCTGGTGGCGATGTGCGCGGGCGGGGCGCTCGCGACCGCGACCATCCTGGAGCGCCTCTGAGCGGCGCCGATACCCTGAGGCGTCTCGCGTGGCGCCGGCCACCCGAGGCGCACCTGAGGCGCCGCCGACCCGAGACGCCCCGCGTGGCGCCGGTGAGGAGCACCACCGTTGACCCCCCGCAGGTCGTACAAGGAGCACCAGCGTTGAAATCCCTCCGCAGGCCGTACAGCGAACAGCGTCCGTTCGACACCGGGGGCGGGGTGTGGAGCGTGCCCGTCCCGATCCCCGGCAACCCGCTCGGCTACACGCTGGTCTACGCGATCGAGTCCCCGGCGGGCCCCGTCCTGGTCGACGCGGGCTGGAACGCCCCCGAGGCGTGGCTGGCGCTGCGCGACGGGCTGGGGGCGGTCGGCATCGACGTCCGCGACGTGCGCGGGGTGGTCGTGACCCATTTCCACCCCGACCACGCCGGGCTGGCCGGCCAGGTGAGGGAGGAGTCCGGTGCGTGGATCGCGATGCACGAGGCCGACGCCGCGTTGATCGACTTTATGCGGCGGTTCGAGGGCGACGCGCAGCGCGACTTCCAGGCCGACATGCTGCGCCGGGCGGGAGCGGGAGCCGTCGAGGTGGAGGAGGTGAGGGGGAACCGGCCGCGGCCGCCCGCGCTCCCCGACCGCGTTCTCACCGACGGCGACCTGATCGACCTGCCGGGGCGCAGGCTCCGGACGATCTGGACGCCCGGTCACACTCCCGGCCACATCTGCCTGCACCTGGAGGACGCCGACCGGATCTTCACCGGGGACCACGTGCTGCCGGCGATCACGCCGCACATCGGGATCTACCCGTACGACCGTGCGGACGTGGATCCGCTCAGCGACTTCCTGGAGTCGCTGGAGAAGGTGAAAGGGATGGGACAGCTCGAGGCCCTGCCAGCCCATGAATGGATATTTCAGGACACGGCGGCTCGGGCGACGGAGATCCACATCCACCACGAGGAGAAGCTCCGACGGCTCGCCGCCCTGCTCGCCGAGGAGAAGGAGCCCCTGACCATCTGGGAGATCGCCGAACGCATGACCTGGAACCGCCCCTGGAAGGACTTCCCCGCCGTACTGCGCGGGATGGCCGCCGGCGAGGCCGCGGCCCACCTGCGCACGCTGGAGGTACGCGGAATCGTCCGCCGCGTGACGGGGGTGGATCCGGTGCGGTTCGCCATACACTCATAGACATCGGATGTCTGGCGCGACCTGAGGACGGTGCGGAGTGGCGGTCACCGACGCCGCTATCGACAAGATCAAAGAAATGATCCTGTCTGGCGATCTCGCCCCGGGCAGCAAACTGCCCAAGGAGTCCGACCTCGCCGATCGGCTCGGCCTGTCACGCAACTCCCTGCGCGAGGCCGTCAGGGCCCTGGCCCTGATCAAGGTGCTGGACGTGCGTCAGGGCGACGGCACGTACGTGACCAGCCTGGAGCCCAGGCTCCTGCTCGACGCGATGTCGTTCGTGGTCGACTTCCACCAGGACGACACCGTGCTGCAGTTCTTCCAGGTGCGGCGGATCCTGGAGCCCGCGGCGACCGCGATGGCGGCGGAGCACATGTCCGAGTCCGACGTCACCGAGCTGCGCAAGATCCTCGACGGGCTGCCTCCCAATCCGAGCGTCGAGCAGATGGTGTCCAACGACCTGGAGTTCCACCAGCGCATCGCGGCGGGCTCCGGCAACACGGTGCTGTGCTCCCTCATCGAGAGTCTCTCCGGCCCCACCACCAAGGCCAGGATCTGGCGGGGCCTCACCCAGGAGAACGCCCAGGAGAAAACCCTGGAGCAGCACGCCGCGATCTGCGACGCCATCGCCGCCCGCCAGCCCGAGGTGGCGCGGGCCTGGGCCACGGTCCACATCGCCGGGGTCGAGGAGTGGCTCCGCAAGACCCTCACCTGACGATCCCCGCGGCCGTCTCGCGCGCTTCGGTGGTCCCCATCCGCACCGGTACAGGTCGACCGGGACCGGCAGAGCAGGCGAAGCACGACAAACGCCCGACCCGGACAAGCACGAGCACGAACAGGCGCCGGACTCAGGCGAGTGCCTCGCGGTTGCGCCGCAGGAAATCGCGCTCGGCCTCGTTGTGGGTGAGGGCGATCGCCGCCTCGTAGGCCCGCGCCGCCTCGGTGGTGCGGCCCAGACGCCTGAGCAGGTCGGCGCGGACGGCGTGGAACAGGTGGTAGTCATCGAGGTCGAGGTCCTCGACCAGGGTGAGCGCCGCCTGCGGCCCGTCGACCTCGGCCACCGCGACGGCGCGGTTGAGTGCCACGACCGGGTTGGGGACGAGGGCCAGGAGCCGGTCGTACAGCGCCAGGATCTGCCACCAGTCGGTGAGGGCCGCGTTCGGCGCGTCGCTGTGCACGGCGTTGATCGCGGCCTGGATCTGGTAGGGGCCCGGCCGGTCGCGCCGCAGGCAGCGGCGCACGATGGCCTGGCCCTCGGTGATCAGGTCGCGATCCCATCGGCTCCGGTCCTGGTCCGCCAGCAGCACCAGGTCGCCGTCCGGCGTGGTGCGGGCGGCCCGGCGGGACTCGACGAGCAGCATGAGCCCGAGCAGCCCCATGACCTCGGGTTCGTCGGGCATGAGCTCGGCCAGAAGCCTTCCCAGCCGGACGGCCTCCGCGCAGAGCTCGTCGCGGACCAGCCGCTCGCCCGAGCTCGCCGTGTGCCCCTCGTTGAAGATGAGGTAGATCACGGCCAGGACGGACCTGAGCCGGTCCGGGAGATCGGCCTCGGCCGGGACCCGGTACGGGATCCCCGCGGCGCGGATCTTGTTCTTCGCCCGGACGATCCGCTGGGCCATGGTCGCCTCGGGGACCAGGAAGGACCGGGCGATCTCGGCGGTGGTGAGCCCGCCCAGCAGCCTCAGCGTCAGCGCGACCCTGGCGTTGGCCGAGAGCGCGGGATGACAGCAGGTGAAGATCAGGCGGAGCCGGTCGTCGCGCACCGCGCCCTCCTCCCATGACTCGTCACCGGCGTACAGCAGGGCCGCCTGGGCATGGCGGTCCTGGCGGGTCGCCTCCCGCCGGAACCGGTCGATCGCCCTGTTGCGGGCGGTCGTGATGATCCACCCCGCCGGGTTCGGCGGCAGGCCGGTGGAGGGCCACAGCCGTACCGCCACGGTGAAGGCGTCCTGGACCGCCTCCTCGGCGAGGTCGATGTCACCGAGGAGGCGGACCAGGACCGCGACCGCGCGCCCGTACTCCGCGCGGAACACCCGGTCGATCTCCGAGGCGGGAACGCCCTCCATCCTGGACGTCAGCCCGCCTCACCCTGGAACGGCCGCACCTCGACGGGGAGAAGGCCGATCGCCAGGGCGAGCCTGCGTCCCCATTCGAGCGCCTCGTCGAGGTCCGGCGCCCTGATGACGGTGAACCCGCCGAGGTGTTCCTTGCCCTCGGTGTACGGGCCGTCGGTCATGAGCGTGTCACCGTCCTTGACGCGGATCACGGTCGCCGTGTCCGGGGGGTGCAGTCCACCGGAGAAGACCCACACGCCGGCGGCCCGCATCTCCTCTTCCAGTGCGCCCAGGTTTCTTACGATCGGTTCCAGCACCTCGGGCGCGGGAACGCCTCCGTCGGGCTGATAGATGCTGAGCAGATACTGTTTCATCGCGCCTCCTGGGCCGGTGCGGCACCATCGCCGCCTTCCTACCCTTCACACGAACGGCGTCCGACGAAATCGACACCGGGCGCGACGGTCCCGCGAAATTCAACGGAGACCGGGCGGCTCAGGAGATGAGGCCCTCGGCGGTGAGGTCGGTCCAGAGGGCTTCCGGGACAGGTCTGGCGGCCAGTTCCGCGTTGCGGACGACCTCGGCGGCGGAGCGGGCGCCGATCACGACGCTCGCGACGGCCGGGTGGCGCAGGGGGAAGGCGAGGGCCGCCTGGGGGAGGGTGACGTCGTGGCGTTCGCAGACGGCGGCGATGCGGCGGGCGCGCTCCAGGAGCGGTCCGGAGGCGGGGGCGTAGTCGTAGGTGCCCGACGGGTCGTGGGTGGCGAGCAGTCCGCTGTTGAAGACCCCGGCGGCGAGCACCGAGACGCCGCGCTCGGCGCACAGGGGCAGCAACTCCTCCTCCCCCGACCGGTCAAGGAGGGTGTAGCGCCCGGCGAGCATGACCGTGTCGACGCCGGTCTCGCGGACGAACGCGGCGAGCATCCCCGTCTGGTTCATGCCGACCCCGACGGACTTCACGACGCCCTGGTCGCGCAGTTCGGCGAGGACCGGGTACGCCTCGGAGACGGCCTGCTCCCAGTGGTCGTCCGGGTCGTGGATCAGGGCGATGTCGACCGCGTCGAGGCCGAGCCGCTCCAGGCTCTCCTCCAGCGACCGCAGGATCCCGTCGCGGGAGAAGTCCCACACCCGGCGCATGTCCGCGGGGACGTCGAAGCCCTGGTCGTCCCGGCCGAAGGGGCCTTCGCCGGCGGCGGGCACGAGCAGACGTCCGACCTTGGTGGACAGGGTGTAGGAGTCGCGGGGCCTTTCCGCCAGGGCGGCGCCGAGTCGTCGTTCCGACAGGCCGAGCCCGTAGTGGGGCGCGGTGTCGAACAGGCGGACCCCCGCCTCGTAGGCCGCGTCCACCGCCGCGCGCGCCACGTCCTCACCGACCGCCGAGAACAGGTTCCCGATCGGCGCCGCGCCGAAGCCGTACCTGCTAACCCGCACCGCCTGCTCCGTTCCGTTTCTGCGATCCCGCCGGAATCCCTGTCACGACTTCGGCCGGAGCCTGAGCCCCTGCATCCCGCCGTCCACGGCCAGGATCGTGCCGGTGGTGGCCGAGGCGAGCGGGCTCGCGAGGTAGGCGATCGCGGCGGCGACCTCCGGGGCGCTCACCAGGCGGCCCATCGGCTGGCGGGCCTCCAGCGCCGCCCGCTCGGCCTCCGGGTCCTGCGCCGCGTCCAGCAGGCGCTGCACCCAGGGGGTGTCGGCGGTGCCCGGGTTGACGCAGTTGACCCGGATGCCCTCGCGCACGTGGTCGGCCGCCATCGCCAGCGTCAACGACTGGATCGCCCCCTTGGACGCGCTGTAGAGCGCCCGCTGGGGCAGTCCCGCCGTCGCCGCGATCGAGCAGGTGTTGACGATCACGGCGTGCTCCGAGCGGCGCAGGTGCGGCAGGCTCGCCCGGGTGACCCGGACGATGCCCAGGACGTTAACGTCCATCACCCTGGCCCACTCCTCGTAGGGGTTGTCCTCGATCGTCCCTGCGGCGCCGATCCCGGCGTTGTTCACCAGGATGTCCAGGCCACCGAGCCGCTCGACGGCCTCGGCGACGGCCGCACGGACCGCCTCCTCGTCGGTGACGTCGGCCCTCACCTCGACGAACGGGCCACCGGAGGCGTTGATGTCGAGGGAGGCCACCCTCGCCCCGCGTTCGGCCAGCAGGGTGGCGGTGGCCAGCCCGATGCCGGATCCGCCGCCGGTGACCAGGGCGCGCATGCCGTCGAACTCACCCATTGAGAGACCTCCGTACCGTTTCGTCGCTCACGCCTGTCCCATGGTCTGCCGCTGGCGCCCGAGTCCGTCGATCTCCAGCTCCACGACCTGCCCCGCGCGCAGGTACGGCGTGCCGGGCAGGCCGAGCGCGACACCCGCCGGGGTGCCGGTGTTGATCAGGTCACCGGGTTCGAGGACCATGAACCGGCTGAGGTAGCGGATCACCTCCGCCACGGTGAAGATCATGTTCTTGGTGTCGCCGTTCTGGAACCGCTCCCCGTCCACCCACAGGCGCAGGCCAAGGGCCTGCGGGTCGGGGATCTCGTCGGGGGTGACCAGCCAGGGACCGAGCGGGTTGAAGGTCTCGCAGGACTTGCCCTTGTCCCACTGGCCGCCGCGCTCCAGCTGGAACTCGCGCTCGGAGACGTCGTTGGAGATGGTGTAGCCCGCGACCTTGGACAGCGCCTCCTCGTGTGTCTCGACGTAGCGGGCCGTCTCGCCGATGACGACGGCCAGCTCGACCTCCCAGTCGGTCTTCACGCTGTCCCTGGGGATGAGCACCTCGTCGTCGGGCCCGACGATCGTGTTGGGCGCCTTCATGAAGACGATCGGCTCGGCCGGGGTGGCGGCGTTCGTCTCCGTCGCGTGGTCGATGTAGTTGAGGCCGATGCACACGATCTTCCCGGGCCGCGCGATCGGGGCGCCGATCCGCAGTCCTTCGGCGTCCAGCACGGGAAGATCGTCCCGCTCCAGTGCCTCGCGGACCCGAGCCACGCCTCCCGAAGCGAAGAAAGCCCCGTCGATCTCGGTTTCCGAGATTGCACGGAGGTTACCGGCCTCGTCCAGGACGGCCGGGCGCTCCTGGCCCACGGGTCCCACTCGCAGTAGCTTCACGCCGTACCCTTCACTGATACATCGGATGTCTTGTTCCGTGATGTTTAACGACACCAAACCTCGGTGTCAACCCTCACCGATCGAAACATCTCCTCCACCATCGAGAGGGAACCGCGGCCGGAAGGGTTGAACGTGACACGCTCGGATACACCCGATGACTTGACGCTCTGGTACGACAGACCGGCCGCCGACTGGGAAACCCAGGCGTTACCGATCGGCAACGGCGCGCTGGGTGCCACGGTGTTCGGCGGCGTCGGCGGCGAGCGGATCCAGTTCAACGAGAAGTCGCTGTGGACCGGCGGCCCCGGAGCGAACGGCTACGACTTCGGCAACTGGACCTCCCCGAGGCCGGACGCGATCGCCGAGATCAGGGCGCGGATCGACCGCGACGGCGCGATGTCCCCCGAGGCGGTGGCGGCGAGGCTCGGGCAACCCAGGAGCGGATTCGGTGCCTACCAGGCTTTCGGGGACCTCTGGCTGGACATGCACGACGGCCCCGAGTTCCCCGAGGGCGCCGTCACCGGTTACCGCAGGGAGCTGGACCTGCGCGAGGCGGTCGCCAGGGTCGGTTACACCGCGAACGGGGTGACCCACTCCCGCGAGTACTTCGCCAGCCACCCGGGAAACGTCGTCGTCGGCAGGCTCTCCGCCGACAGGGGCGGCGAGGTCTCCTTCACGCTGCGCACCTCCTCTCCCCGCGACGACGGGCAGGTCTCGGTCTCCGAGGGCCGCCTCACCGTGAGGGGCGTCCTCGCCGACAACGGCATGATGTTCGAGGCGCAGGTCCAGGTGATCGCCCGGGGCGGCACCCGCACCGACGGCACCGACGAGATCACCGTCACGGGCGCGGACAGCGCGGTGTTCGTCCTGTCTGCGGGCACCGACTACTCCGACGTCTACCCGGCCTACCGGACCGCGGACCCGCACGCCACGGTGACCGAGGCGGTCGACGGGGCCTCCCGCAGGTCGTACGAGGAGCTCAGGGCCGAGCACCGGGCCGACCACCGCAGGCTGTTCGACCGGGTCGGGCTCGACCTCGGGCAGAGGACCCCGGCCGTCCCGACCGACAGGCTGCGCGCGGCCTACACCGGCGGCGCCTCGGCCGACGACCGGGCGCTGGAGACGATGTTCTTCGCCTACGGCCGCTACCTGCTGATCGCCTCCTCCAGGGAGGGGTCGCTCCCGGCGAACCTGCAGGGCGTGTGGAACGATTCCATCGATCCTCCCTGGGCGGCCGACTACCACGTCAACATCAACCTGCAGATGAACTACTGGCTCGCCGAGCAGACCAACCTCGCCGAGACGACCGAGCCGTACGACCGCTACATCCGGTCGCTGGTCGCTCCCGGTGAGAGGACCGCGCGGGAGATGTTCGGGGCGCGCGGCTGGGTGGTGCACAACGAGACCAACCCGTTCGGCTTCACCGGCGTGCACGACTGGGCCACCGCGTTCTGGTTCCCCGAGGCGGCGGCGTGGCTCACCCTGCGGATGTACGACCGCTACCGTTTCAGCGGCGACATCGAGTATCTGCGCGAGACCGCGTACCCGGTGATGAAGGGCGCGGCCGAGTTCTGGCTGGACACCCTCCACACCGACCCGCGCGACGGTGGGCTGGTGGTCTCCCCTGGCTACTCCCCCGAGCACGGCGACTTCACGGCGGGCGCCTCGATGTCCCAGCAGATCGTCTTCCAACTGCTGACCGACACCCTGGAGGCGGCGAAGACGCTGAGGACCGACACGGCCTTCCAGGCCGAGGTGACGGCCGCGCTGGCCACGCTCGACCCGGGGATCCGCATCGGGTGCCGGGGACAGCTCCAGGAGTGGAAGAAGGACCTCGACGACCCGGGCGACACCCACCGGCACGTCTCCCACCTGTTCGCGCTGCACCCCGGACGGCAGATCGTCGCCGGCACCCCGGAGGCCGAGGCGGCCAGGATCTCGCTCACCGCGCGGGGCGACGGCGGCACCGGCTGGAGCAAGGCGTGGAAGATCAACTTTTGGGCCCGCCTGCTGGACGGTGACCGCGCGCACAGGATGCTCGTCGAACAGCTCGGCGGCTCCACTCTGGACAACCTGTGGGACACCCACCCGCCGTTCCAGATCGACGGCAACTTCGGCGCCACCTCCGGCATGGCCGAGATGCTGCTGCAGAGCGGACACGGCACGGTCCACGTGCTGCCCGCGCTGCCGTCCGCCTGGCCCACCGGTTCGGTGACCGGCCTGCGCGCCCGGGGCGACGTGACCGTGGACGTCTCGTGGCGGGACGGCGACGCCGACAGGGTCACCGTGCACGCCGGGACGTCGGGCCCCCTCAGGGTCCGCGCCGCCATGGTCGGTGGCCGACACCACGTCGAGGACGAGCGCGGCGGGATCGTCACCCCGCGTCGCGACGGTGACGTCATCACCATCGACGCCGAAGCCGGCGGGTCCTACACGATCGTCAAGCTCGCCGTCCCCTGATCGCGGCCGCCGTGCGGGCTCCGACTTGACGAGACCCCCTTACCGTAATAGAACACGTTCCAGAAAGAAGAATCGCCGAGCGCCCGCTCAGGCACTCGGTAACTCGGCGTGCCCGGAGCGGAAGGCGGGAGCAGCAAAAAGTCCCGCGATCGCCACGTTCGCGATGGATTTTCGGCGAACGCGTGAGGGTACGCCGCTGACCGCACCCCCAAAATCGCGCCGATATGAACCGTGTCACGAAAACGCCGACCGGTTCGCAGGAGGACCATTGGATATCGATCTGGTCGACCAGGACTTCTACTGGCAGAACGGCGCACCCTACGAACAGCTGGCCTGGCTGCGGGCGAACGCGCCGGTCTACGCGCACCCAGGCGACGCCGAGCGGGGATGGCCGGGCTTCTGGGCGGTCACCAAGCACGCCGACGTGGTGCAGGTATCCCGCCGCTCCGACCTGTTCTCGTCGAGCAGGAAGCTCGCGCTCTTCAACGAGATCCCCGAGGACCAGAGGGCCCTCCAGCGGCTGATGATGCTCAACCAGGACCCGCCGGAGCACACCCGGCGGCGCTCCCTGGTCAACCGGGGCTTCACCCCGCGCATGATGAACGCCCTGGAGGGGCACATCCGCGACATCTGCCACGAGTTGGTGGACGAGGCGAAGGGGCGCGGCTCGGTCGACTTCGTCAGGGACATCGCCGCCCCGCTCCCGCTGTACGTGATCTGCGAGCTGCTCGGCGCCCCCGTCGAGGATCGCGACAAGATCTTCAACTGGTCCAACCAGATGATCGGGGCCGAGGACCCCGACTACGCGGCCGATCCCGAAGAGGGCACGAACGCGGCGATGGAGGTCTACGCCTACGCCAACACCCTCGCCGCCGAGCGGCGCGCCCAGCCCCGCGAGGACATCGTCACCAAGCTGATCATGCCCGACGCCGCCGGGGAGACCCTCACCGAGGAGGAGTTCGACCTGTTCGTGCTGCTGCTCGTGGTGGCGGGCAACGAGACCACCCGTAACGCCGCCTCGGGCGGCATGCTCGCCTTCTTCGAGAACCCCGAGCAGTGGCGGCGCCTCGTCGCCGACCGCTCTCTCGCCCGCACCGCCGCCGACGAGATCGTCCGCTGGGTCGCCCCGGTGAACCTCTTCCGCCGTACGGCCACCGCCGACACGACGATCGGCGGGCAGGAGGTGAAGGAGGACGACAAGGTCGTGATCTTCTACAGCTCCGCCAACCGGGACGAGGAGGTGTTCGCCGACCCCGGCGTCTTCGACATCGGCCGCGACCCCAACCCGCACATCGGCTTCGGCGGCGGCGGCGCGCACTTCTGCCTGGGCAACCACCTCGCCAAGCTGGAGCTGCGGGTCCTGTTCGAGGTGCTGGCCGAGCGGCTGCCCAACCTGGAGCAGGCGGGCGAGGCCCGCCGCCTGCGGTCCAACTTCATCAACGGCATCAAGGACCTGCCGGTCACCGTCGGCTGAGGTCGGGCGACACCGGACACGACATGGGAGGGCCGCCCTCCCATGTCGGAGGCACCGGAGAATCCGGCTCACCCCGGCGGCTCACGGTGGTGCCGTCGGAGCATCCGGCTCGCGGTGGCGCCACTGTGGCGCCACTAAAGAAACCGGGCGAATCTCCCCGCGTCCCATCGAGTCCCCCCGCGTCCTCCCGTGTTTTCCCATGGCCCTCGATGGACCTCGCGGCCCTCGTCCGTGTCTCCCGCGTCTCCCGTGTCTCCCCCTACGCCTCCCCGCCCCGGTCGACGGGTCGCCGGGGTGGCACCACACCCATCATTTAAACATTCTGTTGAACTTAGATTGTTGACAATAGATTGTGCTTTGGATCATCCTGGTCGCATGCCCGCTCATCACGACGGATCATCCGACCCCTTCACCGCTCCCGACCCCGCCCTGACCCGGACGCACCGCGAGTACGCCTCCCTCTCGCGCATCGCCGAGCGCCACGCGACCGACGAGTCCCAGCGCCTCCGGCAGGTCCACCCCACGGTGCTCGGAGCCCACGAGGCCGTCAGGCTCGTGACGTTCCTGCTGAGCGGCAGCGCCCACCCCGAGGAGGGTGAGCCGGAGGTGGATCACGCCGACATCACCGCCGCCCTCACCCTTCTGCCCAGGGCCCGCGCGGAGATGGACGAGCTTGAGGCCGCGCTCCTCCTCATGGCGCGGGGCCGCGGCCTCACCTGGCAGGAGATCGCGTTCGGCCTCGGCCTCGCCACCCCCCAGGCGGCCAAGCAACGCCACGAACGCCTGGCGGGCCGCACCGCCGCACCGCCGGCCTGAGGGGCTACGCGTCAACCCCCACGCACCGCTCAGCCGCGACGCGACGGGAGAATCCCCGGCCCTTCAGGCCGGGGAGGAGGTCAAAGCAGTTCCTCGATCAGGTCGGCCGCGCGGACAGTGCCGCCCTCACCCCGGACCTCGTCCCTGAGCTTCGCCAGCCGAGCCGCCACCTCAGGGTCGGAGGTGAGGTCGAGCAGGGCGGCGCGCAACGCCTCCGGGGTGGCGTCCTCGGTGTCGATCCTGCGGCCGACCCCGAGTTCCACGAGCCTGTCGGCGTTGCCGAACTGGTCGACGGCCTGCGGGACGGCGATCATCGGGACGCCGCAGTACAGGCCCTCCTGGCTGCCGCCCATGCCCGCGTGGGTGACGAACGCGTCGGCCCGCTCCAGGATCGAGAGCTGCGAGACCCAGGAGTGCACCTCGACGTTGGCGGGGATCGCGCCGAGTTCCGCCCGGTCCACGAACCTCCCGACCTGCAGGACGACGTGCCAGCCGGGCAGGTCCCCGAAGGCGGCCAGGCAGGAGCGGTAGAAGTCCGGCAGGTTGGTGAAGGCCGACCCCAGGGAGACGAGCAGCACCTTCTCCGCACCCTCGGGCCGGACCCAGGGCTCCTGGTGGGTGCGGGTGGCGAAGCAGGGCCCGGTGAAGGTGATCCTGGCGGGGTCGACCCGGTCGGCGTTGGGCTGCATGATCTTCGGGATGAGCGCGAGCGCCCGTGGCGGACGGCCTCCGAAGTCGTGGGAGTCGGTGTCGCGGATGCCGTTGTCGTGCAGCCACTCGTCGAACCGCCGGTAGTGCTCGGCCCCGCCGGGAGCCTTCTTCAGCTCCTCGACCATCGGCGCCATCTCCTCCCGGTAGCCCTCCCAGGCCACGTACGTCGGCGAGAGCTGCATCAGGGGGATGTCCCAGTTCTCCGCGAGCACCCGGGCGGTGTAGCCGCCGATGTCGTAGAGGAACAGGTCGGGCCGGTCGTTCTCGTACGCGGCGCGGAGCTGCGGCAGCATCGAGATCGCGTCGCCGAGGAAGACGTCGAGCTGCGCGACCGTGTCCTCCGGCCACTTGGCGCTGTCTCCCATGGGCAGGGTCGAGGTGTACGGGACGAGTTCGGCCCCGGCGCCGGTGATCACGTCCGCGTAGGAGGGGTCGTTGGCGTAGGTCACCCGGTGCCCTCGCGCCACCAGCTCCCTGATCACTTCGATGCTCGGGTTCACGTGGCCCGGCGCGGGGATGCTGACCATCGCGATGTGCGCGCGTCGGGGCATGGTTTCTCCTCTGTCGGAATTCGGAATTCTGTCGGGATGCCCTCGGGGGTCCGTCGAGACCTCTGGCGAGGGTCCGACGGAGTCGCGTGAGTGACGAGACGTCTCGTCTCGCTTATGGCACAGCATTCCCCCTGCCGCGCACACTGTCAAGACGAGACGCTACGACTCGTCTACTGAATACCCGGACCGGCTCAGGGCCAGGAGGAGTCCTGGTCGGGGTCGCCGCCCTCGGAGAGCAGCTTCACGTCCGACTCGACCATCATCGCCACGAGCTCCTCGAAGCCGACCGTGGGCTCCCAGCCGAGCTGGACGCGGGCCTTCTTCGGGTCCGCGCACAGCAGGTCGACCTCGGCCGGGCGGTGCAGGGTCTGGTCGGTGACGACGTACCGCTCCCAGTCGAGCCCGGCGGCGGTGAAGGCCGCCTCCACGAGGTCGCGGACGGTCTGGGTGCGACCGGTGCCGATCACGTAGTCCTCCGGCGTGTCCGCCTGGAGCATCAGGTGCATCGCGCGGACGTAGTCGCCGGCGAATCCCCAGTCGCGGCGCGCCTCCATGTTGCCCAGGCGCAGCTCGGAGGCGAGGCCGAGCTTGATCCTGGCCACACCGAGCGACACCTTCCTGGTGACGAACTCGGCCCCCCTGCGCGGGGACTCGTGGTTGAACAGGATCCCCGACACCGCGTACATGCCGTACGACTCGCGGTAGTTCTGCGTCAGGAAGTGCCCGTACGCCTTGGCCACACCGTACGGCGAGCGGGGGTGGAAGGGGGTGATCTCGGTCTGCGGGGTCTCGCGGACCTGGCCGAACATCTCCGAGGAGGACGCCTGGTAGAAGCGGATCTGACCCGATCCCGCCGCCGTACGCGAGGAGGAGATGCCCGAGCAGACCCGGATCGCCTCAAGCATGCGCAGCACACCCATGCCGGTCACCTCGGCGGTGAGCTCGGCCTGCTCCCACGACATGGGGACGAACGAGATCGCGCCCAGGTTGTAGACCTCGTCGGGCTGGACCTTCTCGACGGCGGAGATCAGCGAACCCTGGTCGAGCAGGTCGCCTCGGACGAGCTGGACGTCCTGCAGGAGCTTGCGGAAACGTGGAACTCGGGGGTTGGCCTGCCCGCGGACGAGACCGGAGACCTCGTAGCCCTGACCGAGCAGGCACTCGGCCAGATAGGAACCGTCCTGCCCGGTGATACCGGTGATCAGCGCGCGCCTGGCCAACGCGTCCTCCTCGCTTGCGGGGGCGGCAACCTATGCCGGTTCTTGTGCCGTTTGATGGCGAATGTACCCGCAGAGCATCCGGCAGGCACCATCACCCTGAGACACAACTCACCTAGAACGCGTTACACCGAATCACGCTCGATAAGGCTAACTTCCCAGTTCGCACGCAGTGAAGCGCGATCTAGGGACAATTCCACATCAGGTACAACAGGGCTCGTGAATGGTAGGGTCCGAGGACAAAGGTCATCTTTCACGGTACCTGTCCCCTTTTCGGACAGGTTGAGAAGGGGGTTGCCGTGCCGGGTGCTGAATCACTGCGGGTCGCACTGCTGTCGTACCGCAGCAAACCGACCTGCGGTGGGCAGGGCGTCTACCTGCGCCATCTCAGTCGCGAGCTGGTCGCCCTCGGGCACAGCGTGGAGGTCTTCTCCGGCCAGCCCTACCCGGAGCTCGACGAGGGCGTCGTCCTCACCAAGATCCCCAGCCTTGACCTGTACCGCGACGAGGACCCCTTTCGCACCCCCGGGCTGAGTGAGTACCGCGACTGGATCGACCTGCTCGAAGTCGGCACCATGTGGACCGCCGGGTTCCCCGAGCCGCTCACCTTCAGCATGCGGGCGTACCGCGAGCTGAAGAAGCGCGTCGGCGACTTCGACGTCGTGCAGGACAACCAGACCCTCGGCTACGGCGTGCTCGGCATCCAGAAGCTGTTCCCCGTGGTCGGCACCATCCACCACCCGATCAGCGTGGACCGGCGCATCGAGATCAAGGCCGCGACACTGCGCAAGAAGCTCCCGATGCGGCGCTGGTACGGCTTCGTGCGGATGCAGGCCAAGGTCGCGCCCCGGCTCAGCCCGATCCTCACCGTGAGCGAGTCGTCCCTCGCCGACATCCACCGTGACTTCAACGTGCCGCAGAAGAACATGCGGCTCATCCCGCTGGGCGTCGACACCCGCTACTTCCACCCGCGCCCGGAGCTTCCCAAGCGGCCCGGGTCCATCGTCGCGGTCGCCAGCGCCGACTCCCCGATGAAGGGCGTCGCGACGCTGCTGAGGGCCGTGGCGAAGCTCGCCACCGAACGCGACGTCAACCTGACCGTGGTGAGCAAACCCACCCCCGGCGGCCCGACCGAGAAGCTCGTCGGCGAGCTGGCGCTGCACGACCGGGTCAGGTTCGTGCACGGCATCTCCGACGCCGAACTGGGCGAGCTCATCGCCACCTCGGAGATCTCGGTCGTCCCCTCCCTCTACGAGGGCTTCTCGCTGCCCGCCGTCGAGCACATGGCCTGCGGCACCCCGCTCGTCGCGAGCCGCACCGGGGCGCTGCCCGAGGTCGTCGGCGACGCCGCCGTACAGGTGGCCCCCGGCGACCCCGAGGAGCTCGCCGCGGTGCTGCGCCGCCTGCACGACTCCCCCGAGGAGCGTGCCGCGGTCGGCAAGAAGGGCTACGACCGGGTCATGGAGCGCTTCACCTGGAACGTCGTCGCCCAGCGGACCGTGGAGGCCTACCACGAGGCCATCCAGGCCCGCCGGGCGAAGTGAACGACCCCCTGAGACGACCGAAGTGAGCGACACCCTGAAACGACCACCTCTCACAAGGAGCGGCGAGTGCTGACTGTCGACTTCGACCGGTTGCCCGTGGGTCCGGGGACCCGAGTCCTGGACCTGGGCTGTGGCGGCGGACGGCACGCCTTCGAAGTGCTGCGGCGCGGCGCCGACGTGGTGGCCTTCGACATGGACGCCAGGGAGCTGGAGGGCGTGGCGAGCATGTTCTCCGCGATGGACAAGGCCGGGGAGGTGCCACCGGGCGCGACGGCGGAGACCGTGACCGGCGACGCGCTCGACATGCCGTTCGAGGACGGCGGCTTCGACCGGGTGATCGCCGCGGAGGTGCTGGAGCACATCCCCGACGACATGGCCGCGATGCGCGAGATCTTCCGGGTGCTCAAGCCGGGCGGCCAGGCGGCCGTCACCGTGCCGAGCTTCCTGCCCGAACGCATCTGCTGGGCACTCGACGAGGCGTACCACACCGCTCCCGGCGGGCACGTCCGCATCTACACGCTCGCCGAGCTGAGCGCGAAGCTCAAGTCGACGGGCTTCGTCATCGGCCCGCACCACCACGCCCACGGCCTGCACGCGCCCTACTGGTGGATCAAGTGCGCGGTCGGCGTCGACAACGACGACCACCCGCTCGCCAAGGCGTACCACGAGCTGCTGGTCTGGGACATCATGAAGCGCCCCGCCGCCACCAGGATCGCCGAGGCCGTACTCAACCCGCTCATCGGCAAGAGCGTGGTGCTCTACGTCCGCAAGCCCGCGTGACCTCCGAAGGAGGGGCAGTGAGCGGCTGCATGGAGTGGGAAGAGGTCGTCCTCACCGCCCGGAGCATCGCGGCGGTGCAGGAGGCCGACGGCGGCGTCCCGTGGCCCGAGGGACACGTGGACGCCTGGAACCACATCGAGTGCCTGATGGCGATGAGCGTGGCGGGGCTGACCGGCCCGGTACGCCACGGGTACGACTGGCTCGTCCGCACCCAGCGGGCCGACGGTTCCTGGCCGATGAAACTCGTCGGCGGCGAGGCCGTCGAGCAGGGCGGGGAGTCCAACCACGCCGCCTACGTCGCGGTCGGCGTCTGGCACGAACTCCTGGTGACCGGGGACGAGGACTTCGCCCGGCGGATGTGGCCGGTCGTCCGGACGGCGCTGGACTTCGTGGTCGGCCTGCAGACCACCCGGGGTGAGATCGTCTGGGAGCGCGCGGCCGACGGCAGGCCCGCCGCGTACGCCCTGCTGACCGGTTGCGCCTCCATCCACCAGGCTCTGCGCTGCGGTGTGCTGCTCGGCGAGCACCTGGGTGACCCGCAGCCCGACTGGGAGCTCGCCGCCGACCAGCTCGGCCACGTGCTGGCCGCCCACCCCGAGGCGTTCGCCGACAAGAGCCGCTTCTCGATGGACTGGTACTACCCGATCCTGGGCGGCGCGGTGCGCGGCCAGGCCGCGGAGACACGGCTCGCCGAGGAGTGGGACACGTTCGTGGAGGCGGGGCTCGGCATCCGCTGCGTCTCCGACCAGCCGTGGGTGACCGGCGCGGAGACGTGCGAGCTGGTGCTCGCCCTCGACGCCCTGGGCGACCGGGGACGGGCGCTGCGGCTCTTCTCCGACATGCAGCACCTGCGGCACGAGGACGGTTCGTACTGGACCGGCTGGCAGTTCGTGAACGGCAAGCACTTTCCGCACGAGCGCTCGGCCTACACCGCGGCCGCGGTCGTGCTCGCCGCCGACGCGCTGGACGGGCACACCCCCGCCTCGGGCATCTTCCGCGACGCGGGCGGGTACGTGACCGACCGTCCCACCGCCGCGTGCGGCTGCAGCCACGCCCGCTCCAGGAGCTGAACCTCCGGCGGTTTCTTTGCACGGAACCAGAAACGCGGTGCTTGAAGGGCTGAATGCGGCTCACTACGTTCGGGTCCGTGACTCGGAGGGGCGGTGGGGTTCGCAGATGCGCGGCGGGATTCCTCGTCCTGGTGTCCGCGACCGCCGGGTGGAGGCTGACCGCCCTGCCGGACACCTCGGCCGTGGAGGCGTCCGCCGCCTTCTCCTTCCACGCGAGACCGCTGAACCCTCCCTCGCGGGCCGGTGACCGTCTCCTGCGGCCGGTCGCGCCGGGGTACGCGCGCCTCGGGAGCCCGGCGTCGTCGCTGGGCGCCGGGGTGGCCCTGTTCGACGTGGACGGCGAGGTCGTCGCCGACGACCTGTGCCTGGTCGATCCCCGCCGCGACACGGTGACCGTCAGGCCCGCGCCGGGGACCCCGCGCCGCTACCGGCCGTTCACACTGGTCCCCCCGGAGCGCAGACGGTACGAGGCGCCGACCGGGTGCCTGCCCGCCGATCTCGACCAGGACGGCTGGGAGGACCTGGTCGTCTACTACTGGGGCCGCTCCCCCTCCCTGTTCCTGCGCGTCCCCGGCGAGCCCCCGTCCGGTGCGGCCTTCCGTCACCGTTCGCTCACCGCCGAGCCGGAGATCTGGAACACCAGCGCCGCCACGGCCGGAGACTTCGACGGGGACGGCCGCCTCGACCTCGTCTTCGGCAACTACTTCCCCGACGGGGTCAGGGTGCTGGGCGGCGACCACGGCGACAGCGGCGACCACGACGACCGTGACGACAGCGGCGACAGCGGCGACAGCGGCGACGCCGTGATGCCCGACTCGCCGTCCGCCGCGGCCAACGGGGGCGGCGACCGGCTCTACCGGGCGACGGGACCCGCGCTGTTCACCGAGGAGAAGGGGGTGTTCGACGAGGTCGCGGGTGAGGGCCGGGGCTGGACCCTCGCGCTGGGCACCCAGGACCTGGACAGCGACGGACGGCCCGAACTGTACGTGGCCAACGACTTCGGCCCCGACCACCTGCTGGTCAACGAGTCGGCGCCCGGCAGGGTCCGGTTCACCGAGGCGAGCGGCACCCGGCATCTGGCGACTCCCTCCTCGCGGGTCCTCGGCCGCGACTCGTTCAGGGGGATGGGGGTCGCCTTCACCGACCTCAACGCCGACGGCAGGCCGGACATCCTGGTGAGC
Source organism: Streptosporangium sp. NPDC049046 (assembly GCF_040649155.1). Taxonomy (NCBI): domain Bacteria; kingdom Bacillati; phylum Actinomycetota; class Actinomycetes; order Streptosporangiales; family Streptosporangiaceae; genus Streptosporangium; species Streptosporangium sp. NPDC049046. The sequence goes on along the minus strand of NZ_JBEZEZ010000010.1, from coordinate 4,556 downwards.
AACCTCAGCGGGGACCCCGCGCCGCGCGAGGGCGACTTCGCCTTCGTGTCACGGCGAGGAGGGCTGCACGAGGGTCACGCGCCGTACGACGACCTCGGCGAGGAACTGGGGCTGAGCCGCAGCGGCTGGTCCTGGGACGTCAAGGCCGCGGATTTCGACAACGACGGCATCGACGAGATCATGCACGCGACCGGGTTCGTCAGGGGTGAGGCCGACCGGTGGGCGCGGCTGCGGGAGGCGGAGGCGGCCAACGACCTGTTCCTCTCCCGTCCCTCGCTGTGGCCGGATCTGAAGGTCGGCGACGACCTGTCGGGTCGCGAGACCAACACCTTCTTCACCAGGGGGCCGGACGGCCGCTACGTGGACGTGGCGCGGCGAGCCGGGGTCGCCGGCGCCGGCGCCGGCGGGGACAGGGACAGCGAGGACGGCGGGGACGGCGGGGACGGCGGGGGTGCGGTCAGCCGGGCCTTCGCCGTGGGCGACGTCGACGACGACGGGCGGCTGGACTTCGCGGTCGCCAACCAGTGGTCCGCGTCGGTGCTCTACAGCAACCACGGGCCGACGGCCCCGTTCGTGGGCCTGCGGCTCCGCCTCCCCGCCGGTGCCTGCGGCGCGGCCGGAGCGGCCCACCCCGGACCGACGCGGCCCGCCATCGGTGCCGTCGCCGCGGTGCGCCTGCCCGGCGGGATCACGCGGAGCAGGCAGCTCTACCCCGCCAACGGCCACAACGGCGTCTCCGCACCCGAACTGCTCTTCGGCCTGGGCGACGACCTGCCGACCCCCACCGCCCCCGTCGAGATCTCTTGGAGAAACGCCTGCGGCGGCACGCGTACCGCGTCGGTGTCCCTGGAGCCCGGCTGGCATCAAATCCTGCTCGCCGGCGACCGTGCCTCGGAGATCCGGCGGCCATGAACGCCGACCGGAGGCGAGAGACGGCGTTCCGGCGGCTGGCGGGGTCCCTCACCCTGATCACCGTGCTCGGACACACCGTGCTCGGGTTCGAACAGTCCTGCCTGGCACCGGTGGTCGGCGTGCTCACCGGCGTGACCGCCGAACTCGCGCTGGAGACCGTGGAGGCGTGGTCGCGGCGACGCCGGCCCCGCTATCTCGGGGTGTCCCGCGCCCGGGTCGCCGGCTTCCTCCTGCCGTCCTACGTGTGCGGCCTGCTCTGCGCGATGCTGCTGTACGGCAACGGACACCTGATGCCGATCGCGCTCGCCGTCCTCATCGGCGTTGGCGGCACGTACGTCTTCCGCATGAAAGCACCGGAGACCTTGGAGCAGGGGCGAAGGGCCGAGGACGCGGCGGGGAGCCCGTTCCTGAACCCGGCTGCCTTCGGGATCGTCGCCGTGCTGCTGCTGTTCCCATGGGTCGGCCTCGCTCCGGCGTACCAGTTCACCGCGTGGGTCTCGGGGCCGTTCGACCTGATCGTGCCGCTCACCGTACTCGTCTGGGGCACGGTGATGAACGCCAGGCTCGCGGGGAGGCTGCCGCTGCTCATGGGCTGGACGGGCGGGTTCGCCCTGCAGGCGCTCGTCAGGGGCGCGCTGACCGAGGTGTCGACGGTGAGCGCGCTGCTGCCGATGACCGGGACGGCCTTCGCCCTCTACGCCGGATACGTGATCGTCGAACCGGGCACCTCCCCCGCCAGGCCGCGTGAGCAGGTCGTGTTCGGTCTCGCCACGGCGACGGTCTACGGGCTGCTGGTCCACCTTTCTGTCGTCTTCGGGCTGTTCTTCGCCCTGGTGATCGTCGGCGCGGGCCGGGGTCTGCACGCGGCGCTTCCGCCCCACCTCCGCCGCACGCTCGCGGCACACCTCCACGCGACGCTTTCCGTCAGCCGATGCCGGATCCGACCCGTTCGAGCACCCGCAGCGAGCCCTCCTGCCGGACCTCCTTGAACGCGCCGGAGGCGAGGGCCCGCTGGTGGACGCGGTACGGAGCCTGCCCGCCCTGGGCCGGGTCCGGGTAGATGTCGTGAAAGACCAGGGCGCCGCCCGGCATGACGTGCGGGGCCCACCCCTCGTAGTCCTTGGTCACCGGATCCTCGGAGTGGCCGCCGTCGATGAAGAGCATCGCGAGCGGTGTGTTCCACAGCGCGGCGACGCGCTCGGAGCTGCCGACGATCGCGACGACCTCGTCCTCCAGCCCCGCGGAGGCGATGGTGGTGCGGAAGGTGGGCAGCGAGTCCATCTTGCCGAAGCGGAGGTCCATCAGCGTGGGGTCGTGGTGGGCCCAGCCCGGCTGGATCTCCTCGGAGCCCCGGTGGTGGTCCACGGTGAAGACGACGGACCCCGCCTGCCGCGCCCCCGCCCCGAGGTAGACGGCGGACTTCCCGCAGTAACTGCCGATCTCGCAGATCGGGCCCCGTGGGCCGTACTCGGCGGCGGTCTCGAACAGCGCGATTCCTTCCTCGGGTGGCATGAAACCCTTGGCGCGCTGGGCGACGTACAGCAGGTCGGCCGGCATGGTGGCGATGCTCATCGCAGCAGACTACCGAGACCGAACAACATTCCGACTCCCCTTGCCCGACCTTGTGGAACGTGTTCTACTTTGCACCGTGAACCAGCGCGCCCGCATCGTGATGACCGACGACGAGGTGACGGCCTTCATCGCCGAGTCTCGGAAGCTGCAACTCGGCACGATCAACCCCGACGGAACACCGCACATGGTGACCATGTTCTACGGGCTGACCGAGGGCAGGATCTCGTTCTGGACCTACGGCAAGGCGCAGAAGACGCTCAACATCCAGCGCGACGCCCGGGTGAGCTGCCTGATCGAGGCCGGAGACGAATACTCCGACCTGCGCGGTGTCCTCGTCTACGGCGTGGCGCGCAGGATCGACGACCTCGACGGCGTCCTCGGCATCGGCATGGACGTGACCAGACGGATGGCCGGGATGCCCGACGCGGAGGAGTCACTCACCGAGTACGTGGCCCACACCGGCCGTAAAAGGGTCGCCTTCGTGGTCGAGCCGAGTCGAGTGATCTCCTGGGATCACCGTAAGCTCGCCATTCCCGGTTAGGAGGCCCATATGAAAATCAAAGTCGACTATCTGGTCTGCGAGGCCAATGCGATCTGCACGGGACTCGCCCCGGAGGTCTTCGAGCTCGACGACGACGACCAGCTGCACGTGCTGCTGCCTGAGCCGCCGCCGGAGATGCTGGACCGCGTCCGGCACGCGGTCCGGTCCTGCCCCAAAGCCGCACTCTCCCTTGAGGAGAACTAGGAGGACCCCCCATGCGTGGTGCGCTTCTACATGCCGTCGGCGACGACAAGCTCGACATCCGCGACGATCTCACCCTCGCGCCGATGGGCCCGACGGATGTCCGTGTCAAGATCAGGGCCACCGGCGTCTGCCACTCGGACCTGTCGGTGATCAGCGGCGTGCTGCCCATGCCGTTGCCGGTCGTCCCCGGCCACGAGGGGGCGGGAGAGGTCGTCGAGGTCGGTGACCACGTGACCTCGGTACAACCCGGCGACCACGTCATCGTCAACTGGACCCCGGCCTGCGGCAGCTGCGCGAACTGCCTGGTGAACCAGCCTTTCCTGTGCATGACGTACGTGATGGACAGCTTCGTCAACGCCCGTTTCCGCTACGGCGGCGACACCCCGGCGTTCGGCATGGCCGGGTGCGGCACCTGGTCCGAGGAGATCGTCGTACCCTGGCAGGGGGCGATCAAGGTCGATTCCGACGTACCGTTCGAGGCCGCGGCCCTCATCGGCTGCGGGATCACCACCGGCGTCGGCGCGGCGCTGAACACGGCCAAGGTGAGGGCGGGCTCGACCGTCGCCGTGGTCGGCGCGGGCGGTATCGGCCTGTCGGTGATCCAGGGCGCCCGTATCTCCGGCGCCACCACGATCCTCGCGATCGACCCCCTGGAGTCCAAGCACGCCCTCGCCAAGAAGGTCGGCGCGACCCACGCCATCACCCCCGACCAGCTCATGGACGCGGTCGGCACGCTCACCGGCGGGGCCGGGTTCGACTACGGTTTCGAGGCCGTCGGCAAGTCCGCCGCCATCATGACGGCGTGGCAGGCGACCCGCCGGGGTGGTGACACGATCGTGGTGGGCGCGGGCGCGATGGACGACAACGTCCCGCTGAGCGCCTTCAACCTATTGTTCGAGGGCAAGAACATTCTCAGCTCGCTGTACGGCGGCTCGGACGTCCGGCGCGACTTCCCGTTCTTCGCCGGGCTCTACAAGGCGGGCAAGCTCGACCTGGAGAGCATGATCAGCTCCCGTATCAAGCTGGCCGACCTGAACGACGCCGTGGCGGCGCTCAGAGGCGGTGAGGTCCTGCGCCAGATCGTCGTCCTGGACTGAGAGCCGTCGTCGTCGGCCGCGTGGCGGGCGTGCGAACTCGGTTCGCGCGCCCGCCACGCGGGTGACGGGGCCCGCTCACCGGGTGTGCACCCGGTGGGTGGTGGGCTTCGTCACACCTCCTCGATCGCCGTCATCCGGCTCTGGTCGTCGGCGCTGCGTTCGACCGCGGCCAGCACGCGCTGGACGTTCAACCCGTCGTCGAACGACGGAGCCGGAGCGACACCAGAGGT